>JAQGHX010000103.1 GCA_028288745.1 Roseomonas sp. | reverse complement strand
GGTTCGCGCATCGCGCCGTCGGGCGCCGCGCGGCGGAGGCGGCGGCCGGTGCCGCCGAGCCCGAGGCCGGGCCACGCGAGGAATCCATGGCCGAGCTGATCCGCGTGGACCCCGTGCGGCTGGAGCTTGGCATGGGCCTGGTGTCGCTGACGGCGGGCCGCCAGGGCAGCCTGACGGAAAAGATCAAGAAGCTGCGCCGCGCCTTCGGGCTGGAATTCGGCTTCATTCTGCCGGCCGTGCGGATCAAGGACAACATGGACCTGGGCTCGGGCGAGTATTCTGTGCAGGTCCAGGGGGTCGAGGTGGCGCGGGAGGCGCTGATGCTGGGCAAGCTGCTGGCCTTCGCGCCCGGCGGGCAGGATATCGGCGTGCCCGGCACTGATACGCAGGAGCCCTCCTTCAAGATCCGCGCCCGCTGGATCGAGCCGCACCTGCGCGAGACCGCCATGTCCCAGGGCCTGACGGTGGTGGATGCCGAGACGGTGCTGACCACGCATCTTTCGGAGGTGCTGAAGGGCTACATGTCGCAGTTGCAGGGCTATGCGGCGACGCAGAAGTTGCTCGACGGGCTCGAGAAGGAACAGCAGAAGCTGGTGGGCGACCTGATCCCGTCCGTCCTGCCGCTGGCGACGGTGCAGAAGGTCTTGTCCACCCTGCTGGCCGAGCGCGTCTCCATCCGCAACCTGCCGCTGATCCTGGAGGCGCTGCACGAGGCGGCGGGCTTCACCCGCAACGTCTCGATGCTGACGGAGCATGTGCGGCAGCGGCTGTCGCTGCAGATCTGCCGTGGTTTGGCGCAGGAGGATGGCTATATCACCGCCATCCTGCTCTCGCCGGAATGGGAACAGGAAGTCAGCACCGCCATCCATGAGGAAGGCGACCACCGCAGCTTCGCCATGGCGCCCAGCAAGATCCAGGATCTGGTCAGCCTCACCCGCACCCGCATCGCGGAGGCGGCGGCGAAGGGCGACTGGCCGGCGGTGCTGACCTCGGCGCAGGTGCGCCCCTTCGTGCGGCACCTGGTGGAGCGCATCAACCCGACCATCGCCGTCATCTCGCATGCCGAGGTCCACCAGCGCGCCAAGCTGCGCACGGTCGGCCAGATCTAAGAGTGGAGACCGCCCTGCCCCTGGCGACCTGGCTGCCGGCCGAGATCTACCGGCTGGCCCTGGTCTTCTGCCGCATCTCGGCGGCGCTGATGATCCTGCCTGGCTTCGGCGAACATGCGGTGCCGGTGCGGGTGCGCGTGCTGGCGGGGCTGGCCATCGCCCTTTGCATCGCGCCACTGGCGGGCCAGGCGGTGCCGGCGCCGGGCATCTGGAGCATCATCGCCGCCGTGCTGGTGGAGGTCACGACGGGGTTGCTGCTCGGCACCCTGTCGCGGGTGCTGCTCTCGGCCATCCAAATCGCCGGGCAGGTGATCGGGCAGAATATCGGCCTGAGCAACGCCTTCGTCTTCGGCATCGGCAGCGACAATGCCGCCGTGATCGGCGCGGCGCTGTATGTCGGCGGGCTGGCCGCGCTGTTCACGGTGGGCGGCCATCAGATCGGGCTGCGCGCCCTGGCCGAGAGTTACGATATCGTGCCGTTGGGCATGCCGCCGCCGCTGGCGGCCTCGGCGGAGGCGGTGACGGCCATGGTCGCCCGCGCCTTCCGGCTGGCGATGCAGTTCTCCATGCCTTTCCTCGCGCTCGCCATGCTGTTCAACCTGGCGATGGCGGGCATCAACCGCGCCATGCCGGCCATGCCGGTCTTCATGATCGGTGCCCCGGCGCTGCTGATGGCGGGACTGCAACTGCTGGCGCTCGCGGCACCCGGCATCGTTAGCGAAAGCCTCGGCGCCTATGCCGATGTCTTCGTGCTGGGGCGCTGATGTCCGAGGAAAGCGGCCAGGAAAAAACTCTCGACGCATCCCAGCGCAAGCTGGACCAGGCGCGCGAAAAGGGCGACGTCCCGGCCTCGCGCGAAGGGTCCAGCCTCGGCCTTTATGCCGCGATGCTGCTCGCGGTGGGGCTTGGCGGCGGGCTGGCCGCGCGGCGGGTCGGCGAGATCCTGCTGCCGCTGATCGAGCAGCCCGACGCCCTGCTGGAACTGACGGCGGAAGGCTATCGCGCCGCGGGCCATGCGGTGGCCGAGGCCATCGCCGTCGCCCTGCTGCCGGTCTTTGGCCTGCTGCTGGCCGGCGCGCTGCTGCCATACCTGCTGCAGAACACTGTGGTCGTGGCGGGTGAAAGGCTGCGGCCGAAGCTTTCCCACGTCTCGCCCATGGCGGGGCTGAAGCGGATGTTCGGGCTGAAGGCATTGTTCGAGTTCTGCAAGAGCGTCCTGAAGGCCGGCGCCGTGGCACTCGCCTGCTGGGTGGTCGGCCGGCCGCTCTATGAGGACAGCGCCGGCATGGCGGGACTGGACCCCGCGGCCTTCCCCGGCATCGTCACCCACATGATCGTGGTGGTGCTGTTCGCGGTGACGCTGGTGGCGGCCCTGATCGCGGCGATCGATATTGGCTTCCAGCGCTTCGAATACGCACGCCGCCAGCGCATGACGGTCCAGGAAATGCGGGAAGAGATGCGCTCCACCGAGGGCGACCCGCATGTGAAGGCGGCGCGGCGCAAGAAGCAGCGCCAGGGCTCGCAGCGGCGGATGATGACGGATGTACCGAGCGCGACGGTGGTGCTGACCAACCCCACCCATTTCGCCGTCGCGCTGCGCTACGAACGCGGCCGTGACGACGCGCCGGTATGTGTGGCCAAGGGCGTCGATGCGCTGGCGCGGCGGATCCGCGAGCTGGCACAGGCGTCGAACGTCGCGGTGATCGAGGACAAGCCGCTGGCACGGGCGCTCTATGCATCGGTGGAACTGGGGCAGACCATTCCTCCGGCGCAGTTCGAGGCCGTGGCGAAGATCATCGGCATCGTCTGGGCGCAGAAAGGCTTTCAACGCCCAGGATAGTTTTTCGATCCATGTCACATAAAAAGAGACATTTTAATTGACGGCGGCACCCCGATTTGCGAAATTCGCTCTGTTCCCAGACCGGAGTGACCGATGCCGACATCGCATATTCGCCGCGCCTTGCTCGGTGCCCTGGCCGCCGCCATCCTGGTGCCGTCCCTGGCCATCGGCTCCGCCATGGCTGCCGAAGGCCCGAAGAAAGAATTCGAATTTTTGGCGCTGGGCGATTTCACGGTCAATTTGCCGGTTTCCAGCCGCCGAATGAATTACGTCGTGGTCTCCGTCACGCTGGAGACGAAAAGCGAGGAAACCCAGGGATTCAAGGACCTGTCGCCGCTCCTGCGCCAAGCGGTGCTGCGCCGGTTGATGGCCATGTCGGAACGCAATGAACTGCGCCCGGGCCAGACCGACCCCGGCATCCTGCGGGATAGTCTCTACGACAGCCTGGCAAAAGTGCGGGAGGAAGGGCTGCGCGACGTGGTCATCACCCGCCTGATCCATAGCTGAAGGTCGCGGGGCCGCACTCCGGCGGCCCCTTGCCTCCTACTGCGTCAGGCGCGAAAGTTCGTCGAGGGCCACGGTATTGCCGTTCTCCAGCGCCAGAAGGTAACCGCCGCTCGAATCCCGGCGAACCTCGGTGATCTTGCCGGCGCTGGTGATGCTGCCGGCGCTCTGGCGCGTGTTGTTGGCGTCCTCGCCCACCACCCGGACAGCGTAGCTGCCGGCGGCCATGCGGCTGCCATTCGCATCCTTGCCGTCGAAGGCGAAGGTCGTGTCCCCCTTTGCCGCTGTGACGGTCCGCAGCACGTTGCGGCTGCCATCGAGCACTTCGATCCGCAAGTTCTTCAAGGCACTTGTACCGGATATCGAAACCGACACAGCCGCCGCATTGCCGCTGGATGGCAGCGTGACGCTGCTGATCGCCGTCTGCACGCTCTTGCCGATCAGCGCTGCGTTCTGTGACAGGCTGCCGCTCATCTGTTCCAAAATGGACTGTAGCAGCGTGTTGCTCTTGGTCTGCTGCTCCACCTGGGAAAATTGCGCGAGCTGCGCCACGAACTGCGTTGGGTCCGTGGGCTGCATCGGGTCCTGATATTTCATCTGCGCTGTCAGCAGCTTCAGGAAACGGTCGAAATCCTGGCTGGAATTGCTCAGGCTCGTTGCCGGCGCGGTGCTGGCGACACCGTTGGTCGGGCTGATGGCATTAATGGCCATGGCTTGGAAATCCTAGGACGAGGTTTTGTCAGGCGATCAGGTCGATGAGGCTGTCCGACCGGGGGCGCTGCGGTGCGGCGGCGTCGGTGCCGTCCTCATTGCCGGCTGCCGCATGGGCCGTGTCGGCGATAGGACGTGTTTCGTCCGGCGCCTCGCGTGGCAGGCGGCCATGCCGCAGGTCCAGTCCGCCGCCGCCGAGATCCAGACCAACCTGCTGCATCTGCTGCTCCAGATTCGCACGATCCTGGCGCAGCGCCTCGAAGGTTTCGGCGCGCTCGGCCACCATCGTGACCTGCACCTTGCCCTCGTGGAAGGTCAGCCGCAGTTCGACGCGGCCCAGTTCCGGCGGGCGAAGGTCGACAGACACAGTGTCGACGCCCTGTGCGGAAGCGCGGGCAGCGCGCAGCGCGATCTGTTGCCCGGCCTCCGTCACCTGATGCGGCCGCCAGGCCAGCGGCGCGGCGGCCGCCTGCGGAGCGTCAGCCCGTGCCGCCAGGTCTGGCTCGGCGGGCTGAATGACGATGGGCATGGGTGCCGGCAAGGCGGGCTTCTCGACCGACGCTGGTAGGGGCGCGGCAACGCCTTCCGCCGCCAACGGCACCGGCACCGGCACCGGCACCGGCACCGGCACCGGCACGCCATATGAAGGCGTGGGTCGTGCGCCGCTGGCAAGCACTGAATTTTCCACCGACGGGGCCACAGCAGCGATGGGCTGCGCCGCCTGGGGCGATGGCGTTTCCTGTGCCTCCACCGGCATGGCCTCGGGTGCCGGCTTGCTCGCGGCCGGGGCGGGGCGGCGGAGTTCGGCGGGCCGGGCTGCCGCCGCCGGCAAGGCGGACTCGGCGACAGCCTGGATGCCGGCGGCCGGCATGACCATGGCCGGCGGCGTCGCGGCGGCGGCCGTGGCGAGCGGGGGTGGCGCCGGCAGGTCTGCGCGGCTCAAGGGCTCCTGCCGCGGCAAGGCAATATAGGGCGGGGTTCGCTCCGGCTGTGCCGCGCCGGCGGCCGGCGCCGGCTCGCGCGTCACAGGCGACACGGGCGCCGGCAAGGCTTGCGTGGCGACCGGCGGGGCCGTTGGGGCCGGGGCCTCCGCCGTGCTGGCGGCAAGATCCCCGATGCCGCCCTCCTTCACTTGGGCGGCCGAAGCCGGCGTAGTCAGGACCGGCGTAGTCAGGGCTGGCGCTGTAAGGACCGGTTCCATCGTGGCTGCCGGTGGCAAGGACAATGGCATGACGGGCAGCGGGGCCGGCATGACGGTCTGCTGGAAAGCGGCCGCGCTGTCCAAGGCCGGAACCGGCTGCTCCGCGGTATCGGAAGGCAGTTCCTCCGGCGGCGGCACGGTGGAAAGCTGGAACTGGCCGGCCAGCGCGTCGGCCTCTTCCGCCGCGGCTGCCAGCATCGCCCAGGGCCATTCGGCCGTGACCGTGGTGGCCGCCCCGACTGGAAGCGTCACGGCCTGTCGCGCCATGCCGGGTTGCGCCATGGCGGGCTGCGGCATGACCTGGGCCAGGGCGGGCATCGCGTCGTCGGGGGGGGCCAAGGCCGCCATCAACCCGGCGAAGCCCGGCGCGGCGGCACGACGCGGGCCGCCCTCGACGGGAGCCGGCAAAGCCGCGATTTCAGTGCCGACGGAAAGCGCCATGGCATTCTTCCTGGCTGTATCGGGGGTCTAAGCCATCGCCCGGCGGGCGATGGCCGCCGTGTCAACTGAAGAGATCGTCCACGGCTGTCTGGCCCAGGCCACCCTCGGCACCGGAACTGGGCCCGTTCAGGAGCGCGGCGTCCGAGCCGGCGGCCGCGCCGTCCATCCGGGCCGGCCGCTCCTCCTGGCCGATGCCCATCAGCGCCACCAGCGTGGCGATGCGGCTTTCGACATAGCGCATGGCCGAGAGCACCTTGCCGATGCGCTGGCCCGTGATGTCCTGGAAGGCACAGGCCATCAGGATGCAGGTCGCGGCATCGTCCACCTCGGCTAAATCGGCCTTGGTATCGGCCGAGGTGCCGGCATGCAGCCGGCCGGCCGCCGCCTGGGCGCGCTCGGCCTGCTGCATGATCTCCATGGCGGCGCGCTCGGTCTCCGCCACCACGGCGTCCAGCGTGTCGCCAAGCCCGGTGGGCGGCGGCGACAGCCCGACGATCTCTGCCCGCGTCTCCGCCAGCAGCTTCGCCATGTTGCGCATTTCGGTGATCGCCTGGGCGAGGTTTTCACCCTCGCTCGCGA
Organism: Roseomonas sp.; assembly: GCA_028288745.1. Taxonomy (GTDB): domain Bacteria; phylum Pseudomonadota; class Alphaproteobacteria; order Acetobacterales; family Acetobacteraceae; genus Pseudoroseomonas. The sequence goes on along the minus strand of JAQGHX010000103.1, from coordinate 8,159 downwards.
CACCGATCCGCAGGCCCAGCAGACGGTCCACCTCGCCGGAAATCGCGGCGACATGACCGGCGATGCGCGCCAGGCCCTGCTGAGGAGCGGCCTGGGGCGAGGATGTCACGTTCACCGCGACCTCTCAGCCCACGACGGAGGCGATTTTCGCCTTCAGCGTCTCGGCCGTGAAGGGCTTGACGATATACTGCGAAGCGCCGGCCTGCTTGGCCGCAATCACATTCTCCGTCTTGCTCTCGGCGGTGACCATGATGAAGGGCGTTTTCGACAAAGCACTGTCGGCACGGACATGCTTCAGCAGTTCCAGCCCGGTCATCGGCTCCATGTTCCAGTCCGAGATCACCATATCGTAGCGGGAGACCTTGATCTTCTCCAGCGCCTCGACCCCGTTGCCGGCTTCCTCGACGTCCTTGAAGCCGATCTGGTCCAGCAGGTTTCGCACAATGCGGCGCATTGTCGGATAGTCATCCACCACCAGAATCTTCACGCGACCGTCCCCTTGTGATGCGAGCGGCCCCAGCTTTTCCGATCTCATTCTTTTTCGCAAGCTCTTCCTGTGCCTCATGCGAAAATTGCACGATTTGGCCGCTAATCCTCCTCGAACAGGTCGATAGCGGCACCCAGGCCATAGGCCGCCCCATTGCCGGCACCGGGCCCGCTGGCACCAACCCAGTGGCAGAGGCCCAGGGCCGGCACGGCCACCAGCAGCGGCGTGCCGGCCGACCGCGCCAGCATCAGCGCCCGCCGCAGCAGGCTGTGCGGCGGCTCGGCTTCCTCCAGCGGGAACAGGGCGCCGCAGGCCGGCGCATCGGCGCGCGCCATCCGGTCGGCGGCCAGCCCATGTAACGGCACCGGGCCACCAGCCTCCGTCTCCGCCGCCCACATGGCCGTGGGCGGCAGGGCCTTGCGCGCCGCATCGAGGAAGCCGCGCCGCAGGGCGGCATCCCAGCGCTCCTGCGCCTCCGCCGCGATGCCGAACAGCACCTGCCCTGGCGCCAGCCCCGCCGCGATCCGCGCCCAGGCGGCGAGCGGCGACAGGCCGGCCGGGTGCGCCGCCTCCGCCCCGAAGGCCGTGGGCAGAAGGCCCAGCCCGTCGGCCAGGCGGCTGGCCACGCTGTCATCGCCATCGGTCCAGCGGGCGACCAGGGCGAAGCGCAGCGTGTCACTGACCTCGTTGGCGAGCACGTCGTCCAGATGCGCGAAAAGGCCGGATGACAGATGCTGATAGCGTTCGTCCGGCCCGGTCATGGCCCAGAGAAAGCGCGGCAGGACGCTGCCCGGTTCCAGCGCCTCGCCCGTCAGGCTGACGGCCAGGGCCAGGGATGGCGGCGCGGGCACCATTTCCCACATCACGGCGCCGCCGGCATACCAGTGGATCATCGCCGCGCCCCGCCATTCGGCGACAGCCGGCACGGCGGCGGACAGGGCCGCGGCCCGGGGCAGCAACGTGGCGGTCTGCGGCGGACAGGGCCCCTCCCCCGAATGGCGCAGGCCCGCCGCGTCATGCTGGATGGTGATGGCTTCAGGCAGCCGTCGCACCAAGTCCCGCAAGGCCACCGCGCCTGCCGTCAGCCCGACGGCCGATGCGGGGTCACAGATGAAGACCGCTTCGCCATCACGACGGGCCAGGGCACCACCGGGCAGGACCAGGATGCCCTCGGCCCGGTCCGCCAGGGGCAGGAGCAGGTCCAGCCCGCGCACCGCCTCCTCCCGCATCCCGGAGGGCAGGCGGTGGAACTGCGCGTCGAAGCGGCGCAGCAATGCCAGCCCGGCGGCGGTCGTCAGGTCGTAGGCGCCGACCCGGGCAAGCGGGCCGTCCTGATGAGGCAGGTTTGGCATGAAGCAATGGCCAGGAGGACAGGGTTCCATATTCCGCCACCCGGCCGCAGCGTCAATCGGCCCGCCGGCGGCCGATATGCGAAAAACAATTGCGAAGCGCGCCTAGCCCATGGCACGGTGGCGGGCGGTTGGCGTCATTTCAGGAGAAGCCGAATGGAGATCAGCCGCCGCGCGCCGGGCGAGGCCAGCCTCGTGCTGGATGGCCGCGAGATCCTCGACCTTGTGCAGGCCGAGGGTACGGAGGATGAATTCGACCAGGTTCTGGCCCGTCTGGAACAGGCCCTGCGCCCGGCGGGGTCATTGCCACGCGTCGTGGTGCAGTACCGGGAAGGGCTTTTCGTCGCCGTGCAGGCGGACAGCCCGCTGGAAGCGGTGCTGATCGAGGACGACCCGCATGACGAGCCGCCGGTCGCGCTGCACCGGCACGTGGTCGTGGCCGACAGCGCGGCCGTGGACGCCGCCCTCTCCGCCGCCGAGCGCCGCCTGCGGCTGACGGCGCGGGTGGGCCAGCCATGAGCGAACCCCGCGAGGCTCGGTTGGAACTAGCCGCGACGCTGCGCCACCCGCTGCCGATGCCCGATGCCGAGGCGCTGGTGGCGCTGCTTGGCGGCCGCGCCGCGCGCCGCGCGCCGCCGCACCCGCTGTTCCGCCACCCTGATCTCACCACCTTGCTGGCCGGCGAGAGCCTGGACCACGCCACGCGCGGTTCGCGCATCGTGCAGGACGAGGCCGGTGCCGCGCGGCTGGAGGCCTCGGCCAGCCTGCCCCCCTGCCCGGCCCTGCTCTCGGGCGGCCTGGACTGGCTGGGTTCGCTGCTGGCCTTGCGGCCAGGTGACGTGCCCGGCTTCATCGTGCCGCCCGGAATGGGCCGGCACGACCTGCGGCTGCTGGTCTGGGACGGGAGCCGCCTGCGGCCGCTCGCCAGCCTGCCGGACGATGCATCCTCGCCGCGTTGCAGCCTGGACTCATTCATGCGGGCGGCGGGACTGCCGCCGATGGCCGAGGGCCCGGCGGCGCAGCGCGCAGTGCTGCGCCGTGTGGCTCTGGCGCAGTTGCAGGGGCGCTGCCTTCCCGTGGCGCAGCGGCAGCTCGACGGCCCTTACCGGGATCGGCAGGGGATGTTCCGGCTCTGGATGACGCAGGCGCTGCTGCGGCTGGAGGGCCTGAGCACGGCGGCGGCACCCATGATGGTGCGGATGAGCTGATGCCGGCCATGGCCCGGGAAAATCTGTTGCGAAAAACATCCAAATGACTTAAGCCGGTGAGGTTCCCATCGCGCGGATGGCCGGGGTCCGGCGATATGCGAAATATTCTGGTTCGCACCGACAGAAGGCGGTCTTGCCCATGACAATAACAACGCCGAACCCGAGCCAAGGCCAGGCATCCCTGCGGCTGCGGGGCAGGGTGCACCCTTTCCTGACCGTCGAGATCGCCGATGTCGCGGTACAGGAGTTGGACCGGGCTCTGACCGCCAGGCTGGCGGCGACGGCGGGCCTGTTCCGCCATGCCCCCGCCATCCTGGACCTGACCGCCCTGCCGGCGGCCTCGGCCCCCCGCGTGGCGGAGGCGGTGGCACTGCTGCGCCGGCGGGGCCTGGTGCCCGCCGCCTTCCGCGCCCGGAACGCCGAGGTGGAGCAGGCGGCGCTGGCCAGCGGCCTGGGCCGCGTGCTGGAGGCCGAACCCCGCCAGAACCTTTCCGCCGAACGCATCCGGCGCCCGCCGGTGATCGTCAGCGAGCCGGTGCGCTCGGGCCAGCGTATCTACGCGGCCGAGGCCGACCTGATCGTGCTGCACTCGGTCTCGCCCGGCGCCCAGTTGCTCGCCGATGGGTGCATCCACGTCTATGGCACGCTGCGCGGCTCCGCCAGCGCGGGGCTGGGCGACGATGCCGCTGCCCGCATCTTTGCGAAAGTTCTCGACGCGGAAATGGTCTCGATCGCCGGGCTTTACCTGGGCGCCGAGGATTTTCCGCCCGGCTGGGCCAAGCGCCCGGCCCAGATCAGCCTGGCCGAAGGGGCGCTGCGCTTCGGCCCGCTGCCCTGACCGCCGTCCACCTTCAACAGCCACTCTTCAACAGACAGACTCAGGGAGAAACCCGATGTCCGCGACTGTCATCACCGTCACTTCCGGCAAGGGGGGCGTCGGCAAGACGACGACCACCGCCGCTTTCGGCGCCGCCCTCGCCATGGCCGGGCACCGCGTCTGCGTGGTGGATTTCGACATGGGGCTGCGCAACCTCGACCTCGTCATGGGGGTGGAGAAGCGGGTGGTCTATGACTTCCTGCATGTCGCCCATGGCACGGCGAAGCTGGCGCAGGCGCTGGTACGCGACAAGCGCGTGCCGGACCTCTTCCTGCTCGCGACATCGCAGACCGCGGACAAGGGGGAACTGACGCCGGAGGCGATCGACCATGTCATGAACCTGCTGCGCCCTGAATTCGACTACATCCTTTGCGACAGCCCCGCCGGCATCGAGCACGGCGCCATGATGGCGCTGCATCATGCCGACCACGCCCTGGTGGTCTGTAACCCCGAGATCACCTCGGTCCGCGATGCCGACCGCATCATGGGCTATATCGCCGCGCGGTCCCGCCGTGCGCAGGATGGGATGGCGCCGGTGCGCGAACACCTGATCGTCACCCGCTACAACGAGGAACGCGTGCGGCGTGGCGAGATGCTCTCGCTGAGCGCGATCCAGGACATCCTGGCCATGCCGCTGCTGGGGCTGGTGCCGGATAGTCCTTCGGTGCTGCGCGCTTCCAATGCCGGCCGTCCCGCCAGCCTGGACGCCGGGACCGAAGTTGGCCGGGCCTACCGCACCGCCGCCAGGCGCTTCCTCGACCAGACCCGGCAGACCGCCCGCGCCCCGCTGGGAATGGGGGCCGGCTTCCTTTCCGCTTTGGCGGAAACCGCGCAGCGCGGTGTGCTGCGCCGCCTGTTCCGCCACGCCTGACCGCACAGGACACCAGACCATGGCCGCTGCATTGATCAAACTGATCCACCGCCGCAAGACCGCCCACCTAGCCGCTGCCCGCCTGCGCGCTCAGGTCGGGCGCGACCGCATCGCCAATTTGGGTGACGATATCGCCCAGCGCATTCAGGATGCCTGCCTGCGCGAGATCTGCCGGCTGGCCCGTGGCGGCCAGGTGCGGGTGCGCCTGGGCACCTCCCCCGCGCTGGAGATCCGCGAAATCGAGATCGACCTGACGCCAGGACGCTGACCGCGTGGCCGCCATGCTGATCACGGCGTCGCAATGCCGCATGGCACGCGCGGCCCTCGGCCTCACCTTGCGCGAGCTGGCCGGGGCCGCCGGCGTTTCCGTCAACACGCTGAGCCGGATCGAGAGCTGCGGCAACGTCACCAGCCGCACCCTGGCCAAGGTCCAGCAGATCCTGGCGCAGCAGGGCGTGGTGTTCCGCCGTGACGGGTCGGTGGGGGTGCAGGGGCCGGAGCGGGCCTTGGGAAAGGCCTGAGGCGATGGATGAAGGCTGGGGGAAGGAATTCCCCAGGCCTCTATCTTCTTTTTTCGGGATCTGACGTTCGCCCTGGCGGGGCGGTTGTGTATCAGACGGCCTGGGCCAGCGGCGCTTCGGCTTCCTGCTGTTCGGCCTCGTCCTCCTCCAGCATCGGCATCGTCTCCAGCGGTTCGAGGGAGGTGATGTTGCTGGTGGGGTAGAAGGCGACCATCCAGGCCTTCAGCGGCGTCTGGCCCGCGGGCTTGGGAAAGCCCTTGTCCAGCGCGCGGCGCAGGCGCGGGTCGATCAGCGCGATGCCGTAATCCGGCAGGCTGCGCTTGTGGTTGGCATAGGCGGCGATTTCTGACTTGAAGCGGCGCAGGTCCTGGGTGGTGCCCACCCGGTTGCGCAGCTTGGTCAGGTTCATGCGGAACCCGCAGGGCGGGCCGCTGCGGGCGATCTCATAGAGGCGCTTGGCGACCGGCGGCAGCTCGAAATACTTGGGCGTATAGGTCAGGAAATGCTTGTCCTGCACGATGGCGCGGAACAGCCAGGCGCAGAGCGTCAGCTCGATCGCCCGCATCTGCTTCTGCCCGTCCCGCCCGCGGCGGTAGAGAATTTTGTATTCGTCCAGCCAGCCGAAGCCGCGATCCTCGCCCTCCCCACCTGTCTCGATATTCGTGCGGATGAAGGTGGATTTCAGCCGCGCCAGGGATTCCTCCAGCCTCTCATAGGCAGACCCCCCTGGAGTACTGCCGGTGGTGATGAAGAAGTCATGGGCGGTGAAGGTGATGCGCGGCTGCAGCTTCTCGCCACGGTTCAGCTTGTCCGCCAGCAGGGACGCCGAATAGACCAGCAGTTCCTTGTCCCAGATCGAGGCGACGCCGTGCTTGGTGCCGACCACCTCGATCCAGGCGGTACCGTCGTCGTAGCGCGGCAGCTCGGTCTCCTTCTCCCGCCGCAGCGAGAAGAAGTTGTAGCGCATGGTGTTGCGGTCGCCCTTGACCTTGCCCACCAGGGGGCTGTCGGTCGGGCCGAACACGAAGGCCTGCTGCTGCTCGTCCATCGATTCGTATCCTCCCGCTCTGCTGCGGGTCAGGGCGCATTTGTGGCGAAGGCCGCGGCTGGATGCCAGCGTCCCGAAGGACATGTCGGCGTGGCGACGATGTTTTCCCCTGTTCGCTCGTCGTGACGCCGACAGATATTCGTCGCGACACCGACATTGCTGGACGCAGGCCGCAAGATACCAAAGCCTCAAACTTATCCACAGGCGCCGCTCGTCGTGACGCCGACATCGGTTATGGCCGTCGTCGCCACGCCGACGCCAGCACGGCTTTTGGGCGACGGAGACTCGTCGGCAGGCCGACGCAAGCTCGTCGGCAGGCCGACACAGACTCGTCGCGGCACCGACAAAATATCCCGTAATACTTTGAAATCAAAAACGAATTTCCCCTGTATAACCTTGTTACCTCGTAACTCTGTAACTGCTTAACACTCTTAGATCTGTGGCCAGCGGCTTATGGCCTGGAATCCCATGCTGCGGGCTTGTGCCCCTCATCATCAGCCGAGTCGCGGCTGCTTGCCACTCGACGGTGTCGGCAAAAGGACGAACAACCACAATGAACTGGCCCCTTTCCCTGGTATCGCTTCGCCAAGGGGAGAAGAAAGCAGCGCGCACTGCCGGGAAGCCCCCTGTCCAAAGGTGGCACTCGTCGTTTGGCCGACAGGCGCCGTTATGCGACCGGCTCATGGTGAGCGGCACGTAGGCACCGATGAAGCGCAAAAATGGTTCAATCCGGGCGATACGGCTGCTCGCCAAAGCCTTAGGAAAACCAGAAATCGCGCTCCCCGCTGATGCGAAATTAGTAAAATAAAAAGGCATGACAGGTTATCCAGATGACCGTTCTCGCCGGCAAAGCCCGGAGATCAAGGCAAAGAGGAAGAATTCCATGAACCACCTTCGCTTGCTCGGGCCCCTCGCCCTTCTTGTCAGCGGCCTGCTGTACGGAAGCGCCGGCCTACCTCTGTCGGACGCAGACTGGAGCATTTTCGCGCTGGCCGCCGCAGGTTTCCTGCTGGTGTTAGCCTTCTGGCGGGGCGACAAAATCACCGGGGCGTGGCACAGCACATCCGCTTGGCTTCAATCCGCAGCCTTGCTGAACCGACCCCCTGCCCAGCGGGTTACCATCCGCATACGGTGCCAACGCTGATCACGTCACGGTCGCACCAGGCAGGGTTCCGTACCGAGAGGACGACGATGAACGATCCACTGAGCAACCGAGAAATCTGGGTCGTGTGGGGGGGCATATTCCTCGACACAAGCTTCACGGAACTGGAGGCCGGCACTGAAGAACTGATCGGTCCGTTCCCCAGTCAGGCTGAAGCCGAAAAGGCCTGGCTGGAGCGGATGCGCCGGATGGTGGATATCGCGTCCCACCGCCTATTCGTTTTGCGGGCGCAACCCGCCGCCAAGCCAACGTGATGCCGCGCTGGGGCAGCGGCTGGGTGGCAGCCTTGCTGCCCCGCCGCAGGAGCGGCAACGATACTACCCTGTGCCAAGCTCAAAAGTTGCGGGCGCTGGAACATGCACTTGACGATATGGCGGACAGAGTGGCGCAAGCCGAACTCATGGCCGACCGGCGAGCCGAAGATGTGCGGCACTGGGAGAACCGGGCGCTGCTCGCGGAGAGAAGCGTCGCCCATAAGGTGGTGCCAGTACAGGCCGCCGCTTGCATGGCGCCGTAAGTACCGGGCTCCGCTAACGGAATATAGCGGCGAACCGCTTGGCCCGATCATGGTCACGATGGAGGACACGCGCGGCAGCCGGGCAACTCCCCTCGTCTGCACAGGAAACCCGTGGCCTG
>JAQGHX010000102.1 GCA_028288745.1 Roseomonas sp. | reverse complement strand
GCCGCCGCTTCGGCACGCAGCCTGCCCAAGGGGAGAGCGCCCCGCCACCTGTGTCACGGGCAGCGCCGGGTGCCCGGCCTTCCGCAACGGGACCGGCGCTGCGCGGCGTGGCGGTTGCAACGCGCTTCATGCGCCACAACCACCGGACGGCAGAGTGACATCGCCCCCCCCGTATCAGACAGCCCACTTCCCACCCGGCCGCCGCCTGGAACGCATTGCTGGCCGAGGATTCCATCGCGCTGCGCCGGGCGAGGCCAGCGCAGCTCGACCTGCCCTACGCCGCCGCGGCCTGGTGCCAGTGGACCTGTTTCCCGCCACCGACCCCACCCGGCCCTGCCTGGTGCTGCTGCATGGCGCCGAAACCCCGGACCGCGAGTGGCGGGGCGGGCAGCGGCAGGATTGCTCGGCCCTGGCGGAAGGCGTGAGGGCGCATGGCTGGGCTTCCGCCCTGCCCGGCCGCGGGCTGGTGCCGGACATGACGCCCACCCGCATCGTGCACGAGGTCCATAAGGCGCTGGATTGGCTGGCGGCACAGGGCCCGCAGCACGGCATGGGCGGCAAGGTGGTTGGGGGGCTAGGGCGCATCTGGCCGCGCTGCTGCTCGACCATCCCCGCGTGGCGACCAGCATTGGCATTTGCGGGCTCTATGCCCTGGGGGCCACCACGCTGGGCGCCACCGAACTGGAGACCATCGCCCTCTCGCCCCTGCGGTTGCCGGTAGTGAGCAAGCCCTTCATCGTGGCGCATGACGGGGCGGAAAGCGCGGAAGCTTCCATGGCCTACCATGCGGCACGGCAGCGGGGCGGCGCCCTGGGGGGTCTGATCGCCCTGCCAGGGGAAGGCCATACGCGGTTGCTGGATTCTCTGCGGGCGCCGGATGGGGCGCTCTGCCGCGCGGTGCTCGACCTGGTCGCGCAGGGTTGAGTTCCGGGGTGCCCGCCATTCCGCCGGCACCGCGGTGCCGGTCATGGCCGGGCCATTCTATGGAATGGTGGCCTGCATTCTTCGGGCCGGGCAACGCCCAGCCCGATGTCGCATAAGCCCGTTCAGCCCTTCCGTTCGATCAGTTCGATCTTGTAGCCGTCCGGGTCCTCGACGAAGGCGATGACCGTGGTGCCGAACTTCACTGGGCCCGGCTCGCGCGTGATTTTGGCGCCGCCGGCGCGCAGGGCCTCGCAGGTCGCGTAGATGTCAGGCACGCCGATGGCGAGGTGGCCGAAGGCCGTGCCCGGCTCGTACTTCTCGACACCGTAATTGTAGGTCAGCTCGATCACGGCGGCGCCGGTGCTCTCGGGCGCGTAGCCGACGAAGACCAGGGTGTACTTGCCATCGGGCACATCGTTGCGCCGCAGTTCCTTCATGCCGAGCAGGCGGGTGTAGAAGTCCACGCTGCGGTCCAGGTCGCCGACGCGGAGCATGGTGTGCAGGAAGCTGCTCATACCGGAATTCCTTTAACCAGGGGTTTCCGCCCATTCGGGCGCGGAAGGATCGAGCGCCAGCAGAAACATGCCCGCCGCCTCGGCGGCGGCGAGCGTGGCGGCGCGGTCGATGACGACAGTCCCGCCGGCCTGGATGGCGATGCCACGCAAGCCGGCCGTGGCGGCGGCGGCGACCGTGTCGGGGCCGATGGTGGGCAAGTCGACCCGGCGGTCCTGCCCCGGCTTCATGACCTTGACGAAGACCCCGCCGGGGCCATCCCGCCGCAGTCCGCCGGCGCGGATGAGCATGGCGTCGGTGCCCTCGATCGCCTCGACCGCCAGCACCAGGCCCTGCTGCACGACCGCGCCCTGGCCCACATCGGCCGAGCCCAGCGCCCGCACAACTGACAGACCGCGCCGGATATCGCCCAGCGCCTGTTCGTCGGGGTAGGTGGAAGTCAGGACACCGGGGGTGTCGATCATCACCTCGGCCAGAACCTGGCGAGCTTCCAGCGGGTTGAAGCCTTCCTCCCGCAGCACGCGCACCACGGCGCTCAACAGTGAATCGTCGCCGCCGAACGCCTTCAGCCCAACGCGCGGCATGAGCCGGGCGGCGCCCGCATCCGGCCGCAATGACAGGAAACTGGGGCGGGAGACGCGCCCGGCCAGGATCAGGTCCTGGACCCTGGCGGCGCGCAGCCAGTCCAGCATCCGCCCGGCAGCGCCCAGGCGGCAGACGATATGGGGATAGGCGGCATAGTCGGGCGCGGCGGCGAAGCCATCCAGCACCACCACATGCACCGGCCGGCCGGCGGCGGCGGCCGAGGCCGCGGCCCGCTGCGGCAGCAGGCCACCCCCGGCGATGATGCCGAGCGGCCCGCCCAGCGGCTCCGTCAGTCCTACCCGCGCCAGCAGCCCGGCAGCGACGGCCACCGGCTCAGCCCGCTTCCGCCGTGTCGTCATCCTCCACCGCCTCGCGCCCCGAACGGCAGAGGCCGCGGTGGCTGCCGGCGCGGGCGAAGGTCAGTATCTCCTGCACGACCGGGTCGGTCCCGTATTGCGCCTCGACGGCGGCCATACGGTCCTCGAACTGGCCGGGTGCGCGGAACAGGGCGCGATAGGCGGCGCGCAGCGTGTGGATCTGGCTGCGTGGAAAGCCGCGCCGCTTCAACCCGATGAGGTTCAGCCCCAGCAGCCGCGCCCGGTTGCCCATGACGGCCCCGAAGGGGATGACATCGGCTTCCACCCCGCTCATGCCGCCGACCACCACCTGCCGGCCGATGCGCACGAACTGGTGGATGGCCGCGCCGCCGCCGACGAAGACGGTGTCCGCGATCTGCACATGCCCGCCGAGCATGACGTTGTTCGCGAGGATCACATGATGGTCCAGCACGCAGTCATGCCCGATGTGGGCGACGCACATGATCAGGCAATCGGCGCCCACTTTGGTCACGCCATGCCCGCCGACGCTGCCCCGGTGGATGGTGGCGTGTTCGCGGATGACGGTACGCGGGCCGATCTCGACCCGCGTGGGCTCGCCCTTGTATTTCAGGTCCTGCGGCGGCAGGCCGATGGTGGCGAAGGACATCACCTGCACACCGGCGCCCAGCCGCGCATGGCCATCGACCACCACATGCGAAACGAGGGTCACGCCCTCCTCCAGCACCGCATCGGCGCTGACCATGCAGAAGGGGCCGACGCGGCAGCCCGGGCCAATGCTGGCGCCCTCCGCCACGACGGCGGTGGGATGGATGACGGCGGTGGGATCGATGCCCCGGGACAGGATTGCCAGCTGGTCAGGCACGGGTCAGCTGTCCAGGATCATGGCGGTGATGGTGGCTTCGGCCACGGTCACGCTGTCCACGCGGGCGATGCAGGCGAATTTCCAGACATTGCCACGCTGCCGTTCCTTGGACACATGGATGCGTAACTGGTCGCCCGGCACAACAGGGCGGCGGAACTTCGCGTTCTCGATGCTCATGAAATAGACCAGCTTGCCGCGCGCTGACTCGCCCAGCGTCTCTACCACCAGCACGCCCGAGGTCTGCGCCATCGCCTCGACGATCAGCACGCCGGGCATCACGGGGTGGCCCGGAAAGTGGCCTTGGAAGAAATTCTCGTTGATGGTGACGTTCTTGATGCCGATAGCGCTCTCGCCCAGCACCACATCGACCATGCGGTCGACCAGCAAGAGAGGGTAGCGGTGCGGTATCGCCTTCATGATGCGGGCGATGTCGCAGACCTGCATCTGCTTACCGTCAGTCTGGCCGGTAGCGGCCTGTTCTTGCTGGTCCATGGTCGTCAGTCCGTGTCTTTTGGCCGCGTCCGGCCGTCTTGTGCCGCTGCGGACTTTCCGCCCTGGGCACCGATATTACGAAGATGAACAGAAGCACGCAGGAAATCGCGCCGCGGTAGAGCTGGGGTGCCCATCATTTCCATGCCGGGCGGCACATCGGCGATCACACCCGCCTGGGCCCCGATGCGGGCCTTGGAGCCGATCTTGAGATGCCCGGCGAAACCCGCCTGCCCCGCGACCGTGACATAGTCGCCCAGGGTGGTGGAGCCGGAAATGCCGACTTGCGACACGATCACGCAGCCTCGTCCCGTCGTTACGTTGTGGCCGATCTGCACCAGGTTGTCGAGCCGCGTGCCCGCGCCGATCACCGTATCGTCCATCGCGCCGCGGTCGATGCAGCTATTGGCGCCGATCTCCACCTCATCGCCCAGCACCACACGGCCAAGCTGTGGGATGGTCACGAAGCGCCCCTCGGGCGTGGGGGTGAAGCCGAACCCCTCCTGCCCCACCCGCGCGCCCTCATGCAGCGTCACGCGATGGCCGGCCAGGCAATGGCTCACAGTGGCATGGGCGAAGAGGCGGCAATCGTTGCCAAAGACGCAACCCGGCCCGATGACCACATGCGCGCTCACGACGCAGCGGGCACCCAGCCGGACCCCGGCGCCGATGACGGCATAGGGCCCGATATCGCTCCCCTCGCCGATCGTGGCGTCGGGGGCCACCACGGCCGTGGCGTGGATCCCCCCCACCCGCACGGGGCCGGGGTGGAACAGGGCCGCGATACGGGCGAAGGCCAGGTTCGGCTGCGGCGACACCAGGGCCGCGCAGCCTTCCGGCACCTCGGCGATGAAGGCCTCGGTCAGCACCACCGCGCCGGCGCGGCACTCGCGCAACACCGGCAGCCAGCGGCGGTTGTCGACGAAGGACACGTCCGTGGGGCCGGCCGAGCCGAGCGGCGCGACGTTGGCCAGCATCCGCGCCGCATCCCCCACCGCCCGCGCACCCGACACAGCGGCGAGGCGCGCCAGGTCATGCGGCCCGCTGGCGGGGTAGAAGCGCGGATCGACCGGCATGGGCGGTCCTCAGTTCCGCCGTGGCTGGCCCTGGGCGGGCGCGCGCGGCGGCTGGCTCTGGGCGGCCGGTGCGGCGGCGGCCGGCGCATCCTCGGCCGGCATGGTCACGGTGCGCACCACCTTGTTGAGTTGCGCCGCGACCTCGGCTGTCAGGTCGAAGGGCGGGTCGTTGAAGATGACCAGCGGGCGCGGCAACACCAGGTTCACCTTGCGGCTGGTCGACACCTGGCGGATCACGACGGCCAGCGCCTGCTCGATTTCCATCAGGCTGCCCTGGGCCGCCTGCTCGATCGCGCGCGAGCGGTCGCGGAAGATGCGCTGGGCATCCTGCACGCGGTCCTGCAGGTCACGCTCCTTGACGCGCAGGTCCTCGGGCGAGAGGCCGGCACGCTGGGCGGCCAACGCCTGCTGCTCGTCGCGCCACTTGGCCTGCTCCTTCTGCAGGTCGTCGTTCAGCTTGGCGCGGCGCTTCTCGATCTCTTCCCGCACCTGGTTGAAGGCGGTGGAATTGCGCTGCACCTCCGGCACATCGACGATGCCGATGATGGCGGCGGGCGGCTGCTCGCCCGGCGGCAAGGGTGCCGGGTTGGGCTGCACCGCACGCTGGGCCGGGCGCTGGGCCGGCTGGACCGGGCGCTGCGCGGGGCGTGGGGCGGCACCCTGGCCGCCGCTTTGCCCCTGGCCGGGCACGAACCACTCCTGCTGCTGCGCCATGGCCGCGCCGCTCAGCAGGGTGGAGGAAAGCAGGATCGCCGCCAGGGCGACCGGTGCGCGTCGCGCCATCGTAGGAATACTCCATGCAAGCCGGGGGTCGCGAGCGCGGCCATCGCCGCGCGCCGTCGCCCCCGCATGTTGAGCGGGGGGCACCGGGCCCCCCGGCGGCTGAACGGGCAGCCAGAAAACGCTCAGAAGCGCGTGCCGAAGCCGAAGCGGAAGACCTGCGTCTCGTCGTAGGACTTCTTCACCACGGCCTGCGCCAGGTCGATATTGATCAGCCCGAAGGGGCTCTTCCAGGAGATGCCGAAGCCGATGCCCACGCGCGGGCTGGAATCGTCCCTCACGTTGTCACCGGAATTGACATTGCTCAGCGAGCCGACATCGACGAAGGCGCGGCCCAGCAGCCCGATCTCGGATGGCAGCGGCAGCGGGAAGCGCATTTCGGTGCTCTGCGTCCAGATCGCGCGGCCGCCCAGCGAATCCCGGTTCACGGTGTTGAGGTCGCGCGGACCGGCACCGGCCACAGCGAAGCCGCGCAGGTTCTCGCCACCCAGGAAGAAGCGGTCGACGATGCGTTCCGGCTTGTCGGCGAAGCTCTTCATGATGCCGCCGCCGGCGGAGATCGAGAGCACGTAATCCGGGTCTCCCAGCCAGCGCTCGAACGGAATGTAGTAGGTGCCATCCAGGCGTGCGCGCATGTACGCCACGTCGCCGCCCAGGCCTGCGAGATCGGTGCCGAGGCGCAGGACGTAGCCTTTATGGGGCTCCAGCCGCGAGTCCCGCGTATCGTAGGTTAGCGTCTGGCCGACCTGCGACAGCCAGGTGACGCCCTTCTGCTCCTGGATGTAGATGCCGGCTTGGTCGTCGACGTTGAAGACGTTGCGGCGGGACAGCGTATAGGCCCAGGACTGCCGCAACTGCTCGTTGAACTCGTAGCCGGCGCGCAGGCTGCCGCCGACGCGGCGCTCCTCGTAGCCGGAATATTCCGTCAGGTCGCGCACGATGTAGAACAGGTCGGCGCCGACCGAGAGGTTGCGGTCGAGGAAGGACGGGTCGGTGACCGACATGTCCACCTGACTGCGGCGCTGCGCGATGGTGGTGTTGATGCGGGCATCGACGCCGGTGCCGAGCAGGTTGCGCTCGCGCAGGCCAATATCCGCCAGGGCGCCGGCATCGGTGGAATAACCGCCGCCGAGCGAAAGCTCGCCGGTCGCCTTCTCCGTCACCGCGGTATTCAGCACCACGCGGTCGGGCTGCGAGCCCGGCACCGGGTTGATCGTCACATCCGGGTTGAAATAGCCCAGGTCGCGGATGCGCTGGCGCGAGCGGGTGACCTGCGCGGCATTGAAGGCATCGCCCTCGGCCAGCCGCATCTCACGCCGGATCACGCGGTCCTGGGTGCGGGTATTGCCGGTGATATCGATGCGCTCGACGAAGTTGCGCTGGCCTTCCGCGGCGTCGAAGACCAGATCGATGGTCTTGGTCTCGGCATTGCGGGTGATGCGCGGCGTCACTTCCACGAAGGGGGCGCCATTCAGGTTGGCGGCATCCGTCAACGTCTGTGTCACGCGCTCGATGGCATCGCCGTCATACCAGTCGCCGGGACTGATCTCCACGTCACGGCGCAGCCGCTCACCGGTGACGTTGCGCAGGGTGGAGTTCACCTCGACCTTGCCGATCCGGAAGCGGTCGCCTTCCTTGATCGTGTAGGTGACGAAGAACCCGCTGCGGTCGGGCGAAAGCTCGGCGGCAGCGCCCGTCACCTCGGCATCGGCATAGCCCAGGCGCTGGTAATAGCGGCGCAGAAGTTCGCGGTCGAAATTCAGCCGCTCCGGCTCATAGGTGTCAGAGGAGGAGAAGGGACGGTACCACGCCGCCTCGCGCGAGGAGACGACTTCCTTCAGGCGGCTGTCCGAGAAAGCCTCGTTGCCGACGAAGCCGATGCTGGAGATCAGGGCGGTGTCGCCCTCGGTGATCTCGAACGCCAGATCGACGCGGTTCTGGTCGCGCTCGATGACCTTCGGCTCGATGCGCGTCGCGAAGCGGCCGCGGCGGGCATAGAGCTCCAGCAGCCGCTGGCGGTCCGCCTGCGCGGCGGCGTCGGTATAGACTGAGCGCGAGCGCAGCTGAGTCTCGGCGCGCAAAACGTCGTCGGAGAGTTTGCGATTGCCCTCGAACACCACCTGGTTGACGAGGGGGTTTTCCTGCACCTGCACCACCACGCGGTCGCCCTCGCGGGAGATCTGCACGTCCCGGAACAGGCCGGTGGCGAAGAGGGTGCGAAGGCTGCGGTCCTGCCGGTCGCTGTCGAAGCGGTCCCCGGCCTGCAGCAGCATGTAGGAACGCACGGTATCGGCTTCGATTCGCTGGTTACCGCGGATGTCAATGGCCTGGATCACCGGGCCGCCGGCAGCGGGGCGGGCCGCCGGGGCCGCGCGGCGTGGCTGACCCTGCCGTTGCGGTTGCGCCTCGGCCGCCGGGGGCAACAGCACCGGGACAAGACAGGTTGCGGCGAGCAGGAGAGCGCGTGTGACGTGCAAAGGCTTCGGTCCAGGACCTAGAGAAAAACGGGCGTCTTGATCGAGGCCGCTGATGGGCCGTGAAGCGGGGGCGAGACTAGCGGGGATGACCCTGCCCCGCCAGCCCCCCTAAGCCTCTGGGATTTATGCCGTGTTCACCTTAGGTTGCAACACGTTGCTGAGAGATCACCCGAACAGCCCGCCGATCCAGCGCACCACGCCGAGGCGCATGAGGTCGTTCCAGGTCACGAAGACGAACAGTGCGAAAATCAGCGCGATGCCGCCGCGCAGGCTGTACTCGATGGCGCGCTGCGACAGCGGCCGGCCACGCACGGCCTCGGCCGCGTAGAACACCAGATGGCCGCCATCCAGCACCGGGATGGGAAACAGGTTGATCAGCGCGAGATTGACCGACAGAATCGCGATGAAGCTGACCAGGCTGGCCAGCCCCAGCGACGCCACTTGCCCGCTTAGCTGGGCGATGCGTAACGGGCCACCCAGATCCTCGGCGCCGCGCTCGCCGGCGATCATCTGCCAGATCCCCGCCAGGGTCTGCACCGTGACATCGGCCGTTTGGGTCACGCCGGCGATGGTGGCGCTGAACGGGTTCAGGCGCCGGAATTCCGGCGTGCCGCCGGTGACGCCCAGCACGCCCACGGTCGTGCCGCCCGACTCGCGGGACTCGGGGGTGGCGCGCAGCGTCTGCTCGGCACCGCCCCGGGCGATGCGGATCTCGACGGCCTGGCCGGCGCGCGGCTGGATGTGGCGCTGCACTTCCTCGAACCGCGTCACGCTCTGGCCGTCCAGGGCCAGGATACGGTCGCCGGGTTCCAGCCCGGCCCGTGCGGCGGCGCTGTTCTCGGTCACCGCGCCGACATTGGCGGCGGGCACCGGCTGGCCCACGGACATGTACAGCGCGGCGAACAGCACAGCGGCGAGGATGAAATTGGCGGCGGGGCCGGCGGCCACAACAATGGCGCGGTCACCCACAGACTTGCTGTGGAAGGTGCGGCCTTCCTGCCAGTTGGCGCGCTGCTCGGGCGTGGCGTCGTCCGGCCCTTCCTGCCCGTGCAGCTTCACGAAGCCACCCAGCGGCAGCCAGGACAGGCGCCATTCCGTGCCGTGCCGGTCCGTCCAGCTCTTGATGACGCGGCCGAAGCCGATTGAGAAGACCTCGACATGCACGCGGCGCCAGCGGGCAGCCAGGTAGTGGCCCATCTCGTGCACAAAGACGAGCACGCCCAGCACCACGACAAAGGAAATGATGGTGCGGAAGGGTTCAGGCAGGAAATCCAAAATCGTCTCTCCGGCCCCGTCTCCGGGGACTGTAAGGTCGGGCGCGTTTCAGCTGGCGCGCAGCACGGCGCGTGCCGCCGCATCCTGCCGCGCCGCCGCATCCAAAGCCAGCACGGCGGCAAGGTCGGGGATCGGGGGTGTGCCCAGGGCCTCCAGCGTTTCCTCGACCACGGTGGCGATGTCGAGGAAGCCGAGCCGGCGGGCCAGGAACAGCCCCACGGCCACTTCATTCGCCGCATTCAAAATGGTGGTGGCCCCCGGCCCCGCCCGCAAGGCCTGACGCGCCAGCCGCAGCGCCGGGAAGCGCACGGCATCGGGCGCGAAGAACTCCAGCCGGGCCAGTGCCGCCAGGTCCAGCCGGGGTACATCCACCGCCATGCGGCGCGGCCAGGCCAGCGCGTGGGCAATGGGGGTGCGCATGTCCGGCGAGCCAAGCTGCGCCAGCAGCGAGCCGTCGGCATATTGCACCAGCCCGTGCACCGCCGATTGCGGATGCACCAGGATCTCGATGCGTTCCTCCGGCACAGGGAAGAGCCGCGCGGCCTCGATCAGTTCCAGCCCCTTGTTCATCATGGTGGCGGAATCGACGCTGATCTTGGCGCCCATCGACCAGACGGGGTGGCGCACCGCCTCCTCCGGCGTCACGCGGGCCATGCGCTCCAGGCTCGTCTTCCGGAACGGGCCGCCCGATGCGGTGAGGATGATCTTCTCGATCACCGAGGGGTCGCGGGCGTCCAGCGCCTGGAAGATGGCGTTATGCTCAGAATCGACCGGCAGCAGCGTGGCGCCGGAGGCCCGCGCCGCTTCCAGCACCAGATGCCCGGCGCAGACCAGCGCCTCCTTGTTGGCCACGGCCAGGGTGCCGCCCCGCGCGAGCGCGGCCAGCGCCGGTTCCAGCCCCGCCGCGCCGACGATGGCGGCCATGGTCCAGTCGGCCGGCATGGCGGCGGCGGCCAGCACGGCGTCGCGCCCACAGGCCCAGGGGATGCCGCTGCCGGCCAGGGCTTCCGCCAGGGCGGGGGCAGCGGCTTCATCGGACAGCACCGCGATGCGCGGGCGCAGCCGGCGGGCCTGCCCGGCCAATGCGGCGGCATCGCGCCCGGCCACCAGCGCCACGATGGCGAAGGTACCCGGCGCCGCGGCGTCCAGCAGCGCCACGGTGCTGCGCCCGACTGAGCCCGTGCTGCCCAGGATGGACACCGTGCGGGTGGTCACCGCCAAAGCACCACCCCATAACCCATCCCGAAGGCGAGCAGCGCGGCAACGGGGGCGGCGGCCAGCAGCCCGTCCAGCCGGTCCAGCAGGCCGCCATGGCCGGGGATGAGAGCCGAGCTGTCCTTGACGTTGAAGTGGCGCTTGAAGGCGCTTTCCAGCAGATCGCCCAGTTGGGTGGCGATGCCGAGCACCCCGGCCAGGATGGCGGCCTTCAAGGTGTTGTCCGGCGTGGGCGTGGCCCAGGTAGCGGCCAGCGCGCCCACCGCCATGCAGCAGATCAGCCCGCCCACCGCCCCGGACCAGGTTTTGCCCGGGGAGATGGCCGGGGCCAGCTTCGGCCCGCCGATCAGCCGGCCGAACAGGTAGGCGCCGATGTCGCTGGCCCAGACCACAGCAATAAGGAACAGTACATTGTCCCGCCCGGCCTCGTTGTCATGGCGCAGCTCGATCAGGCTGATGCCGGCGATGCCTATATAGAGCACGCCGAAGGCCAGCCAGCCCGCCGGCGCCGGTTGCCCGTCGCGCCGGCGCATCCAGCCCGCGCCGACCCAGGTGGCGGCAAAACCGAGCCCCAGCATAATCAGCGCCGCGCCCGTCATCTGGAAGGCCGCGAAGGCGCAGGCGATGAAAACCGCCAGCGGCACCGCGGCCCCCGGTAGCGCACGGTTGCGCAAGCCGCAGAGATGCACCCATTCCCAGACCAGCCCGGCAATGGCCACGGCCATCAGCGCCGTCCATGGCAGGGCGCCGAGCCAGATGCAGAGCAAGGCCCCCGGCCCCAGCACGGCCGCCGAGATGGCGCGCTTCTTCAGGTCGCGCCAGGGCTTGGCGTCACTCGCCGGCATGGCGCTACCCCGCGCCATAGCGCCGCTCGCGCCGGGCGTATTCCGCCACGGCCTCGGATAACTGGGCCGCGCCGAAATCGGGCCAGAGGGTCTCGGTGAACCAAAACTCGGCATAGGCGGCCTGCCAGAGCAGGAAATTGGACAGCCGCTGCTCGCCCGAGGTGCGGATGATCAGGTCCGGGTCCGGCATGCCCGCGGTGGAAAGGCCGCGCGCCAGGGCGTTCTCGTCCAGCGCCTCGGGGTCCAGGCGGCCGGCGGCTACTTCGCGCGCCAGGGCGCGGGCGGCCGAGGCGATTTCCGCCCGGCTGCCATAGGACAGCGCGACCGTCAGGTTCAGCCCGGTATTGCCGGCGGTCAATGCCTCCGCCTCGCGGATGGCGGCGGTCGTCTCGGGGCCGAAGCGCTCCCGCTCGCCGATCACGCGCAGGCGCACGTTGTTGCGGTGCAGGGCGGCGATCTCGTGCCGCAGGTAGAAGCGCAGCAGACCGGTGAGGTCGCGGACCTCATCTTCCGGCCGCTGCCAGTTCTCGGAGGAGAAGGCAAAGAGGGTCAGCCAGCCGATGCCGGATTTGGCCGCCGCCTCCACGGTGCGCCGCACCGCATCGGCGCCCGCCTTGTGCCCCAGCGCGCTGGGCAGGCCGCGGCCCCTCGCCCAGCGGCGGTTGCCGTCCATGATGATGCCGACATGGACTGGCACGCCCTGGGGCCTGCCGCCATTGACAGCCGGGGCCGCTCCGGACGCCGCGCTCATTTTCTACTCGCCTGGCTGGGAGGGACTCAGACCGTCTTGATGTCCTTTTCCTTCTCCGCCAGCACTTCGTCCACTTTCTTGATAATCGAGTCTGTCAGCTTTTGTACTTCGTCGGACCAGCGCTTGGCATCGTCCTTCGAGATCTCGGACTTGGTCTCCCAGCCCTTGATCTGTTCCATGCCGTCGCGGCGCACGCCACGGGCGGCGACCTTGGCGGATTCGGCGTATTTGGCGGCCTGCTTGGCCAGTTCGTTACGGCGCTCCTGCGTCAGCGGCGGCAGCGGCACGCGGATCACCTGGCCCTCGGCCTGCGGGTTCAGCCCCAGGCCGGAATCACGGATCGCGATTTCCACCTGCTTCGCCACCGAGCGGTCCCACACCTGCACCGCCAGCAGCCCCGGGCCGGCGACCGAGATATTGGCGACCTGCGAGAGGGGCTGGTTGGTGCCATAGGCCTCGACGCGGATCGGCTCCAGCAGCGCGGGCGAGGCACGGCCGGTGCGCAGGCCGGAGAATTCCTTTCTTAGGGATTCCAGCGCGCCGTCCATGCGGCGGCTCAGGTCCTGCTTCAGCGCGGGGAAATCAGCGGGAGCGGCCATGGCAGGGGCGTCCTTCTTCTCGTTACGGCTTACTGGTCGATAATAGTGGTAAAGCGGCCCTCGCCCTGCATCACAGCGGTGAACGCGCCAGCCTCATGGATGTTGAAGACGATGATCGGCAGCTTGTTCTCGCGCGCCAGGCTGATGGCGGCGGCATCCATCACCGCGAGGTCGCGGGCCAGCATGTCGAGGTAAGTGAGCGTGACATAGCGCTCGGCATTGGGGTTCTTGCGCGGGTCGGCGGAATAGACGCCATCGACCTGGGTGCCCTTGAACAGCGCATCGCAGCCCATTTCGGCGGCCCGCAGCGCGGCGGCGGTATCGGTGGTGAAGAAAGGGTTGCCAGAGCCCGCGGCGAAAATCACCACCCGCCCCTTCTCCATGTGCCGCTCGGCGCGGCGGCGGATGAAAGGCTCGCAGACGCTGCTCATCGGGATGGCGGATTGCACCCGGGTGGTGACGTCCACTTTCTCCAGCGCGCTCTGCATGGCCAGCGCGTTCATCACGGTGGCCAGCATGCCCATGCTGTCCGCTTGCGCGCGGTCCATGCCGGAGGAGGCGCCGGCCACGCCGCGGAAGATATTGCCGCCGCCCACGACCACGCAGACTTCCACGCCCAGATCAACCACGCCCTTGATATCGCGGGCGATATCCTTGACCGTCTGGTTGTCCAGCCCGTAGTCGCGGTCGCCCATCAGCGCCTCCCCCGAGAGCTTGAGCAGCACGCGCTTATAGATAGGGGCGGACATGCGGGTTACGGCTCCGTCTGGATGCTGGATGCGAAGGGCGCGCCGCACGATAGGCAGGCACCGGGAACGCGGCAAGGCCACCCAGGGCGGCATGTCGCGGTATTGGCGTGACGTTCACGAAGACGGGGGCGCCGGCCAAGCCGACACCCCCGCCCCGTTATTCAGGCCGGCAGGATCAGACCGTACCGGCGGCGGCGGCGGCCACTTCGGCGGCGAAGTCACCGGTCTGCTTCTCGATGCCCTCGCCAAGCTGGAAGCGGGCGAAGCCCGTCAGCTTGGCGCCGGCCTTCTGGACAACAGCCTTCACGCGCGTCTCGCCGTCATGCACCCAGACCTGCTCCAGCAGCACCACTTCCTCGTAGTACTTGCGGACACGGCCTTCGACCATCTTTTCGATGATGGCGTCGGGCTTGCCGGAGGCACGGGCCTGCTCCATCAGCACCGCCTTCTCGCGCTCAAGAGCGGAGGGGTCGACGGCATTGACGTCCAGGCTGTCGGGGCGGGTCGCGGCGACATGCATGCCGATCTGACGGCCCAGCATCTCCAGCGCCTCGGCCTCCGAAGGGGCCTCCAGCGCCGCCAGAACACCGATCTTGCCGAGGCCCGGCTTGATGGCGGAATGGGTGTAGGTCGCAACAACGCCCGACGGCACCGTCAGGCGCTTGGCCCGGCGGATGGTCATGTTCTCGCCGATCGTGGCGATCAGGCGGGTCAGTTCCTCCTGCACCGAGTGGCCGGTGCCGGGGAAGGTGGCGCGCCTCAGTTGCTCGATATCGTCGCCATAGGTGAGCACGAGGCTCGCCGCTTCGGAGACGAAGTTCTGGAACAGCTCGTTGCGCGCCACGAAGTCGGTCTCGGCATTTACCTCGACCATGCCGGCGACCTGCGGGCCGCTGGCAACACCGATCAGGCCCTCGGCCGCGACGCGGCCGGACTTCTTGGCGGCGGCGGCAAGGCCCTTCTTGCGCAGCCAGTCGATCGCCGCCTCGATGTCGCCGTTGTTCTCAACGAGCGCCTTCTTGCAGTCCATCATGCCCGCGCCGGTCTTGTCGCGCAGGTCACGCACCATCAGGGCAGTCACTTCAGTCATCGTGTTCGCTCCCGATTCTGACAGTTCAGGCCTGTGCGGCCGGGGCTTCTTCGGCCGGCGCGGCGGTGGCTTCGGCGGTGGCTTCGGCGGGGACGGCAGCGGCTTCGGCGGGCACTTCGGCCGCGGCCTCGGGCTCAGCGATCACGTCGTCAGCCAGGACTTCCTCGCCCGGCAGCTCTTCCGAGGCGCCGAAATCGACGCCCGAGGCGGTCAGCTCGGCGCTGATGCCATCGAACACGGCGCCGGCGATCAGGTCGCAATACAGGTTGATGGCGCGGATGGCGTCATCGTTGCCCGGGATCGGGAAGGCGATGCCCGAGGGATCGGCGTTCGAGTCGAGCACGGCCACGACCGGAATGCCCAGCTTGTTGGCTTCCTCGATCGCCAGCTTCTCCTTCACCACGTCGATGACGAAGATGATGTCCGGCAGGCCGCCCATCTCGCGGATACCGCCGAGGGCGCGGTCAAGCTTCTCCTTCTCACGCGTCAGCATGAGAACCTCTTTCTTGGTGAGGCCCGCGGTGTTGCCGGAGAGCTGCTCATCCATCTGCTTCAGGCGCTTGATGGAGCCCGTGATGGTCTTCCAGTTGGTCAGCATGCCGCCGAGCCAACGGTGGTTCACGTAGTACTGGCCGCAGCGGGTCGCGGCCTCGGCCACATATTCGGCCGCCGACTTCTTGGTGCCAACGAACAGCACGCGGCCACCGCCGGCGACCGTGTCGCGCACGGTGCGGAGTGCGCGGTCCAGCAGGGGGACGGTCTGCTGCAGGTCGAGGATGTGGACCTGGTTGCGGATGCCGAAGATGTACGGCGCCATCTTCGGGTTCCAGCGGCGGGTGTGGTGACCGAAATGGACACCGGCCTCGAGCAGCTGGCGCAGGGAAACTTCTGGCATCGCCATGATGGCGGTCCTTCCTTCAATTCACGTCCGGTTGAGCCTCCGCGGCACTAAGCCCCTTTCGGGGACCGGACCCTGTCGCCATGAGGACGGAAGGGCGCGCCGCGTGCGGATTTGCCCGTGCGGGACCACCCCGCAACGAACGTGCGCGATATGGCACGGCGGCCCCACCCGGGCAAGGGCGCGTGCCGTTCGCGTGACCTTCAAGGCCCAGGTCCAGGCTGTGGCGGAACCGGGGCCCGCCCGGTTCAGCGCACCGCGTCCGACGCATCCGGCGACAGGCCCAGCCGCGCCTCGAGGTCGGCCGGATTCTGGAACAGCACGTCGTTGGGCACCGGGCTCATTTGGTTGTCCTCCAGGCGCACCAACGCGGGCACACCACGGATGCCCAACCGGGCCATCATGCCCCGCGCCATGGCCTGACGGGTTTCCATCACCTCGGCGATGGCGGGATCATCGGCCTCCAGCAAGGCGGCGGCCCCGGTCAGGTCCAGGTCGCGCAGTACCTGCAGCAGGGTGGCCGGGTCGGTATTGTCGCGGCCCTCGGCATAACGCAGCGCCTGGAAGCGGTGCAGCGCCTCCAGTTCCTGCGCCGGCTCGGTCAGGTGGACGGCGGTCAGGGCGCGGGTGGCCGCGGTGGAGTCGAAGCGGCCATCCGGGTCGCCCAGCACCGTCTCGCGATAGGCTTCGGAAAAGACCTGCCCGGTCGTCGCCGCGATGCGCTGGTCGTTCGCCCAGGCATAAGCGGCGAAATCGGGCGTCATGGCACGATCTCCGCCGGCGAAGAGGCCAGTGGGCATGGGGTGCAGTACCACGCTGGGCAGCAGCTCCAGCTTCACCACGGCCGGCGCGGCGCCGTAGCACCAGCCGCAGAGCGGGTCGTAGAGGTAGAAGAACTCGATCATCTCAGCCGGCCTCCACATGGGCGACACCGGGCAGCACCTTCATCACCTGCGCCAGCCTGGGCGAGACGTTGAAGAAACCCGGCAGCACCACCTCGATCTCCTGGCCCGGCCCGACGCGGGGGATCAGCGCCACGCGCCCCTTGCCTGGGCCTTCCCGGGCCAGCAGCTCGCGGATGGGCTCGATGGCCGAGGCGTCCTCGATGGTCAGGCGCATCATCTGCCGCACGCCAGCGGCGGCCTTGTCCAGCCCTTCCACGTCCTGCGCGGTCAGCCGCAGGGTCTCGCCTTCCATGCGCGCCTCGCAGGTGATGAGGATGGCGGTGCCTTCCACCAGCAACTCACGCGAACGCAGCAGGGTTTCGCTGAACAGCGTGACCTCGGTGCTGCCGCTGGCATCCGAGATGCGCACCCAGGCCATGCGGCTGCCGGTCTTGGTGGTGCGTTCCTTGCTGTTCACCACGGTACCGGCCAGCTTCAGCCGCCCTACCCCGGCCTCGGCCCGGGCCTGCATCTGGGCGATGGGCACCACGCTCAGCTTGCGTAGCACCTCCCGGTAGGTGTCCAGCGGGTGGGCCGAAAGGTGGAAGCCCACGGCCTCTGCTTCCTGGCTCAGCCGCTCCAGCTCCGGCCAGTCGGGGATATCGGGCATGCGCAGCGGCTCGGGCCTGGAATCGCCGGCGCCGAACAGGCCGATCTGGCTGGAATTGCGCTCTTCCGCCTTGGCCTGGGCCCGGCGCAGGATGCCCTCGGCGCCCGTCACGACCTTGGCGCGGTTCTTTTCCAGCGTATCGAAGGCACCGGCGCGGGCCAGGTTCTCCAGTTGCATCTTGTTCAGCAGGCGGGGCTCCACCCGCCCGGCGAAATCGGCGATGGACTGGAAAGGGCCGCCCTTGTCGCGCGCCACCACCATGTCGCGCATCGCCTGCATGCCGACGC
>JAQGHX010000232.1 GCA_028288745.1 Roseomonas sp. | reverse complement strand
AACTGTCAGTGGGGTCCGGGGAGGACTTTCCACCCCGGCGGAGTCCAGGGGCAGCGCCCCTGGCCGGCCCTCAGAGGCCTTCGAGAACCGTCTCGGCCTTCGACGCCTCGAAGGTGCCGCCTTCCTCAATGCCGAGATAGCTGACCTTCCCGTCCTTCGCCACCAGCGCGAACCGCTTGCAGCGGACGCCCATGCCGCGCGCGGTCAGGTCCATATCCAGGCCCAGTGCCTTGGTGAAGGCGGCCGAGCCATCGGCCAGCATCACCACTTCGTCGGTGATGCCCTGGTCCTGGCCCCAGGCCTTCATCACGAAGGCGTCGTTGACGGCCATGCAGGCGATGGTGTCGACGCCCTTTGCCTTCAGCGCGGCGGCCTGCTGCACGAAGCCCGGCAGGTGCTTGGCGGAGCAGGTGGGGGTGAAGGCCCCCGGCACGCCGAACAGCACCACGGTCTTGCCGGCGAACAGGTCGGCGGTCGCGACCTCGCGCGGGCCTTCCGGCGTGGCCTGGGTCAGCTTGGCTTCGGGGATGGTATCGCCGGTGGCTATGGCCATGGTGCCGCTTCCTGTCTGGAACTTGAGAGGATGGATTTCACCCTCGTTCGGCCTCTGTCAACCGTGGTGCTTGCGCAGTGCGGCACGCGCCGCCATCTTCACGGAACGATGGCCAGACGCGCGCGCGAGCACGAAATCCCCGAGGTCCGCATGCAACGCCCGACCGGCGCCACGGATGACGGTTATCTGGGTGGACAGCTTCTGGTCGCCATGCCGGGGCTGACGGACCCTCGTTTCGCGCGCGCCGTCATCTGCGTTTGCGCGCATTCGCGCGACGGGGCCATGGGTATCGTGCTGAACAAGCCGCTCGACACGCTCAGCTTCGAGGACCTGCTGAAGCAACTGGAGGTCGAGCCGCTGCCGCCGCAGCGCCAGATCCGCCTGCTGGCCGGCGGCCCGGTGGAGGGTGGGCGCGGCTTCGTGCTGCACACCGCCGACTGGGAGAGCGATGCCAGCCTGAAGGTGACGGGCGAACTGGCGCTGACCGCCAGCGTGGACATCCTGAAGGCCATCGCCGGTGGCGGTGGGCCGCGGCAGGGGCTGCTGGCGCTGGGTTATGCCGGCTGGGGCCCCGGGCAACTGGAAGACGAGATCCAGCGCAACGCCTGGCTGAACGTCACGCCGGACGAGGCGCTGCTCTTCGATGGCGAGCCCGACACCAAGTGGCGCCAGGCACTCGCCAAGCTGCGGATCGACCCGCTGCTGCTCTCGACCGAGGCCGGCCACGCCTGACGCCAGCGGTGCACTCTTCGCAGGCCCGCCGTTTCGCGCCAGGATATGTCACCCTGGAGGAAACAAGACGATGGATATCGCGGTCGAGACACCTTTCATCCGCCTGCACCTGGAAGACACGGTGATGATCGCCCGCCGCGCGGCGCCCGAGGGCAGCCCCGTGGCACCCGGCATCGTGACAACCACCCGCATCCCGCCCGGCCACAAGGTCGCCATCCATGCCCATGCGGTGGGGGAGGCCATCCGCCGCTACGGCCAGATCATCGGCTTCGCGACCCAGCCCATCGCGCCGGGTGACTGGGTGCATGTGCAGAATTGCGGCATGGGCGAGTTCACCAAGGACTATGCCTGGGGCGTCGATGCCAAGCCGACGCTCTATGTGCCGGAACCCGCCACCTTCATGGGCATCGTGCGGCCGGATGGGCGGGTCGCCACGCGCAACTACATCGGCATCGTCACCAGCGTGAACTGTTCTGCTCACGTCGCCTCCATGATCGCGGATGCCTTCAAGCGCAATCCGTTCATCGGCAACGACCCGCTGGCCGAGTACCCCAATGTGGATGGCGTGGTGGCGCTGACGCACAAGACCGGCTGCGGCATGGGCGACAATGACGGATTGCGCATCCTGCGGCGCACCCTGGCGGGCTTCGCGCGGCACGTGAATTTCAGCCATGTCATCGCCATCGGCCTGGGCTGCGAGGTCAACCAGATCTCCGGGCTTCTGGAGGAGCAGAACCTGGCCGGGCGGCTGCGCAACATGGACATCCAGACCATGGGCGGCACTCGCAAGACGGTCGAGGCCGGCATTGCCTTCGTGCGCGAGGTACTGGAGGAATCCAACCAGGTCCGCCGGCAGCCGGTGCCCGCCAGCCACCTGACGGTCGCGCTGCAATGTGGCGGCTCGGACGGCTATTCCGGCATCACCGCCAACCCGGCGCTGGGTGCTGCCTCCGACCTGCTGGTGCGGCATGGCGGCACCGCCATCCTTTCCGAGACGCCGGAGACCTATGGCGCCGAGCACCTGCTGACCCGCCGC
Source organism: Roseomonas sp. (assembly GCA_028288745.1). Taxonomy (GTDB): domain Bacteria; phylum Pseudomonadota; class Alphaproteobacteria; order Acetobacterales; family Acetobacteraceae; genus Pseudoroseomonas. Next base: position 4,710 of record JAQGHX010000232.1, on the reverse strand, counting down.
GCCACCTCCCGCGAGGTCGGCCAGAAGCTGGTGGACCTGATGCGCTGGTGGGAGGATTACGCGGCGCGCGGGCAGGCGGAGCTGAACAGCAATCCCTCCCCCGGCAACAAAGCGGGGGGGCTCACCACCATCCTGGAGAAGTCGCTCGGCGCCATGGCCAAGGCCGGCACCACCAACCTGACGGCGGTGTACGACTACGCGGCGCCAGTGACGGAAAAGGGTTTTGTGTTCATGGACACCCCTGGCTACGACCCCGTCGCCGCGACAGGTCAGGTCGCGGGGGGCGCCAACCTGGTCTGCTTCACCACCGGGCGCGGCAGCGTCTTCGGCTGCAAGCCAGCGCCTTCCATCAAGCTCGCCACCAACAGCGCGATGTATGAGCGGATGGAGGAGGACATGGACGTGAATTGCGGCACCATCCTCTCCGGCCGTGAAAGCGTCGAGGAATGCGGGCAGCGGATTTTCGAACTGATCCTGCGGGTGGCGAGCGGCGAGCATACCAAAAGCGAGGGCTTCGACGCGGGCGCCGCGGAATTCGCGCCCTGGCCGATCGGGGCGACGATGTAAGAACGGGCCGGAGGGGGCTGCCCTCCTCTGGCCCGCGCTGCCCGGCGGGGGCTGCAAGCTCCCGCGCGTCTGTCCGGTCAGGTGCTGACGCTGCTGCGCACCGTACTGCCCCGGCGGCGGTGCTGCGGGCGCTGGCCACCCCGGCCGGCTCCTTCGGCATAGTCCTGATCTTCGCCGCCACCCAGCATCGTCTTCCTTGGCATCCGGGCGCAGGCGCCGGTCAGCGCGGAACTGACGGCCACCTTCTGGAAGGCCTTTTTCGTGCTGGTGGTGGTCGGCGGCATCGCGGCCTGGATGCTCGTGTTGGCCTGCGGCAAGCCCAACCGCGGCATCGGCGATGTCCCGGTGCTGAGCCACCGCACGGTGGACAAGCCGTTGGAAGGCATCCACGCGAAATCGGGGGGGGTGGAGAACCGGGTCTCGGCCACCGCCCTGGCCGCAGGGTGCTGGGGGGATGACAAAGGCCGGACCAGCCTGACCGCCGCGACCCCGCGCCCTTTCGGCGAAAGAAGAAGGTGGCCCGGGGAGTTCCTTCCCCGCCTTTCCCTCACCCCACCACCTTGGCAGATTGCCCGCCGATGCCCTTGCCCCATCACCAACGCGCCCATGGCCGGGCCGAACTTGGCTTTGCCCTGACCCCGCGCGGCACCGTGCTGAAGCACCTGTTCCACGCCGCGCCGTTGCGCGTGCTGTTCCCGACACCGGAACCGGACGACCTGCCGCTCGGCGTGCTGGTCAATGTGGGCGGCGGGCTGGCGGGGGGCGATTCGCTGGACATGACGGTGACGCTGGCGTCCGGCGCCAGCGCCAGCGTCACCACCCCGGCCGCCGAGAAAATCTACCGCAGCCTGGGCGACGCCACGCGGGTCGCGAGCCGGCTGGATGTGGCCGATGGCGCCACCCTGGAATGGCTGCCGCAGGAAACCATTCTGTTCGACGGCGCCCGGCTGGAGCGCCGCATGGACGCCGTGCTGGCCCCCGGCGCCCGGCTGCTGGCGGCGGAGACGCTGGTCTTTGGCCGCGCCGCGCGGGGCGAGACCCTGACGCATGGCGCCCTGTTCGATTCCTGGCGGCTGCGGCGCGGCGGGCGGCTGGAATGGGCCGATGCGCTGGACCTGTCGGGGGATGTCGCCACCCGGCTGGCCAGCCCTTTCGGCTTCGCCGGCGCCGAGGCCATGGCCCTGCTGCTGCTGGCGGCCTCGCCCGCCGAGGCCACCGCCGCCCGCGACCTGCTGCGCGCGGCGGGGCAGGATGCGACGCTCGCCCGCCCGGGCCTGATGCTGGCGCGCTGGTTGGGGCCGGCCGGCGCGGTGCGGGATGCGGTCGCCGCCGCAGTGCCGGTTTTGCGGGCAGGTGTACTCGGCCTGCCCGCCCGCCTGCCCCGCCTGTGGACGAGTTGAGCATTCCCGCGCCACAATGGGCGCAACCGACCACCCTTTGGATGGCCCATGCACCTGACCCCCCGCGAAAAGGACAAGCTGCTGATCGCCATGGCGGCCGAGGTGGCCCGCAGACGCCTCTCGCGCGGCGTGAAGCTGAACCACCCGGAAGCGGTCGCGCTGATCACTGACTACGTGGTGGAAGGCGCCCGCGACGGCCGCAGCGTGGCGGAGCTGATGCGCGACGGCGCCACGGTCCTGAGCCGGGAGCAGGTGATGGAGGGGCTGGCGGAAATGATCCACGACATCCAGGTGGAGGCCACCTTCCCGGATGGCACCAAGCTCGTCACCGTCCACAACCCGATCCGCTGAGGAGACGCGCGCATGATTCCCGGTGAGGTGATCGTCGGCGATGGCGAGATCGAGTTGAACGCGGGCCGCGACAGCGTGGAAATAGAGGTCGCGAATACCGGAGACCGCCCCATCCAGGTCGGCAGCCATTACCATTTCTTCGAGACCAATCCTGCGCTCTTCTTCGACCGCGCGGCATCGCGCGGCAGGCGGCTGGATATCGCCGCCGGCACCGCGGTCCGGTTCGAACCGGGGCAGAGCCGGCGCGTGAGACTGGTGGATTATGCCGGTGACCGTATCGTGCACGGCTTCCGCGGCGACGTTGAAGGGAGCCTCTAGACATGGCCGCACGCCTCTCCCGCACCGCCTATGCCGGCATGTACGGCCCGACCACGGGCGACAAGGTCCGCCTCGCGGATACCGAGCTGTTCGCCGAGGTCGAGCGCGACCTGACCACCTATGGCGAGGAAGTGAAATTCGGCGGCGGCAAGGTCATCCGCGACGGCATGGGGCAGAGCCAGCGCACCCGCGAGCAGGGGGCGATGGATACTGTCATCACCAATGCGCTGATCATTGATCATTGGGGGATCATCAAGGCGGATGTCGGGCTGCGCGACGGGCGCATCGCCGCCATCGGCAAGGCCGGCAACCCGGATACGCAGCCGGGCGTCGATATCGTCATCGGGCCGGGCACGGAAATCATCGCCTGCGAGGGGCGCATCCTGACGGCGGGCGGCATCGACCCGCATATCCATTTTATCTGCCCGCAGCAGATCGAGGAGGCTTTGTGTTCCGGCGTGACCACCATGTTCGGCGGCGGCACCGGCCCGGCGCATGGCACGCTGGCCACGACGGCCACGCCAGGGCCGTGGCATCTCGGAAGAATGCTGCAGGCGGCGGAAAGCTTCCCGATGAACCTGGGCTTCCTGGGCAAAGGCAACGCCGCCCTTCCGGACGCGCTGGAAGAACAGATCCGCGCCGGGGCCTGCGGGCTGAAGCTGCATGAGGACTGGGGCACCACGCCCAAGGCGATCGATACCTGCCTGAATGTGGCCGACAAGTTCGACATCCAGGTCGCCATTCATTCCGACACGCTGAACGAGAGCGGCTTCGTCGAGGACACCATCCGCGCCATCGGCGGCCGCACCATCCAGGCCTTCCACACGGAAGGTGCCGGCGGCGGCCACGCGCCTGACATCCTGCGCGTCATCGGCGAGCCGAATTTCCTGCCGAGCAGCACCAACCCCACCATGCCCTACACGGTGAACACGGTGGACGAGCATCTGGACATGCTGATGGTCTGTCACCACCTGGACCCGCGCATCGCCGAGGACGTGGCCTTCGCCGAAAGCCGCATCCGGAAGGAGACCATCGCGTCGGAGGATATCCTGCACGATCTTGGCGCCATCTCCATGATGTCCTCGGACAGCCAGGCGATGGGACGGGTGGGCGAGGTGATCATCCGCACCTGGCAGACCGCGCATAAGATGAAGGTGCAGCGCGGCGCCCTGCCCGGCGAGCGAGGCAACAACGACAACCTGCGCATCCGCCGCTATATCGCCAAATACACCATCAACCCGGCCATCGCGCAGGGCATCAGCCCGCATGTCGGCAGCATCGAGCCCGGCAAGCTGGCGGATCTGGTGATGTGGAGCCCGGCTTTCTTCGGCGTGAAGCCGGAGATGGTGCTGAAGGCCGGCACCATCGCCATGGCGCCGATGGGCGATCCCAACGCCTCCATCCCCACACCGCAGCCGGTGCATTATCGGCCGATGTTCGGCGGTTTCGGCAGGGCCATGCAGGCGAGTTCCATCACCTTCGTCTCGGCGGTATCGCTGGAACAGGATCTCGCCGGGCGGCTGGGGCTGAACCGCATGTTGCTGCCGGTCGCCAATACTCGCGCGCTGGGCAAGAAGGACATGGTGCTGAACGATGCATTGCCGAAAATAGAAATCGACCCGGAGACCTATGAAGTCCGCGCCGATGGCGAGTTGCTGATCTGCGAGCCCGCTACTTCCCTGCCAATGGCGCAACGCTACTTCCTGTTCTGAGGCACGCATGACCGAAGACACCCTGCCCCGCGCCACCCAGGTCCTGCCCGCCGGCCAGTGGCAGGCGCGCACCGCGCGCGATACCGTCACCGCCGGTTTCGACGACCGGCACCGCCGCCGCAAGCGCTATGCCGGCGAGAAAGGCACCAGCTTCCTGCTCGACCTTCCCGAAGCCGTCGTGCTGCGCGATGGCGACGGGCTGCTGCTGGAAGGCGGCGGTGTTATCCTGGTGCGCGCCGCGGCGGAACCACTGATCGAAATCCGCGCGCAGGATGCCGGGCACCTGATGCGGCTGGCCTGGCACCTGGGCAACCGCCACCTGCCCGCCGAGATCGGCGCCGGGCGCATCCTGATCCGTGAGG
>JAQGHX010000164.1 GCA_028288745.1 Roseomonas sp. | reverse complement strand
GCGGCGGTGCCGACCCAGTCCGCCAGGGTGGAGACGCTCAGCTCCACGCCCTCGCGGGTATAGCTCTCGCTCTGCCGGTTCAGCGGCAGGTGCTGGCCGGGTGCCAGCCGCCCCTGGCCGATGGCCGCGACGACCGCCTGGCGCAGCGCCATCTGGCGTGACAGGCCGCCGGCAAGGTCGAGACTGAGCAGGGAGGACCACATGGGATGACACGCTAGGGGTGCGGAAGGCCACGGCCAGCGGGAGACGACCCGGTGGATTGCCCCGTGAAAGTGGAGAGGGTTTCGCTCAGCGTGACGCCGTTCTTTCAAGCTGTGCCGGGCTGAGAGAAGCGCGCGCGGAATGGCGCCTCACGGGATTGCAGAAGCCCTCGATAGAGCAGGCCATGGTCTGCTCGGTCTCGGCGCGGTGTAGAAGACGGTGCGCCCTACGAGGCCAGATGTGGTCGTCTTGAAGAACGCCTCCGCCATGGGATCATCACAGCAATTCCCTTGCCGGACATCGAGATCAGAATGCCGTACTCTCTGCCCATGACGGAAAGTAAAACCGGTCACGGCCAGTTCGGGCTTTCCGGTGGCGGCGCGAATAGCCGGATGCTCCCTCCATGTCGGTCAGCGGCATCGCCCGGGCGGAAAACATCAGTCACCCCTACGCTGACGACATACTGCGACTGGCAGTGCCGGCGCTGGCGGCCGTCAATGCCAGACAACCGGCGGATACAACACTGCCGGCGCTGATGAAGGTGTTTTCGGAGGAGGGGGCGCGGCACCACGGGTCGTGGCGGGTTTCGAAGCCCTACAGTTTCGTCAGCCAGCGCTTGGCGATGCGGCAGGCGACGGTGAATGCGGGGTTGAAAACATTACCGACATCATAACGGACGACCTGGCCCATCAGATGGCTGGCAGCGTGGGCGTCCAGCCCATAATCCTCACCGAGCCACCGGAGCATCTCGGTCGTGGCGTGCTGCAGCGCCTGGTCTAGCGGCCGGGTATTGCCAACGGTGAAAATATCATCGGCCGTCTCGCCCCGCGGCCAGGTGATCGTCCGCTTCAGGACCCGGAACGTCACCTCCATCTCGAAGGAGGTCTCGATGCCCGTGCCGACGATCTCGCCGTCACCCTGGCAGGCATGGCCGTCGCCCAGATAGAACAGCGCGCCCGGCACGGAGACCGGGAACCAGGCCGTCGTCCCCGGTGCGAACAGGCGGTAGTCCATGTTGCCGCCATTCTGTGCGCTGGTGGCGGTGGACAGCGCCTGCCCGCCCGCCGGGGCGACCCCGAAGCAGCCGATCATGGGCTGGAGCGGCGGGGAGAAAGCTTCCAGCCCCTTCACCGGTTCCTGCAGCCGCACGGTCCCGGCCTTGGCGTCGATATCCCAGACAACGCGCTGCGACGGCGGCCGGTCGGCAATCGCGGCTGGGTCCAACACGGTGAGGGCGAGGGGCGAGTAGGTCCAGCCGGTCGCCCGGCTTGGCGTCAGTCGGCCGATGTGGACGGCCAGCGTGTCTCCGGGCTCGGCACCTTCAACAAAAAATGGCCCGGTCATCGGATTCGGCCGGCTGCCGACGGCAACCTCTCGGGCATCAAGACCGGACGCATCGATCGTATCGGTCACCACCGTGTCGCCATCGGCGATGCGAAGGCACGGCTCGGCGGTGCCTATCGTGTTGAAATATCGGGTGGGACGAAAGCGGTGCGTGGCCATCGGACTCTCCGGGAAATCTTTGGCGCGAGCCGTGTCGTCTGATGGGCCCACGCCACAGGTGCGCCTGGCACGCTAGGAACCGCCCGGGGGGCGGTCAATAGTGGCCGGAGATGCGGGCTCCGCTGGCGATCAAGAAGCGGGATGGGCGGAAGATAGCGATGGTGCAGGATGAATTGGCGCTTCCGTGGGCGCGACAGTAAGCCACGATCATCGCCATTTTCAGCGTTGCTGAAAGCGCTGGCATGGGTCCAGCGACGGCGGACATTGGCCGTTCCGAAATGGCGGCTTTGACGAAACAGCATTGGTAAGCTGCCGTTCGAGCAGCATCAAGCCGGTCCGTCTACTCCGCTCCGCTGGAATGGCCGTGCATCATGCCGCCAACCGCAGCCCAGTGGCGCCCGGCGCGCTGGGCCAGGCCCAGGGCCTGGACGACCGACTGCCGGCGGCCCCGCCCCATGCCGGGTTCCGTCGTTTCAGACCTCTCCAGATTGGCGTTTCCCTGCCGCCGGCCGCATGATGACCGGTTCGCCCGCCCTGCCGCGCGGCGGCACGAAATGGAGGTGGCCTGTCCCATGGCTTTCACGCTCGCCCTTGTCAGTCTCGCCGGCGCCATCGCCCTGCTCCTCTGGGGCACGCGAATGGTGCAGACGGGCGTGCAGCGCGCCTTCGGGCCGGGCCTGCGCGTTTTCCTGGGCCACGCGCTGAGCAACCGGGGCAAGGCCTTCCTGGCCGGGGCAGGGGTCACCGCCGCGTTGCAGAGCAGCACGGCCACCGGGCTGATGGCGGCGGGTTTCGCCGCCAGCGGGCTGGTCGGGCTGGTGCCGGCGCTGGCGGTGATGCTGGGCGCCAATGTCGGCACCACGCTGATCGTGCAGTTGCTGTCCTTCGACATCGCCTTCGTCTCCCCGCTGCTGATCCTGGCCGGCTTCGTGATGTTCCGGCGCGACCCGGGCTCCACCGCGCACGACCTGGGCCGGGCCATCATCGGCCTGGGGCTGATGCTGCTGGCGCTGCGGCAATTGCTGGAACTGATGGCGCCGCTGGAAAGCTCCGCCACTCTGCGGGAATTGCTGCGGCTGATCTCGGTGGTGCCGCTGCTGGATGTGCTGCTGGCCGCCGCACTGACCTGGGCCATGCATTCCAGCGTGGCCGTGGTGCTGCTGGTCATGTCGCTCGCCAGCCATGGCATCGTCACCGCCGAGACCGCGCTGGCCCTGGTGCTGGGCGCCAACCTGGGCAGTGCCGCCAACCCCCTGCTGGAGGGCGGCGGCCGCGACGACCCGGCGGCGCGGCGCCTGCCGCTGGGCAACCTGCTGAACCGCGTCGTCGGCCTGGGGGTGGCCCTGCCGCTGCTGCCCTGGCTCAGCGGCTGGCTGAATGATGTGGTGGGCGACCCCGCGCGCGCGGTGGCGCTGTTCCATACCGGCTTTAACCTGGTGCTGGCCGCGGCCTTCCTGCCGCTGCTCTCGCCTTATGCGGCCCTGCTGCGCCGCTGGCTGCCGGCACGCCCGGCCGCCGCCGACCCCGCCCGGCCGCTCTATTTGGACCCGGCGGCACAGCAGGTGCCCGTGATCGCCCTGGGCGGCGCGGCGCGGGAGGCGCTGCGGCTGGCGGATGTGCTGGAGGAACTGCTGGGCGCGGCGCGGGAGACCATCGGCGCCCGCCGGGCGCCGCTCGGGGCCAAGGCACTGGACGAGGTGCTGGGCCGGCTGGCCGGCTCCATCCGCGCCTATCTGGCGATGCTGGACACGGAATCGCTCAGCGAGGCCGATCATCGCCGGATGCGGGAGATCGTGACCTTCGTCACCCAGTTGGACCAGGCCGGCAGCGTGGCGCGGCGCATCCTGCTGCCGCACGCGGCCGAGCTGTGGAAGCAGGGCCAGCCTCTCGCCGCCAGCGGCCGCGCCGAGTTGCACGCGCTGCTGGAACGGCTGGTGGGCAACCTGCGCGGCGCCGCCTCCCTGTTCATGACCGAGGACCCGCGCGCCGCCCGCCTGCTGGCGGAGGAGAAGGCGGTGTTCCGCGACCTGGAGAGCGAAGCGACTCGCGCCCACCTGGAAAGGCTGCGCTCGGCGCGGCCGGAGGCGGTGGGGACCAGCGCCTTGCATCTCGACCTGCTGCGCGACATCAAGCAGATCAACAGCCATATCGTGGCGGCCGCCGCCTACCCGGTGCTGGAGCGGGTTGGGGAGCTGCTGCCCAGCCGCGTCGTGTCGCAGCACCGTGATCAGAAAAAAATCGAGGCAGGTTAGCGCCCACGAAAGGCTGTGGACAGAGTGGGAAAACTGTCCCTTAGCCGCTGTTTTGATAGTGTGGACGAAACTCGTTTCGAGTTGCTTCGCCGCTACAGGTGGGGTGGCGGGTGCATCCGCAAGCTAAATATGGTGTTGATGGGGAAAGCCAGCGGGTGCAAATCTGCGGGCCGCCCGTCAGACTCAGTTAAGGATTTCCGCCGTGTTCGATGCCGTTCAGCTCGAAGGCCATAGCCAGGTTCGCCTGGACCGCACGCGGGATTCCCTGCTGACGGATTTCGGCAAAGCGACCCTCGATGATCGCTACCTGATGCCGGGCGAGTCTTATCAGGACCTGTTCGCCCGCGTCGCCAGTGCCTATGGCGATGACACCGCGCATGCCCAGCGCATCTACGACTACATCAGCAAGCTGTGGTTCATGCCGGCGACCCCCGTGCTGTCGAATGGCGGCACCACGCGCGGCCTGCCGATCTCCTGCTTCCTGAACGAAGCCAATGACAGCCTGGACGGCATCGTCGGCCTCTGGAATGAGAACGTCTGGCTGGCCTCCAAGGGCGGCGGCATCGGCAGCTACTGGGGCAACCTGCGCTCCATCGGCGAGAAGGTGGGCCAGAACGGCAAGACCAGCGGCATCATTCCCTTTATTCGTGTCATGGATAGCCTGACGCTGGCGATCAGCCAGGGCTCGCTGCGGCGGGGCTCGGCGGCGGTGTATCTGCCGGTCTCGCACCCCGAGATCGAGGAATTCATCGACCTGCGCCGCCCGACCGGTGGCGACCCCAACCGCAAGGCGCTGAACCTCCACCACGGCATCCTGATCCCCGACGCCTTCATGCGCGCCGTGGAAGCGGATGAGGAATGGGCGCTGACCTCGCCCAAGGATGGCGCCGTGGTGCGCAAGATCCCGGCGCGCGGCCTGTGGATCCGTATCCTGATGGCGCGCATCGAACAGGGCGAGCCGTACATCATCTACTCCGACCACGTGAACAACGCGCGGCCGGAACACCACAAGCTCGCCGGGTTGGAGGTGAAGACGTCCAACCTGTGTTCCGAGATCACGCTGCCCACCGGGCGCGACCAGCACGGGCAGGAACGGACGGCAGTGTGCTGCCTTTCCTCGCTGAACCTGGAGACCTGGGCGGAGTGGAAGGACGATACGAACTTCATTCCCGATATCATGCGGTTCCTGGACAACGTGATCCAGAACTTCATTGATACCGCGCCGGATTCCATGGCGCGCGCGCGGTACAGCGCGATGCGGGAGCGTTCGGTCGGCCTCGGCGTGATGGGCTTTCACTCCTTCCTGCAGGCGCAGAACGTGCCGTTCGAGAGCGTGATCGCGAAGGTGTGGAACACGCGGATGTTCAAGCACATCCGCGCCCAGGCCGACATCGCCAGCAAGGTCCTGGCGGCAGAGCGCGGCCCGTGCCCCGATGCCGCCGAATACGGTTTCATGGAGCGTTTCTCGAACAAGATGGCGATCGCGCCGACCGCGTCGATCAGCATCATCTGCGGTGGCGCGAGCCCGGGGATCGAGCCGGTGGCGGCGAATGTGTACAACCACAAGACGCTGTCCGGCAGCTTCATCGTGCGCAACCCGTGGCTCAGGAAGGTTCTCGCGCGGCATGGGCGGGATGACGAGGGCACCTGGACCTCGATCACGGTCAACAAGGGTAGCGTGCAGCACCTGGATTTCCTGAGCGACCAGGAGCGCGCGGTGTTCAAGACCGCCTTCGAGCTGGACCAGCGCTGGGTGGTGGAACACGCCGCCGACCGCACGCCCTATATCTGCCAGAGCCAGTCGGTGAACCTGTTCCTGCCGGCCGACGTGCACAAGCGCGACCTGCACCAGATTCATTTCCAGGCGTGGAAGAAGGGCGTAAAGTCGCTGTACTATTGCCGCAGCCTCTCGATCCAGCGCGCCGACACGATCAGCGAGAAGGTGGCGCTGCAGCCAAAGCTGGGTTTTGCCGAGGCCGACAGCCTGGAAGCGGTGCTGCCGCTGACGCCCGCGCGTGCGACCGTGGCGGTGGTGGCGAACAGCACCGATTATGAGGAATGCCTGGCCTGCCAGTGAGGCTGGCGACACCAGCGACTGAGAAGGTGTCGTGGAAATGCGGGATTGAGCTTTGCGGCGGGTCGCCCCACCGCGAAGCTCTGTACCCTGTCAGAGCCGATATTGATCGACGTTCAGGTTCGCTACCCCGCCTGTCATGAGGCAAAGCCTGCCCTGGAGCGGAATCCGCTTTTCTTGAGCAGGGCGACGACCGGGCACATGCCGGTGAACGAGGTCTGGATCAGGTGGGCGCCCATCAGCCCGGTGAGCCACAGCCACCGGACGTCGTGATAGGTCGCCAGCAGAACGCTCCCCAGCACCACGACGCCTACGATCAGGAGGATCATCCGCTCAAGGGTCATCTTCATTTCCTCTCCGGTATCGCGCATCGCGCAGGTCCGAAGATGAAGGCATATCATTCGTTACGGTTCAACAAATATCGCGGGGAACGCCCCGAGCGGTACAGCCGCAAACGCGCAGAAAAAGACGGGGGAGTTCCGGGGGATTCCTTCCCCTGGCCTTGCTACTTCTCTTTGCGCAGCTTCTCCTCCCGCAGGAAGATGAACATTCCCGCCGCGATGATGATCGCCGCGCCGGCCAGGGTCAGCCCGTCGATGACTTCGCCGAAGAAGATGTATCCGAAGAGGATGCCCCACAGGATCATCGTGTACTGGTAGGGCACGACGACCGAGGCCGCGCCCAGCCGCAGCGCGTGGTTGACGCTGAGGTTGCCGGCCAGCGAGCCGACGCCCAGGAACAGCATCAGCACCAGGTCAGTGGCGCCGGGCGGCGACCAGCCCTGGGCCAGCACCAGCACGGCGCCGAAGGCCAGCGCGGCCAGCAGCTGATAGGTCATCAGCACCGTGCCGGGCACGCCCGCCAGCTTGCGGGTGGCGACCATGAAGCAGGCGTAGCAGAAGCTGCCCGCCAGCGCGCAGGCCGCCCCCAGCGAGAGGGAGTCGGGCGAGGGGTGCAGCGCCAGCACCACGCCGCCAAATCCCACCAAGACCGCCGACCAGCGCCGCCAGCCCACGCGCTCGCCCAGCAGGAAGGGGGAGAGGGCGGTGACGTAGATCGGGCCGGCCATGTAGTAGGTCATGACCTCCGCCAGGGGCAGGTCGGCCAGGGCCCAGAAGAACAGTGAGGTCTCCAGGGTGGAGAACACCACGCGCAGGAATTGCAGGCCTGGCCGCGGCGCGGTCAGGAAGGCGGCGGGCCCCGCGCGGTGGATGAAGGGCGCCATGACGCAAAGCCCGGAGATGCTGCGCACCAGCACCAGCTGCCCCACCGTATAGGTGCCGAGCAGCCACTTGCCCAGCGTGTCGTTGACGGCGAAGAGCAGCACGCCCACCAGCATCATAGCGATGCCCGCGGCGGTGCCCTGGCGCTTGAGAAAGTCCATCCGGCCTGCGCCCCCCTCCGGCGCCGTCATCTGCGGCCCGGAACACGGCGTGTTGGGCTTTCCGCGACAATGGTAACCGCAGGTCGCGCTGGGCGAAACCGCACCATCGGCGAAAGGAGACACGCCGCATCGCCGGAAACGCCCTGGCCTGGCGGCGGTGGGCCGGGCAAAGGGGCGCGGCCGATTCAGGTTTGTGCCGCGCGGCGGCCGGTGTCGCGGCAGGGGCGGGCGTGCTAATCCGGGGGGCTTGAGGGAGACTCGGGTTCCACCGGGCGAGCACGGATCATGCCATGCCGTGGCAACCCGAAACCTCCCTTCAAGCCGTTGGAAATGTACAGTTCCGGCGGTTCTCTGCTTTCTTCCCCTTGCTGTGATCGCGCCGTGCCGTCCGTTCCGTTACCCTGGACCGGATCGTTCCCCGCCGCCGGAGACCTGCCGATGTCCCACACCCAGGACGCCCCCAAGTTCGACCTGCTGACGGCCAACCCCGTCTACAAGCCCTTCCGCTATCCTTGGGCCTATGACGCATGGATGACGCAGCAGCGCGTCCACTGGCTGCCGGAAGAGGTGCCGATGGCCGATGACGTGAAGGACTGGCAGAAGACCCTGACGGAGAGCGAGCGCAACCTCGTCACGCAGATCTTCCGCTTCTTCACCCAGTCGGATGTCGAGGTGAACAACTGCTACATGAAGCATTACAGCCAGGTCTTCAAACCGACCGAAGTGCTGATGATGCTGTCGGCCTTCTCGAATATCGAGACGATCCATATCGCGGCCTATGCCCACCTGCTCGACACCATTGGCATGCCGGAAGTGGAATACACGGCCTTCCTCAAGTACAAAGAGATGAAGGACAAGTACGACTACATGCAGTCCTTCAGCATGGAGAGCAAGCACGAGATCGCCAAGACCCTGGCGGCTTTTGGTGCCTTTACCGAGGGCCTGCAATTATTCGCGTCCTTCGCGATCCTGCTGAACTTCCCGCGCTTCAACAAGATGAAGGGCATGGGGCAGATCGTCACATGGTCGGTGCGGGACGAGACGCTGCACTGCCTGTCCGTCATCCGGCTGTTCCGCACCTTCGTGCAGGAGAACCCGGAGATCTGGACCGACAAGCTGCGCGCCGACCTTTATGAGATCTGCGGCACCATCGTGGAGCACGAGGACGCTTTCATCGACCTCGCCTTCGAGATGGGCAGCGTGCAGGGCCTGACCCCGGGCGAGGTGAAGCAGTATATCCGCTTCATCGCCGACCGCCGGTTGCAGCAACTGGGCCTGGACCCGATGTACAACATCGAGAAAAACCCGCTGACCTGGCTGGACGAAATCCTGAACGCGGTCGAGCACATGAACTTCTTTGAAGGCCGCGCCACGGAATATTCAAAGGCGAGCACCGGCGGAACCTGGGAGGAAGCCTTCGCGGAAGGCGTGTTCACCGACAAGCAGCCGGAAGGGGACCTCCTGCCGCGCTGACCCTCGGCCAAAGGCCCGCTCACGGCGGGCCGCCTTGCCTTCGGGCGAGAAATACCGTTCGCCCGCGCCGCGCTCCAGTTCCCCGATATGGCGGAGCGGTGTGGGCGCCCGGCCCGGTCGTCCCTAGGCCGGGTATCGCCATGCGAGGCCGTGTCAGGCCGGCGCCATTGCCCCAGCCTGTGGCCGCCGAAGGCCTATGGCCGGTTCCGCCCAGGGCTGGTTGCCAATTGCCGGTTGGGCGGCAGAAATATCCCCTCACGCCTTGCCGCGCCCAGCTCCAGAACCTGTAGCAACGGCATGGACCACGCGCCACCGCCCCTGCGATCAGGCCAGCTTCTTGCGCGTGCGGGGGGCGCGTGGCTTGGGCGAGGGCTTGGCCTTGACCGGTTCGGTGGGCTGTTCCTCCAGCGTCGCGGACAGGGCCGGCGCGGGTTCATCTTCCGGCGCGGCGGGCAAGGCCATGGTGCCTGCGCTCGGGTCGGTGAGGGAAGGGGGGTCGCTCGCCGGAAAGGTATCGGCCAGTTGATCATCCAGGCTGCCCGAACGTTCTTCCTGGTCCAGTTCAGCGCGGGCGCGGTGCCAATATTCCTCGGTGGCACCTTCGCGCCGGCCGTCAGCGTCCCACAACGCATAGGCCCTTTCGCGGATCCGGCCGTGCCTTGCTTCGCTGTCGTCGCTCATGCCTTTTTCCTCTGCCAGTTCGACAGACGGGAAGATCGCGGAGGGGCGGCCAAGTATCAAGCACCCGCGAGCGATGCCGCTCCAGCCGCCGGCGTAATGACGCAGGCGTGTCCGCCTCGCGGGGCGGAGCACCTCTGCGGACATGGCGAAGAAGCGAAAACACCAGTATAAAGCTTAAGCCTTACATTTATGCGAGAGAAGGCTGTGTCTTCCGCAATCGGCTTGGCCGGCGGTGCCGCTCCGGTGCCGGTAACGCGCGGCCGGCCCGGACATGACAAAGCCGGCGCACCTCGCGGTGGCCGGCTTTGTCAGGAGGTCGGCACGTCAGGCGTGGCGGGCGGGCCCGCCGGGCCTCAGCGGCTGGCGTGTGCCGTGGCGCCCGAGGTCACGATATAAGCAACGCCACCCTGCGAGCCGCCCGTGAAGACGGGAATGCCCGGCGCCTTTTTGCCGATGGTGGGGTCGGCGTAGGTGATGCGCACATCCTGGCCACCGCCGGTCGCCTTGGCATAACCGCCGCCGACGATGTTGTTGAAGTTGTTCGAATAATCGACCGAGAAGTTCTCGCCCTGCGACATCACGCGGAAGG
>JAQGHX010000124.1 GCA_028288745.1 Roseomonas sp. | reverse complement strand
CATGTCCCGCTTCCTCCAGCATCCACAGCGGCGGATCGCGCCAGGTGGCATGGGCGGGAAGGTCGGCGCGCCATCGCATCCCGTCAAGCCACGCGGAGCCCCCCCCCCGCGCCGCCGCTGCACAGTGGCGGCCGGTGAAGCGACACGCGGCGAAGGGTTGGCATGAGGCGCGCCTCTGTCCCAGACCCGCCAAGCCGATGGTGGCCACCTGCTTACCCAGCGGGACGCTGGCGGGTCAGCCGGACGTATCCGCCGTCATCGCCCACGAGAGGAAGGTGGCCGATACGCCGGAAACATCCCGCCCACCCTGCCGTCACAGCGGCAGGGGTCAGGCCACCCTATGCGCACGCCGCTGTCTGCCCCGGGGCGTGGCGGCACCGCCGCCACGTGGCGCGATGGCGCTGCTCAGCTCGCCTTGATGCCAGCGGCGCGGATGATCGGCGCCCACTTGGCGATCTCGTCGTTCAGGAACTTCGCCGCCGTCGCCGGGGTGGTGTCGCTGCGGGTCTGCATGGTCAGCTCGGCCAGGCGCGCCTTCACGGTATCCATCGCCATCACCTTGTTGATGGCTTGGTTCAGTTGCATCACGACGGGCTCCGGCGTGCCGGCGGGCAGGAACACCATGTGCCAGGTATAGGCCTCGTAGCCCGGCACGCCGGATTCCGAGAAGGTCGGCAGGTTCGGCAGCGTCGGCAGCCGCTCGGCGGAGGAAATCGCCAGCCCCTTGACGTCGCCATTCTGCACGAAGGGCAGCGCGCTGTTCGCCACGTCCAGCATCATGACCACGGTGCCGTTCAGCAGGTCCGGCATGGCGGCGGCCGAGCCGCGATACGGAATGTGGCTGACTTTCAGGTCGCCGGCCTGCTTCAGGAACAGCTCGCTGGCCAGATGCAGCGCGGCGCCGTTGCCGGTGCTGGCGTAATCGTACTTGCCCGGGTTCTTGCGGAACAGCTCGATCAGTTCCTGCAGGTTGTTCACCGGCAGGTCCTTGTTGACCATCATGATCATCGGGATCACGCCGGTCAGCGCGACCGGCTGGAAGTCCTTGATCGGATCGAAAGGCAGGCTGGGGAAGATCTCGCGCAGCGCCGCATGGGCGATGGTAGTGTAGAGCGCGGTATGGCCGTCCTTCTGCGCCTTCGCGACCGCATCCGAACCGACGATCACGCCGGCGCCGGTGCGGTTCTCGACGATCACGCGCTGCGGCAGCATCTTGGACAATTCGTCCGCGATAAGCCGTGCGGGCACGTCAGTCGGCCCGCCCGCGGCGAAGGGGACGATGAAGCGGACCGGCTGGTTCGGCCATCCCGCCTGCGCGCGCGCGGCAACCGGCAGAACGCCCGGCAAGGCGGCCGCGCCACCCAGAGCAAGAAGATCTCGACGTTTCATAGACGAATACTCCACCACGGTCTGAATGCCAATTATGAATTAATGGCCAATATTATGGGCTTGCGCCCCCCCTGCGTCAATCTGCAGCCATGCCGGCCAAGCTGGCGTAGAGCGCCGGGTCTGTCGCACCCTCGGTCCCGAAGACCAGCACGCGGGAAGCGGCGTCCAGGCCCAGTGCCGCCCGCGCCCCGGGGTCGGCCGCCGCCAGCAGCAACCCGGCGAGCCCGGCCACCGCGCTTTCGCCCGCCACGACCGGCGGGTCACGCCGGGCCAGTGCCTTCATGACCTCAGGCACCACGGCATCGGGCACGGCCATGAAGGCGAAGGCGGCGCGTTCCAGTTCCTGCCAGGCCAGCAGGCTGGGCTCCCCGCAGGCGAGGCCGGCCATGATCGTGTCCAGGTCGCCTTCCACCGTCACGGGCGCGCCGGCCTCGGCGCTGGCGAGCAGGCAGGCGGCGCGCTCGGGCTCCACCACCACCAACCTGGGCGCGGTGCCGAAGCGCAGCCGCGATTGAACCGAGACCGCCGCCGCTACGCCGCCGACACCGCCTTGCACGAAAACATGGGTGGGGACCGCCGGCAGCCCGGCCATCGCTTCCTCGGCCATCAGGCGGTAGCCCTGCATGACGTCGCGCGGCAGCTCGGTATATCCGGGCCAGGAGGTGTCGGAGACGACGAACCACCCTTCCCGCGCCGCCACCGCTGCCGCCTCTCGCACCGCATCGTCGTAATGGCCGGGCACGACACGGATCTCGGCGCCATAGGCCGCGATGGCATCGCGCCGCCCCTGGCTGACGCTCTGGTGCACGAAAATGACGCAGCGCGCGCCGAAACGCGACGCGCCCCAGGCCACGGCCCGGCCGTGATTGCCATCGGTGGCGCAGGTGACGGTGATCGCGCGGGTCCAGGCCGCGTAGTCGCCCCGGGACAGTCCCGCCGCGTCGGCGGCGGGCACCGCGCCGCTGCGGGCGAGTTCCGCCACCAGCAGCCGCGACACCGCATAGGCGCCACCCAGGGCCTTGAAGCTGCCCAGCCCGAACCGCCCGCCCTCGTCCTTGTAATGCACCGCCCCGACCCGGGCGGCGGCGGCCATGTCACCGAGGTCCAGCAAAGGCGTCGGCGCATAACCGGGCCAGGAACGGATTTCGGCGGCCGCGCGGCGGAAGCCGCTCTCAGGCAGCACCACCACGCCGGGCACCCCCTGGCGCGGGTTGAGGAAAAAGCGGAACGAATGCGGGGCAATCATGAGATGAGCTTGGCCGCGCGAGCCACACGCGGCAATCTGCCCCATCGAAAAAGACACCCCTGAAAAAAGACTGAGGAAACGATGCGGATCACCATTCTCGGCGCTGGCGGCTTCCTGGGCCGCAAGCTCGCGGCCCGGCTGGCGCAGGACGGCCAGTTGAACGGCCGGGCGGTCACGGGGCTCACGCTGTTCGACCTGAACGTGCCCCCGGCACCCGAGGCCGGCTTCCCCATTCGCCGTGTCCCCGGCGACATTGCCGATTCGGCGGCGGTGGCCGAGGCCATTCCCCCCGGCACCGATATCGTCTTTCACCTGGCCGCCGTGGTCAGCGCGGCGGCGGAAGCGGATTTCGACCTGGGCATGCGCGTCAACCTGCAAGGCACGCTGGCGCTGCTCGACGCCTGCCGCCGGCTGGACCGCGCGCCGCGCGTGATCTTCACCTCCTCCGTCGCCAGCTTCGGCGGTGGCCAGGGCGCCATGGTGCCGGATGACGGGCGGCAGCTGCCGGCCAATTCCTACGGCGCGCAGAAGGCCATGGGCGAGCTGCTGTTGCAGGATGCCAGCCGCAAGGGCTTCCTCGATGCCGTCAGCATCCGCCTGCCCACGGTGATCGTGCGCCCCGGGCGGCCGAACAAGGCAGCGTCCTCCTTTGTCTCCGGCATTGTGCGAGAACCGCTGCTGGGGCTGGAGACCACCTGCCCGGTCGGGCCGGACTTCGCCATCTGGGCCTGCTCGCCCCGCCGCGCGGTGGAGTGGTTCCTGCACGCGGCAACAATGGATACCGCCCCGCTCGGCCTGGACCGTGGCATCAACCCGCCCGGCCTCTCCGTCACGGTGGGCGAATTGCTGGAGGCGCTGGAGCGCGTCGGCGGTGCCGAGGCCCGCGCCCGTGTCATCTTCACCCCCGACCCGACGATCGAGGCGATCGTTTCCGGCTGGCCCGCCGCCTTCGCCGCCACACGCGCCCGCGCACTGGGCTTCACACAGCAGGAGGGCGCGGAGGCCGTACTGGAGGCCTTCCTGGCCGATGACCTGCAAGCGACGCGGGCGGAGCGCGCCACCGCATGACAGGCCCTTTTTCACCAAAGACTTGCAGCGCGACCTTAGCCAACGCGATCAACTTCGTGCCGGAACCGGCCAGAGCCATCTGGCCTGCCTCCGTGATTCAGGTTATGGCGCCAACGGCCGCGACTGCCCTTGCCACCCCGTGGTACTTCACCGGCCATCGAGCGTGCCGCGACAGTTGCCGGCATCCAGGAGAGGACCAGCCATCTTGATTTCCCGACGCACCATCATGTTGGCCGGCGGCATGCTGCCCCTGCTGCTCGCCGGCTGCAGCACGATCGTCAGCGGGCCTGGGGGCCCACTGCCCGAGAACGGCACGATCGATCTGATGACGCTGCTGAACGCACGGCCCGATGCGAAGCTGTTCACCGCCGCCCTGAAGCGTTCCGGCCTGGCCGATCGCATCAACCCGGAGAATGGCCCGGCCACGCTGTTCGTGCTGCCCGACGCCGTGCTGGAGGCCCTGCCCGCCCCCCGCCGCGCCGTGCTGACCGATGCGGCGGCCGAGCCCGCCGCCCTGCGCGCCGCCATGGGCAGCCTGATCGCCACCGGTCAGTTGCGGCTGGAGAGCATCGCGGTACGCAACGGCGTGATCAACACCTGGACCGCCGGCAGCCAGTTGCGCGTGACGGGCGCGCCCTCGCCGACCGCCAAGGTGCAGCGCGCCACCCTGGAGAATGGCCGCAGCACCACCAGCGGCCCGCAGGTCGGCTTCGCGAGGGCCGATATCCTGGCCAGCAACGGCGTCATCCATATTCTGGACGGCGCCCTGCTGCCCTGAGACCTAAGGAACAGGCGGGGCGTTACAGCCCGCCTGTTCCTTGCACCACCCGGCAAGCTCCGCATGGGTGGCGAACCAGACATCCCCCGACGCCTTGATATGCTCGATCAACCGTTCCAGCAGCGCGATGCGGCTGCGGTGGCCGGTGACATGCGGGTGCATGGTCAGCAGAAACACCCCGCCTTCCGCCAGCGCGCCATCGAATTCCGCCCGGAAGATCTCCTCCACCGATGAGGGTGGCGTGTATGGGCGCAGGCCCGAGAAACGCACCATGTTGAAGTACACGGCGTCATCGCGGATCCATTCCGGCGGCAGTTCCACGATGCCGGTGGGCTTGCCGGCATTCTCGATCTCGTAGGGGTCGTCATCGGCCATCAGGCTGCTGTCGTAGAGCAGGCCGAGTTCCTGGATGATATCCAGCGTATCGGCCGAGAAATCCCAGCTTGCCGTGCGGATGCCCACCGGCCGCTGCCCCGCGATCTTCTCGAGCGTATCGGCGGCGCGCAGCGTCAGGTCGCGCTCCACCCCCGGCGGCAGCGTGGTATTGGCCTCGTGGATCCAGGAATGGATGCCGATCTCGTGGCCTTCG
Organism: Roseomonas sp.; assembly: GCA_028288745.1. Classification (GTDB taxonomy): domain Bacteria; phylum Pseudomonadota; class Alphaproteobacteria; order Acetobacterales; family Acetobacteraceae; genus Pseudoroseomonas. Next base: position 18,866 of record JAQGHX010000124.1, on the reverse strand, counting down.
CCCGCCACGCCGCGCACCTCATCGGGATGCAGCAGGGCGGCGACAGCGGGATAGAAGAAGGTGGCGGGGATGCCATGCTTCGCCAGCAGCCTGCGGATGCGCGGCACGCCCTGGCGCGCCCCGTATTGCCCCTGGCTGATGCGCATCGGGCTTTCATCCGAGTCGCGCAGCGGGATGGTCTCGTGGTCCGCGTCGAAGGAGAGCGTCACGCAGCAGCGGGCGCCGTTCGGCCAGGTCTTGGGCGCCAGGCTGCGGCCGCCGCGCGCACGGCCAACGATGCCGCGCCAGCGTTCCTCGCTCCATTCCCAGGGCTGCTGCGGGTTGCCTGTCTGCGTCATGAGGGCTGTCTCCGGTCTTGTCAGCCCGGGCAGTCTGCGACGGCATCGGGGCCGCGGCCAGGGGGCGCCCTTTCCTCCCGGCGCCGGGCGGCTCATTCTGCGCGGCAACAGAACTCCGCGCGGAACCCAGCATGTCCGATACCGATCCGGCCCTCATGTCGGCCGAGCAGCTTCTCGCTCTCTACGCCCGCCGCCGGCTCTCGCCGGTCGAGGCCCTGCAGGCGGTGCTGGAGCGGGTGGCGCGGTACAATCCCTGGGTCAACGCCTTCGCCATGCTCAACCCCCGCGCCCTGGCCCAGGCTGGCGAGAGCGAGGCGCGCTGGGCCGCCGGCCGCCCGATGGGCCCGCTGGACGGCGTGCCGGTCACGGTGAAGGACCTGCTGAACGTCCATGGCATGCCGACGCGCCGTGGCAGCAAGACCACCGACTCCACCCCCGCGGCCGAGGACGCCCCCGCCGTGGTCGGGCTGAAGGCCGCTGGCGCCGTCATTCTGGGCAAGACCCATACTACCGAATTCGGCTGGAAGACCCCCGGCGACTGCCCGCTCGGCGGCATCACCCGCAATGCCTGGAACCCGGAGCGCACGGTGGGCGGCTCGTCCTCGGGCGCCGGCGCGGCGGGGGCGGCGAATTTCGGGCCGCTGCATATCGGGACCGATGCGGGCGGCTCCATCCGCATCCCCGCCGCCTATTGCGGGCTGGTGGGGCTGAAGCCCAGCTATGGCCGCATCCCGCAATGGCCGCACAGCGCCTTCGGGCAGGTGTCCTGCGCCGGGCCGATGACGCGTGGCGTACGCGATGCCGCGTTGATGTTCTCCGCCATGGCCCAGGCCGACCTGCGCGACCCCTACTGCCTGCCCGATGACGTGCGCGACTGGCGCGAGGGCATCGAGGACGGCGTGGCGGGCCTGCGCATCGCCGTGGTCAGGCGCCTGGGCTATGCGCCGCCGCTCGACCCCGAGGGCGAGGCGGCGGTGGAACTCGCTGCCCGCCTGCTGACAGAACAGGGCGCCATCGTCGAATACGCCGACCCCGAGATGCCCGACACGCGCGAGATCTTCGGCCGCGTCTGGGGCGTGGCACTGGCGCGGCTGGTCAATACCATGGCGCCCGAGAAGCGCGCCCTGCTGGACAAGGGCCTGGAGGAAGTGGCCGAGCGCGTGGGCGGCATGTCCGCCATCGACTTCCTGGGCGCCGAGGCAATGCGCACCGAGGCCGCCCATGCCATGGCGCGCTTCCACCTGAAATACGACCTCGTGCTCTGCCCCACCACGCCCACCGCCGCCTTCGCCGCCGACGCACCCACCATCCACCCGACGGAAGCACTCTGGCGCGACTGGGCACCCTGGACCTTCGGCTTCAACCTGACGCGCCAACCCGCCATCACGGTGCCGATCGGGCTGGACGAGAGCGGCATGCCGCGCGGCGTGCAATTCGCCGCGGCCCAGTTGCGCGACGACCTGTGTTTCCGCGCCGCCCGCGCCATCGAGCGCGCTGTGGCCCTGCCCGCGGCGAAGGCCGAGGAGGCCCATGCCTGCGCCCACCACCATTGAGGCGGGCGCGATGGACACGGGTGGCCGCGCCTGGCCGCCGCCGCGCGGCGGCCCCGAACGCGGGCGCGACGTGGGACGGCGTGAAAGCGCCTGAGCCTGAATACTCCCGGCCCCGAACATGCCGGGTTTGCAGGCCCACAGGTTCGAAGGCCGACAGGCCGACAGGCCGACAGGCCGAAGGCTGGCAGATTTGAAGGTCACCCGGCTTGAACGGGGCCGGGGCAGACCTATCTGCTCTGCCGGAAGGACGACCTTCCGCGATCATCGCGCCTGGCCGGCCGGGACGACCCGGCCACCGAGGGAAATGGTCATGATCGCCTGGATCGCCTTGTTCTTCGCCGGGTTGCTGGAAATCGGCTGGGCCGCCGGCCTGAAGCAGAGTGCCGGCTTTACCCGCCTGTGGCCCTCCATTCTCACCATCATCGCCATGGTTGGCAGCTTCGCCCTGCTGGCCTTCGCCATGCGCAGCCTGCCGCTGGGTACCGCCTATGCCGTCTGGACCGGCATCGGCACGGTGGGCGCCGCCATTCTCGGCATGGCGCTGTTCGGTGAGGCCGCGACGCCCGCCCGCATCTTCTGCATCCTTCTGATCGTGGCCGGCATCGCCGGACTGAAGATGACGGCCTCCTGATGCCGCCTTTCGGTGGCTTGCTTTCCGGCACCGGCCTGTCACGAATGCCAGCCACCACCCGAGGATGACGCCCGCCATGACCGACAGCGTGCCCCCCGCCTTGATCGCGGCCGTTGACGAGAGCCGGCAATGGTCCCGCCTGATGGGCATGGCCATGCTGGGCGCCATCCCGGGCGAGGGCGTCAACCGTGCCGCCCTCACGCCGCTGGACCGCCAGGCCCGTCGCCTGCTGGTGGCCTGGGCGGAGGAACTGGGCCTTGCCGTGAGCGTGGACGAGATCGGCAACCTCTTCCTGCGGCATGAGGGGACGGAGCCTGGCGCGGCCCCCGTGCTGGCGGGCAGCCACATGGACAGCCAGCCCAGTGGCGGTCGTTTCGACGGAATCTGGGGCGTGCTGGCGGCGCTGGAAGCGGTGCAGGCTATCCGCGAGGCCGGGCTTTCCACCCGCCGCCCCATCGAGGTCGTGGCCTGGACCAATGAGGAAGGCGGCCGCTTCGCCCCCGGCTGCATGGGCAGCATGGCCTGGGCCGGATACCGGCCGGCCGGCACCTGGGACGATGTGACCGACGCGGCAGGCATCACCTTCCGCGCCGCCCTCGACGCGCATCTGGAGGCCGAGGCCGATATCCTCCGCCGCCCGCTGGGGCCTGCCGGCACGCCGCCCTTCGCCTATGTCGAGGCGCATATTGAGCAGGGACCGAGGCTGGAGGCAGACCTGCTCGATATCGGCATCGTCACCGCCATCCAGGGCAGCCGCTGGTTCGTGGTGGATATCACCGGCGAGTCGAGCCACGCCGGCACCACGCCCCTGTTCCTGCGGCGTGACGCCGTGCAGGACATGGTCCGCGCCATCAATGCGCTGAATGCCCTGACCCATGACCCGTTGGATGTGCTGCGCTTCACCGTGGGGCGGGTGGAGGCGCACCCCAATACCTCCAATTCGGTGGCTGGCCGCGTGCGCTTCTCCATCGACCTGCGCCACCCGGACGCGGCGGTGTTGCGGGAGAAGGGCGATGCGATCGAGAGCACCATCAAGGACGCGCTGTGCTTCTGCACCGCCGTGGTGACCGAGACCTTCCACGCCATGCCCACCGCCTTCCAGCCCGTGGTGCCGGATGCGGTGGAGCGCGCGGCGGCGGCCGTGGGCGCGCGGGCGTTGCGGATGCCCTCCGGCGCCTTCCATGACGCGCAGTTCCTGGTGCCGGTATGCCCGAGCGGCATGATCTTCGTGCCGTCCCGGGGCGGCGTCAGCCATCACCCGTCCGAATATTCCTCGCCGGAGCAACTGGCCACCGGCGCGAAGGTCCTGGCCGCCACGCTGTTCGACCTGGCAAACCGAGAGGCCTGAGCCAGCGCCTGCCGGATCAACCGGAGCACGGGCGGGCCATCGCCCCCGCCTGCCCTCCCGTCCCACCCCGCGCCATGGGCCAGCGGGGCCGGCCCCGCACCGTTACCAGCGGCGCGGCGGCCCGCAATCCAGGTGGACGAAGCCTTCCCGGTAATAGCCGACGCCGCCCATCTGCATCTGCGCGGCGGTGCGGGCGATGCCAAAGGCGTCCTTCCCCGGCAGCCGGAAATCCGCCGCCATGCCCGACATGTGCAGGCTGACCGTGGACACCGCCCGCGAGCGGCGCGCGTTGGAGGCGTTGTGCTCCGGGGTGCGGTAGCCGCTCATGATCTGGTAGGGGTCGTCGGCATCCAGGCGGTCGGCAACGGCATTCAGCACGTCGAACAACCGGGGGTCGATCGGCGTCACCTCGGCCGCGTTGAGATCGCGGAACACCCAGTCCAGCTTATGCAGCGCCTCGCGGTCGTATTTGCCATCGCGGAAATAGACGCCGTCGAACACGTCCTCGGTCGCGGCGCGCTGGGCGCGCAGGCGGCGCAAGGACGGCAGCGAGGCCGCCATGGCCCCCGCCGGCATGATGGCGGTGCAGGCCAGAAGCCCGATGCCGGCCTTCAGGATCTGCCGGCGGCCCGCCATGGCGGGGTCGCAACAGGGGCAAGGACCGGGGCGGTTGAACAGGTCGAACATCAGCGTATCACCACTGCCGCGGCACCGGGGGCCACGGTCTTGTTGTCCTCGGGGCGCTGGGCCGGGGCCACGGCGCGGGGGGTTGTGCCACTTATCACCACAGGCGACGCCGGCAAGCCGGCGGGGGCCGAGCGTTGGTCCAGCAGCCGCGCATAGGCGGCATCCAGGCCATAGATGTCGGGGCGGATGCGCACCAGGCCCTGCTCCACCGTCACCGTCTGGTAGGCCAGGCGCACCGGCAGGGTGCGGCGCAGGCCGACGGCGCTGGTCAGCTTTGATTCCAGCACCTTGTCCGCCCTGGCCCGGTCCCAGCCGGGAACGCCGTCCAGCACCACATCCAGCAGCTCCATCGGCCGCTCCAGCCGGATGCAGCCGGAAGACAGGGCGCGGACCGGGCGGCGGAACAGGTGGCGGTCGGGCGTGTCGTGCAGGTAGATGTCGTCGCCATTGGGCATGATGAACTTGATGCGGCCGAGCGCATTGGAATCCCCCGCATCCTGGCGGAAGACATAGGGCACGCGCCCCGGGTTCACCGCCGCCCAGTTGACGGTCAGCGGATCGACCTCCACCCGCTCCCCGCCCACATAGCTGTAGACGCGGAAACCCTTCTCGATCATCGCGCGCGTGTCGCGGCGGAAACGGGGCAGCAGGTCCTCGCGCGCGTTGCGCTCCGGCACGCCCCAGGGGGGGTTGAACTGCACGGTGGTCATGGTGACGGCCAGGGGCGGCGTGGCGCGGGCGGGATTGCCGACGATCACCCCCATCTCCAGCAGGACGCGCTCGCCCTCCAGCACCTGCAGGCTGTAGTCCGGGATGTTCACCTCGATCCGCCGGGCCGGGCCGGGCTTCGCGACGCCCCGCCGCATGTCCATGGCGACGCGGATCTGCCCGACCCGCGCCTCGGCCGGGCGGTTCATCAGGGCCTGCGTCGCGGGGCCGACGCGGCCATCCTGCTCCAGCCCGTAGGCGGCCTGCCAGCGGCGGACGGCCTCCAGCAGCGTGTCGTCATACAGGGTGGGGTCGGCCGGAACGGCGGCGGCCAGCACGGCATCCTCGGCGCCGATGCGGGCGCGCAGGGCCGGCACCCGCACCGGGTCCATCGAACCGGGATCGATCGTGCCGCCGGTCGGGACAGCGGGCCAGCCACCCGCTTCCACGCGCCCACGCGCTTCCTGCAGGGCCAGCCGCAAGGCATCCATGCCCGGCGGCAGGCGGGCCGCCTGCTCGATCACCTGGGCGGGCTCGGCGATGCCATAGAGACGGGCCTGCCAAGCGGCCATCGACAGCGGTTCCCGATGAATATCGGGACGGCCGGGCGGCGCGCGAACACGCCCCTGCAACAGGTCGCCCAGCACCAGCATCGACGAGGCATACAGCGCCGCGGTATAGCCATGCGGATCGCCGGGGGCGCGGGTATCGGGCGGGATGGCGTAATGCGCCGGGTTCAGCCCGTCCTGGTCCAGGTTGCGTAGCCGTGCCGCGAGGCGCAGCAGGGCCTCCCAGTCCGGCTGGGCGGGTTGCCCCAGGGCTGGGCCCGCCGCGGCTGCCGGTAACGGCAGGGCGGAGGCCAGAAAAACCAGGCAAGCATCTCTGCGGCGCATGGGTGCTGCATACAACCCGCCCGCCCCCCGTGCCAGCCCTTCCGTTCGGGACGACGCACCACCGTCATCCCCTCCCGTCACAGCGCGGGCGTGGCCCTGGCGGGATGTCAGGTTACTACTTGCGGCCTTTCAGGGCGGCGAGGCCGGCGAAGGGATTCAGACGGGCCGGCGCGGCATCGGCTTCGGGTGCCGGGGCCGCCTCATTATCCTCGCCGATCGTGAAGCCTTCCGGCAGGCTGGCGCCGGGCACGCGCGGATAAGGATCGAGCGCGAGGGAAAGCTGCTCGGCCAGCGCCTCGCCCAGCTCCAGCAGGTCGTTGCTGGTGGGAATTTCGTCCGGGCCGTCGGGGTCGTCATCCATCTCCGCCCCCTCGGGCAGGAAGCGCAGGTCGACGGGCTCGTCCACATGCTGGCCCACCGGGTCCAGCGTCACGACGCAGGATTGCACGACATCAGCGGTCAGGCGGCCGCGCACGCGCACCGCGCCACCGGATTCCTGGCGCAGCCGCAGGCTGGCGGAAAAGCTCCCGATAGCCGGGATGCCGAAACGGGCTGCGAGGGCCGCGCATTCCTCGGGCGTCGCCTTCAGCTCCTCGCGCTTCTCTTGCTTGCCAACGGTGCCCCAGGACAGGGTGCGGGAGAATTCGGGTGCCGGGCCGCTCATGCCGTCATCTCCGGAAACCGGGCCTGCCCGGCCAGCAGGCCGGCCATGGGCTGCGCCGCCAGGGCGGCATCGGTGGCAAAGGCGATGGCCGCCAGCCGCTGCGGCTGCGCGTCCCCGGCGGTCATGCCGCCGCGCCAGACATTGCGGGCCAGCGCCTCGGTCAGTGCCGCGTGGTCGGCCCGGGCCAGCGGCCCCTCATAGGCCTGGGCACGGCCATGGAAGGCTTCCCACATCCGCTTGACGCGCTTGGCGATGGACATGTCGCCAACTCCCATTTCCCGCAGGTTGGTGTCCATGTCCGAGAACATGGCGTCGAACACCGCCTGTGCCAGCACGGCGCCCCTCGGGTCGGTATCATTGCGCAGGCGGCGGATCAACAACGCGACATGCAGCCCGACCAGGTCGAAACGCCCGTCCAGTGTGTCCGGCACGCCCAGGTCGGTGAAGAAATATGGCTGGCGCGCGGCGCGCACGGCGGCGCCATAGAGCTCGAACCCCGGGCGTTCATGCGGCTTGCGGCGGAACAGGCCGAACAGGGCCATTGGCGGCACGGCTCCCTCTGACCGGTGCCCGGAAGCGGGCGCTGGTTGACCCCGATGCGGGGCGGTGGCAATCGACCGAGCAGATGGACCGCAACCCGTCCCCGGTCAATCGCGACCAGGGGTCGAACCAACCGGAGGATCGGCGCGCATATGGCCAGCTGCCCCACACCTGACGCCCCGCAGGCACGCCGGCCCGCGGCCCGTGCTGCCTTGATGGCCCCTGGCCTGCTGGCGCTGGGCCTGGCTCTGGCAGGGTGCTCGGTCTTCGAGGCACCGGCGATCCAGCGCGGCAACCGCGCGGACCCGGAGTTGATCTCGCAGCTCAGCCCCGGCGTGCAGACCAGGTCTGACGTGCGCGCACTGCTGGGCTCACCCAGCGCCACCGGCACCTTCGATGATTCGGAATGGTACTACATCAGCTCCGTCACCCGCATCCGGCCGGCGCAGAACCCGGGCGTCGAGCAGCAGCGCGTGGTCGCCATCCAGTTCAACAACCAGGGCGTGATCCAGCAGATCCGTGAACTGGGGCCGAAGGACATGCGCGACGTGCCGGTGGTGGAGCGCACCACGCCGGTGCCGGGCACCGAACGGACGCTGTTGCAGTCCCTGTTCGGCAATATCGGCCGGGTCGGCGCCAACGGCATGGGCGCCGGCGACCAGGGGCCGGGCACCGGGCCGGGACGCTAGAGCAGGTTCCGTTCGCAGGGGCTCACTGCACCTGCTCCAGCATGTTGTTTCTTCGCGTGATTCACGCTTTGCGCTGATTCCACCTGAAGCGATCACGCTCTAGCCGCCGATATCGATACGCGCTGGCGCCGCCTAAAGGGGCGCCAGCGCCCGGTGGCGGGAGAAAGTCACCACCCCCAGAGCCAGGATCATGGCCGGCACCAGCAGCAGCGTCAGCGCGGCCCAACCTGCCCAGGCATGGATGGCGCCCGAGGCGAAAGCCGTGCAGGCCACGGTGCCGAAGACGATGAAGTCGTTGGCGGCCTGGGCGCGGACGCGCTCATCCGGCCGATGCGCCTCGGCCAGCAGGTTGGTGGCGCCGACGAACATGAAGTTCCAGCCCAGCCCCAGGGCCATCAGCGCCACTCCGAAATGGGCGAAGGTCTCGCCCATGGCCGCCACACCCACGCAGCCGATGTTCAGCACCGCCCCGGCCGCGATGACCCGCCGCGCGCCGAAGCGGGCGATCAGCCGGCCGGTGACGAAACCCGGCGCGTACATCGCCACTGCGTGGATCTGGATGACCGTGGCGCTGGCCGAGATGCCGAAGCCGCAGAGCATCATCTGCAACGGGGTCGCCGTCATCATCAGGTTCATGCCGCCATAAGCCACCGCGCCGGCGATGGCGGCGGTGATGAAGGCCGGGCGGGCCATGATCGTCCTCAGCGGCGTCGGCACCCTGGGGCGCGGCGCCGCCGGCGGCAGGGTTGTGAAGGACAGCAGCGTGACGCAGGCCAGCGGCAGCAGCGCCAGGATCAGGTAGGTGCCGAGGAACAGCAGCGGCGCCGCCAGGTCCTTCGTGTGCTTGACCAGTTCGGGCCCGAAAATGGCGGACAGCACGCCGCCCGTCATCACCAGCGAGATGGCGCGCGGGCGGTAGGCGGGGGTCGCGACCTCGGCCGCGGCGAAGCGGTAATGCTGGGAGATGCCGAAGCCGATGCCCGCCGGCAGCGCGCCCAGGCAGTAGAGCGGAAAGCTGCCCTGCCAGATGCCCGCCGCGAAGGTCAGGCTGCCGAGCCCCGCCGCGCAGGCGCCCAGCACGAAGCCCGGCTTCCGCCCCAGCCGCGCGAAGATCATGCCGGCCGGGATCGACGCCGCCATGGTGGCTGCCATCTGGATGGCGATGGGCAGCGTCGCCAGGGCCTTGTCGCCGGCCAGGCTGTAGCCGATCAGCGCCGCCATCGCGATCTGGCCGACCGTCGCGGCCTGCATCAGGGCCTGGCAGAGGAACATCAGGTAGACGTTACGCTTCATCGCGGCATTCGCCGCATCGTTGCCAGCCGTCATCAGAAGTGGCTCCATCCCCCGCGGCCGAGGGGCATGGCAGTCCCTTGGCGGTCCCGTACCGTAACGAGTGCCTCGCCCGGCACAAACCGCCCCAGGCGCGTGACGGCCACGCCGCAGGCCCCGGCCCTGGCGCGGATATCCGACGCCGCTTCCGGCCCCGCGGCGAAAAGCAATTCGTAGTCGTCGCCGCCGGTCAGGATGCGCGGCAGGAGGCCCGGCTCCGCCGCCAGCAACGCGGCGGCGGCTGGTGAAAGCGGCACGGCGGCCGCTTCGATCTCGGCGCCGCAGCCGGCCGCGCGGCAGAGATGCCCGAGATCCTGCACGAGCCCGTCCGAGACATCCATCGCGGCGCTCGCCAGCCCGGCCAGCGCCTGCCCCAGCGCCAGGCGCGGGCGCGGCAGGCGGTAACGGTCCGCCAGGAAGCCGGCGGCATCGGCCGGCTGCTCGCGCAGCAGCACCGCCAGGCCCAGCGTGCCATCGCCGATGCTGCCCGAGACCCAGATGTCATCCCCTGCCCGCGCGCCCGCCCGCCGCAGCGCCATGCCCGGCGCGACATGGCCGAGAATGGTCAGGGACAGCGAAATCGGCCCCGGCGTGGAGGTCGTGTCGCCCCCCAGCACCTGCAGGCCGAATTCCGCCTGATCCTCCGCCAGCCCGGCGGCGAAGGCTTCCAACCACCCGGGCGCGATGCCGCGCGGCAGGCTGATGGTCAGCAGATAGGCCAGGGGCACCGCCCCCATGGCGGCGAGGTCCGACAGGTTGGTGCGCAGCAGCTTGCGGCCGATCGTTTCCGGCGGGTCGTCCGGCAGGAAATGGACGCCGGCCACCATCGCATCCGCCGCCAGCACCAGTTGGCGCCCGGCGGGCGGGTCCAGCAGCGCGGCATCGTCGGTCAGGCACAGCGCGCCGGGGCCGGCCAGCGGGCGGAAGTGCCGGGCGATCAGGGCGAATTCAGGTGGCAGGGTCATGCGGCGAACGTCATGGCATGAAACCGCGCCTTTGCCAGCCCACCGGCCGTCCGGCGCGGCCGGTATGGCAGAGCGGCTTCCCGATGGGCCAGCCCCGCCGTCGGGTGACATGGCGCCGGCAGCATGGCGGAAGACGGGGGGGCTTTCGCCGGGCCTGCCGTGGCGCAGATCCCGGCAGGACGTCAGTTCAGCGCTGGAATTCCTGGGCCCGCAGGTGGCGGGCCAGCGCGTCCAGCACGCCGTTGGCAAAGCGTGGTTCCTCGCCGCCAAAGAAGCCGTGGGCGATGTCCATGTACTCGTTGATGACCACGCGCGCGGGCGGCTCGGCGCCCGACGAGAACTCGAAGGCCGCCGCGCGCAGCAAGGCGCGCAGCACCGGGTCCAGCCGCGCCACGGTCCATTCGCGCGCCAGATGGCCGCCGATGACTTCGTCCAGCATGTCGGCCTGTTTGGCCACGCCGCGCACGATATGGGTGAAGAGCGGCACGTCGGCCTGCGGCACGCGGCCATCCTCGAAGCCGCCGCCATCCGGGCCCAGGCGGTGCCGCACGAACTGGTCGATGACCGGCTCGGCGCTCTCGTTGTTCTGGTCGCTCTGGAACAGGGCCTGGATGGCGGCGACGCGGGCGCCGGTGCGCGGCCGGCCTTGCTGGGCCGGAAGCGGTTTGGGGATGGGGGTATTCATTTGAGGCCCCAATTGCGGGCCAGCGCGATCTGGGTCAACAGGGCGATCGCTGCTTCGGCCCCCTTGTTATGCCGGTCGTCGGCGCTGCGGGCCTCGGCCTGACCGATGCTTTCCACGGTCAGCAGGCCGAAGCCCAGCGGCACGCCGGCCTCGCCCGCGATGTCCATCACGCCCTGGCAGACGGCCTCGCAGATGAACTGGTAATGGTCGGTCTCGCCCTTCACCACGCAGCCATGCAGCAGGAAGCCGTCCCAGCCGGGCGCCTTCCTCAAGGCCATGCGCAGGGCGGCCGGCAACTCGAACGCGCCCGCCACGTCCACGACTTCCAGCGTGGCCCCGGCCTCGGCCAGCACGCGCTCCGCGCCGCGCCGCATGCCGGAGACGACGCCGCCATAATAGGGCGCCTGGATCAGCAGGACACGGGCGGCGGGGCCAGGGATGGCGGGGGTGCTGCGCTCGGGGGCGTCGATGGTGCTCATTCGGCGGCGCCTTCGTCGATGGGGCGGGTCTCGGCCACGGTCAGGCCGTAGCCTTCCAGGCCGACGATGGCCTTGGGATGGTTGGAAAGCAGGATCATGTCCCGGACGCCAAGATCCGCCAGGATCTGCGCGCCAATACCGTAGTCGCGCAGTTCCGGCGGCGCGGAACGGTCGCGGCCGGCACGCACGCGCTCGGAGATGGCGGTGGGCTTCACGTCCCGGATCATCACCACCACGCCACGGCCGCCGGCCGAGATCTCGGCCATCGAACGCTGCAGGTCGTGCGGGCCGTTCATGCCGATGATGTCGGTCAGGATGTTCACGGCGTGCATCCGCACCAGCACCGGCCCGGGGCGGGCCAGGTCGCCCTTCACCAGCGCGACGTGCTCGCCGTATTCCAGCGTATTGGCATAGACGACCAGCCGCCATTCGCCATTGCCGGAGGCATCCGGCAGGCGGCCTTCCTCGACGCGCTTCACCAGCCGCTCGGTGCGGCGGCGGTGGGCGATCAGGTCGGCAATGGTGCCGAGCTTCAGCCCGTGATGCTGGGCGAAGGACACCAGGTCGGGCAGCCGCGCCATGGTGCCGTCTTCATTCATGATCTCGCAGATCACGCCGGCCGGGTTGAGCCCGGCCATGCGGGCGAAATCCACCGCGGCCTCGGTATGGCCGGCGCGGACCAGCGTGCCGCCTTCCCGCGCCACCAGCGGGAAAACGTGGCCGGGGGTCACGATATCCTCCCGCCGCGCCTCCGGGTTGATGGCGACGGCCACGGTGCGGGCGCGGTCAGCGGCCGAAATCCCTGTCGTCACCCCTTCCCGTGCCTCGATCGAGACGGTGAAGGCGGTCTGGTGCCGGGTGCCGTTGGCCTGGGCCATCAACGGCAGGCCCAGATGCTCCACCCGGCTGCGCGTCATGGCCAGGCAGATCAGGCCACGCGCGAAGCGGGCCATGAAGTTGATGGCATCCGCCGTGGCGAATTGCGCCGGGATGACGAGGTCGCCTTCGTTCTCCCGGTCCTCGTCATCCACCAGGATGAACATGCGGCCGCGCCGCGCTTCTTCCAGCAGCTCCTCGGTCGGGCTGAGGAACTGGTGCAGCGAGGCCTGATGGGTCGCGACGCTCATGAATTGAATTCCCGCAAACGGGCGACGTAACGCGCCAACATGTCGATCTCGATATTCACCCGCCGCCCGGCAGCCAGCTCGCCCAACGTGGTGACGGAGGTGGTGTGCGGGATGACGTTCACCCCGAAGCTGGCCCCCTCCACCTCGTTCACCGTCAGCGAGACGCCGTCCACGGTGATCGAGCCCTTCGGGGCCACAAAGCGCGCCAGACTGCCCGGCAACTGAAACAGCCAGCGGGTGGAGCCGTTCTCCGGCGTTTCAGACAGCACTTCCGCCAGCCCGTCCACATGGCCGGAGACGACATGGCCGCCCATTTCGTCGCCCATCTTCAGGGCACGTTCCAGGTTGATGCGGCTGCCGGGACGCCAGCCGCCCAGCGTGGTCCTGGACAGGGATTCAGCCGAGACATCGACGCTGAAGCGGTTGCTCTCCAGCGTCACCACCGTCAGGCAGCAGCCCGAGCAGGCGATGGAAGCCCCGATCTCGGCCCCCGACAGCCAGCCTTCCGGCGTATCGATGGCGAGCCGCATGTCCTGCCCGGCCCCGATCGGCTCGATGGCGGCGACGGTGCCGATGGCGGTGATGATGCCGGTGAACATGGGTCAGGCAACCTCGAATTCGCTGAGCAGGTCGGGGCCGAGCATGGCGGCCGATACCCTGCGGAACCTGGGCATGGCGGCCAGAACATCCAATGGCAGCGCATCCGCGGCCGGCCGGCCGTCGGCGCCCATGATGGCCGGAGCATGGAACCAGGCGAGCCTGTCCACCAGCCCCGCGCGCAACAAAGCGGCGGCCAATGCCGCACCGCCCTCGGCCAGGACCCGGGTCACGCCGCGCACGGCCAGGGCGCGCAGCAGCGCGGCGGGGTCGAGGCCCGTGGCGCCCTCGGCCTCCGGCACCTCCACGATCTCGGCGCCGCGCGCGCGCAGCGCTTCCAGTGGCGCGTCCGGGTGGCCGGGGCGGGTGGCGATCCAGGCGGGGGCCGGGTTGTCGAACAGCCGTGCCGAAGGTGGCGTGCGCAGGCGGGCATCGGCGACCACGCGCACGGTGGGGATCATCGCCGCGCCGGGCAGGCGGCAGGACAGGTCGGGGTCGTCGGCGAGCAAAGTACCGCTGCCCACCAGCACGGCATCGTGACGGGCCCGCATGGCATGGACCGCGCGGCGGGCAGCCGGGCCGGTGATCCAGCGGCTCTCGCCCGTGCGGGTGGCGATGCGGCCGTCCAGCGTGCTGGCCAGCTTCAGCGTCACCATCGGCAGGCCGACCGCGACGCGCTTGATGAAGCCGGCGGTGACGCTGGCGGCCTCGGATTGCAGCACGGCTTCCGTCACCTCGATACCCGCCTCGCGCAGCAGGCGCAGGCCGCGGCCGTCTACGCGGGGGTCGGGGTCGCGCAGGGCCACCACCACGCGGGCGACGCCGGACGCGATCAGCGCATCGGTACAGGGCGGCGTGCGGCCCCAGTGGCAGCAGGGCTCCAGCGTGACATAGGCGGTGGCGCCGCGCGCGGCATGGCCGGCACGCTGCAGCGCTTCCGTCTCGGCATGCGGCCGGCCGGCCGGCGCAGTCCAGCCCCGGCCGACCACCGCGCCGTCCCTGACGATGACGCAGCCCACCGCCGGGTTCGGCCAGGTATTGCCCAGGCCGCGCGCCGCCAGCGCCAGGGCCGCGCGCATGTGCTGCTCGTCCTCTGGCCGGCGCTCGGCATCGCGGGCCATGGTCAGGCCGCGACGGCGGTGGTGGCGACCAGGCGCTTCGACAGCACGCTGTGCCGCAGCATCGCCTCCAGCACCGGCTCGGTCCGCAGGCCGGCGGCCTGGATGGTATAGCCACGGCGCCGGAACAGGCCCAGCGCGCGCAGGTGGCCGCTCGGCACCCGCACCCGCAGCCCGGGCGCGCCCAGCGACAGCAGTGCCGCCTCGGAGGCCGTCAGCAGGGCGGAGCCGATGCCCTGCCCTGCCGCCGCCGGGGCCACCCAGAGGCCCAGCAGGCGCGCCGGGTCGGCCTCGGTCGGCGGGGTGGCCAGGGCGCAGCCCACCGGCACGCCCCCGATCTCGGCCAGCAGCAGGGGGCCGGGGGTCGCTGCGAAGAAGCAACTGAAGCGGGGGGCATCCGCCCGCGCGCGCAACTCGCGCGGCAACAGCATGGCCAGCCCCTGGGCGAAGGCGGCGGCGGAGAGGGTGGCCAGGGCCGGGTAGTCGGTCAGTTCGGCCGGCCGGATGGCGAAGGTTTCGCTTGCGCGGAGAGCCGCGATACGGCCGGCCACACGCGGCAGCGGTGCCGCTGGGGGTACAAGGTTCGCCACGTTGCTTTCAGCCGTTGTCGGGGTCGGTCGATGTGCCAAGGGCACCGAGGAAGGCCTCGAAATCCTTGGCCTCGCGGAAATTGCGGTAGACGGAGGCGAAGCGGACATACGCGACCGGGTCCAGCTCCTTCAACGTCTCCATCACCATTTCACCGATGGAGCGGCTGGTGATCTCGCTTTCGCCTTCCGCTTCCAGCCGGCGCTGGATGCCGTTGACGATGCGCTCCACCCGGTCCTCGTCCACCGGGCGCTTGCGCAGCGCCACGCGAATGGAGCGGGCCAGCTTCTCCCGGTCGAAGGGCACGCGGCGGTTGTCGGATTTCAGCACCGTCAGCTCACGCAGCGTCACCCGCTCGAAGGTGGTGAAGCGCGCGCCGCAGGACGGGCAGGAGCGACGCCGGCGGATGGCCGCGCCGTCATCGGCCGGACGGCTGTCCTTGACCTGCGTATCCTCGCTGCCGCAGAACGGACAGCGCATGTCCCCGCCCCCTTCCCCGCCGCCTCAGGCCTTGTAGATCGGGAAGCGGCCGCAGAGGTCGAGCACCTTCTGGCCCACGGCCTGTTCCACCGCCTCGTTCGCTTCCGGTGCGTTGGCCTGGGCGAGGCCCTTCAGGACCTGCCCGATCAACTGGCCGATCTCGCGGAACTCAGCCTCTCCCAGCCCGCGCGTGGTGCCGGCGGGGGAGCCAAGGCGGATGCCGGAGGTGATGGCCGGCTTGGCTGGGTCGAACGGGACGGCGTTCTTGTTGCAGGTCAGGTGCGCCCGGCCGAGGGCCGCCTCGGCGCCCTTGCCGGTCAGGTTCATCGGCCGCAGGTCCACCAGCATCAGGTGGTTATCCGTGCCGCCGGTGACGATGCCGGCGCCCTGGGCCTTCAATTCCTCGGCCAGCGCCTTGGCATTGGCCACCACCGCCCGGGCATAGATGCGGAAATCGGGGCGCAGCGCCTCGGCGAAGGCCACGGCCTTGGCCGCGATGACATGCATCAGCGGCCCGCCCTGCAGGCCGGGGAACACCGCCGAGTTGAACTTCTTGGCCAGGGCCTCGTCATTGGTGAGGATCATGCCGCCACGCGGGCCGCGCAGGGTCTTGTGCGTGGTGGTGGTCACGACATGCGCGTGCGGAATGGGGCTGTCATGCGCGCCGCCGGCCACGAGGCCCGCGAAATGCGCCATGTCCACCATGAAATAGGCGCCGACCTCGTCCGCGATGGCGCGGAAGCGGGCGAAGTCCCAGGCGCGGGAATAGGCCGAGCCACCGGCGACGATGACCTTGGGGCGCGACTCGCGGGCGATGCGGGCCACTTCCTCCATGTCGATGGTCTGGTCCTCCTGGCGCACCGTATAGGGCGCGACCTTGAACCACTTGCCGGACTGGTTGGCGGGCGAGCCATGCGTCAGGTGCCCGCCGGCCGCGAGGTCGAGGCCCATGAAGGTGTCGCCCGGCTGCATCAGCGCGAAGAACACCGCCTGGTTGGCCTGCGCCCCGCTATGCGGCTGCACATTGGCGAAGCCGACATCGAACAGCTTCTTGGCGCGCTCGATCGCCAGGGCCTCGACGACGTCGACGAACTCGCAGCCGCCGTAATAGCGGCGCCCAGGGTAGCCCTCGGCATACTTGTTGGTGAGCACCGAGCCCTGCGCCTCCAGCACGGCGCGGGAGACGATGTTCTCGCTGGCGATCAGTTCGATCCCATCCTGCTGGCGCACCAGCTCATGGCCGATGGCGCCGAAGATGTCCGGGTCCGACTCTGCCAGGGTGGCGGAGAAGAAGCGGCCGGCGCTTTGGGCGGGGGACAGCTCGTTCATCGGCTCAGGCCTCCTGGCCCGCGGGGGAGATCGGGGGGGAAAGGTTGATCTTCGCGACGCGGCGCTCGTGGCGCCCGCCTTCGTATGGCGTGGTCAGGAAGGCCGAGAGACTGTCGAGCACCACTTCCGCGCCCACTGTGCGGGCACCGAAACAGGCGACGTTCGCGTTGTTATGGGCCCGGGTCAGCCGGGCCTCGGTGGTGTTATGGATCACCACGGCGCGGATATCGGCGTGCCTGTTGGCCGCCAGCGACATGCCGATACCGCTGCCGCAGACCAGCACGCCAAAGAGCGCCTGCCCCCCGGCCACGGCGCGGGCGACCTGATGGGCGAAATCGGGATAGTCCACGCTGCCGTTGCCATGCGTGCCGAAATCCCGCACCGGATGCCCGGCTGCTTCCAGCGCGGCGCGCAGGCTGTCTTTCAGGGCGACGCCGGCATGGTCGGCGGCGATGGCGATGGGGGTCTCGGCCGGGTTCATGGCGCGTTCGTTACCACGGCTCGTTTCCGCATGAAACATGAACCCCGCCTCTATGATGCAACGCTCAAGCGCGGGCGCGACATGGCCATGGGCTTTTCCCCTCCTTTCCCCCCGCGCGCCGCCGTGCCACCTAGCGGCCCCGACGATGCCCGCAGTGAGGACCCGCGATGACCCTGCCCCTCGGCGCCTTTCCCGCCCTCCGGCCCCGCCGCAACCGCCGCGATTCCTGGACCCGCCGGCTGGTGGCGGAGAACCGCCTGTCGGTGGACGACCTGATCTGGCCGATCTTCATCATGGAAGGCAGCAACAGCATCTCCGAGGTGGGCTCGATGCCGGGCGTGCAGCGGGTGACGCTGGACCGGCTGGCGGCGCATGTGGCGCCGGCGGTGGAACTGGGCATCCCCGCCCTCGCGCTGTTCCCGATGACGCCGGCAGAGAAGAAAGATGCCGAGGGCACCGAGGCCCAGAACCCGGACAACCTGATGTGCCAGGCCGCGCGCCTGCTGAAGCAGGAATTTCCCGGCCTGGGGCTGGTCGGCGACGTCGCGCTGGACCCCTATACCGACCATGGCCATGACGGCGTGATCCGCGATGGCTACGTGGCCAATGACGAGTCGCTGGAAGTGCTGGCCATCCAGGCGCTGGTGCAGGCCCAGGCGGGCATCGACGTCATCGCCCCCTCGGACATGATGGATGGCCGCGTCGCCGCGATCCGCGCGAAGCTGGACGGGCATGGGCTGATCCATACCAGCATCATGTCCTATGCCGCCAAATACGCCTCCGCCTTCTATGGCCCGTTCCGCGATGCGGTCGGCTCCGGCCGCGCCCTCCGCGGCGACAAGAAGACCTACCAGATGGACCCGGCCAATTCGGACGAGGCGCTGCGCGAGGTGGCGCTCGACCTCGCCGAGGGTGCCGACATGGTCATGGTCAAGCCGGGCATGCCCTATCTCGATATCGTGCGACGGGTGAAGGACCGCTTCGGCGTGCCGACCTTCGCCTATCAGGTGAGTGGCGAATACGCGATGATCATGGCCGCCGTCCGCAACGGCTGGCTGGAGCATGAGCGGGCAATGCTGGAGAGCCTGCTCGGCTTCAAGCGGGCCGGGGCCAACGGCGTGCTGACCTATTTCGCGGTGGAGGCCGCGACGCTGCTGCGCGGCCGCTAGGGCCTTGACCCTGCCTCCCGCCCCGCGTCTCATCCCGCCAAGGCTGGGATGACAAGCGGGAGGCAGTGGATGAACACGGATTGGCTCGGCCTGGCCGACAGGATCGCGGTCGTCACCGGGGCGGCGGGCGGCATGGGCCGCGCCATCGCCGCCTCCTTCGTCGAGGCCGGCGCGGCCGTCGCCCTGCTCGACCGCGACCGGGACGGCCTCCGTGCGCTGGAGCAGCAGCTGACCGCCGCCGGCGGCCGGGTCGCCGCCATCGCCTGCGACACCGGCTCCGAGGCCAGCATCGCCGATGCGGCGCGGGCCTGCGCCGACAAGCTCGGCCCCGCCGATATCCTGGTGAACAATGCCGGTATCCTGCGCGCCGGGCCGCTGGCGCAGCTGCCGCTGGAGGAATGGAACACCCTGCTGGCGGTGAACCTGACCGGCTACCTGCTCTGCGCCCAGGCCTTCCGGCCGCAGATG
>JAQGHX010000110.1 GCA_028288745.1 Roseomonas sp. | reverse complement strand
CTGTATCGATCCGGCGCTGCCCGAGGAATCGACCATGACGGAGTGGTCGATGACGAGATCGACCGGCACCAGCGGGTTCACGCGGCGCGGGTCGCCACCCAGCTTCAGGATGCCGTCGCGCATGGCGGCGAGATCCACCACGGCGGGCACGCCGGTGAAATCCTGCATCAGGATGCGCGCGGGGCGGAACGGCACCTCGTTGTCGCTCTTGCCGGCTTTCAGCCAGTCGGCGATGGCCTGCGCGTCCTTCACGAAGTAGGAGCGGCCGTCCTCGAAGCGGAGGACGTTTTCCAGCAGCACCTTCAGGCTGAAGGGCAGGCGGGTGACATCGCCGATGCTCTTCGCGGCTTCGGGCAGGCTGAAATAATGATAGGTTTTGCCATCGACCGCCAGGGAGCGGCGGGTCTTGAGGCTATCCTGCCCGGTCAAGCGCATGGTTAAGGGTTTCCCACGTCATATTGCTGCGAACGTCGCCGCTTATTACACGGCTGCTTTCCCCGGTCCATCGGCGGCGGGGCTTCGGAGTGCCCCATGTTGGAAGCGATCGGACTGGCGGCGGTGCGCGGGGAGCAGGTGGTCTTCGCGGACCTTTCGTTCAACCTTGCGTCCGGCGAAGCCTTGTTGCTGACGGGCGCGAACGGCAGCGGAAAATCGACGCTGCTGCGGCTGCTGGCCGGGCTGGTGCCCGCGGCGGAAGGCGCCCTGTTGTGGCATGGCGGCGATGCTCTTTCGGATGTCCCTACCCATGCCGCCCGGCTGCGCTACCTGGGGCATCTCGACGCGCTGAAGCCCGGCCTGACCCTGGATGAGAACCTGACCCTCTGGGCGCGGCTCTGGGGCGGGCGGGTGGCACCGGCGCTGGAGGCGGTGGGGCTGGAAGGGCTGGGCCACCTGCCGGCGCGGATGCTCTCGGCCGGGCAGAAGCGGCGGGCGGCGCTGGCACGGCTGGCCCTGGCCCCGGTGCCGCTCTGGCTGCTGGACGAGCCGAGCGTGGGGCTCGACACCGGGTCCATCGGGCTGTTCGGCGCCATGCTGGCCACGCATCGCGCGGCGGGGGGGGCGGTGGTGGCGGCCACCCATGTGGACCTGCCGCTGCCCGGTGCCCGCATCTTCCATCTGGGCCAGCCCGCGTGATCGCGCTGCTGCGGCGGGAATGGCTGCTGGCTGCCCGGCACCCCGGCGATACGCTGGCGTCGATGCTGTTTTTCCTGCTGGTGACAGCCCTTTTTCCCTTTGGCGTCGGCCCGGCGCCGGACATGCTGGCCCGGCTCGCGCCCGGCGCGCTGCTGGCGGCGGCCCTGCTGGCGGCCCTGCTGCCGCTGGACCGCCTCTTTGCCGCCGAGGCCGAGGACGGCTCGCTGGACCAGTTGCTGCTCTCCGGCCTCTCCGGCACGCAGATCGCGGCGGTCAAGGCGCTGGCGCACTGGCTGACCACGGGGGGGCCGCTCCTGCTGGCCAGCCCCATCGCCTGCGCCATGCTGAACCTGCCGGTGCCGGCCTGGGGCGTGGCCGCCCTGGCGCTGGGGCTGGCCACCCTGTTCCTGTCGCTGCTGGGCACGGCCGGCGCGGCCCTGACCCTGGGGGCCCGGCGCGGCGGCGTGCTGCTGCCGCTGCTGGTGCTGCCGCTGGCGATTCCCGCCATGATCTTCGGCGCGGCGGGAATCGAGGCCGCCGCCAGCGGCGCCGCCTGGCAGCCCTTCCTGCTTCTGCTCGGCGCGCTGGCGGCGGCGGCGCTGCCGCTGGCCCCCTTCGCGGCCGGGGCGGCGCTGCGGGCGGAGTGAACGGCGCGCGAAGGCCGTGGCGTCACGGGCCCATGTGGGCGAGGGCGCCGCGCATCTCCCGGTCCGCCGTATCGGACGTGGTCTTCGCGGTCGCGATCAGGAGGCCGAGCACCAGGGAGGCCAGCACCGAGATGGTGCCGCTGCCGAGCCTGATGACATCCTGCGTCTCTTTCGTCAGGTGATGCCGAGGCAGGAAGCGATGCAGGTGCAGGCCCAGCATCCCGCCCGCGAAGACCCAGAGCATAACGAGCAGGCCTGTCGCGACGGGGTTCACGCCACGGCCTCCTGTCCGCCGGATGCATCTCATTTTGGCTGCCGGATGCTGGAAAGACAGGAAATGTTATGGACGCTGCGGCCTGGTTTGTTCCGGTACAGCGCAAGAATATTCTGCCGGGAGAAAATGCGTGGCCGTGGCTCCGCACGGCACGGGCATCCGCCCTGGGCCTCCGGCCTGCGATCGCTCGCTGCGCTGAAGCAGGATGGCGGGAGAGCGGCAGACCGGCCACCACCAGGGACGGCCGCTACCTGGGCCACCGGCGCCTTTCCTCACCGCCGGCGGCCGGTCGCGCGGGGCCAGGGCAGGTGCCGTTCGCAGAGGCTCACTGCACCCGCTCCAGCACGTTGTTTCTTCGTGTGACCCACGCTTCGCGGCGATCCACCTTAAACGATACGCTCTAGGATTCCCGGCGGCGCGGGCGGGCCAGCAACCGGTCCATGGCGCCCGCGACATCCACCGAGCCTTCCAGCACGGCGGCCACGGCGGCGGTGATGGGCATTTCCACCCCGGCCGCCGCGGCGCGCGCCAGCAGGGCGGGGGCGGTGGCCACGCCTTCCGTCACGCTGTTGCGGGCCGCCAGGATGTCCGCCAGCGGCTGCCCCTGGCCCAGCGCCACGCCCAGCGAGAAATTGCGGCTGCCGGGCCCGGTACAGGTCAACAGCAGGTCGCCCAGGCCGGACAGACCCGCCACCGTGCCGGCACGCCCGCCCAGCGCCGCCGCCAGGCGCGCGATCTCGGCCAGCCCACGCGTGACCAGGGCGGCGCGGGCATTCTCGCCGAAGCCCGCGCCCATCACGGCCCCGGCGGCGATAGCGATGACGTTCTTCGCGGCGCCGCCGACCTCCACCCCCATCGGGTCCTCCTGCCCGTAGAGGCGGAAGGACGCCGTGCCGAGGCGGCGGGCGGCATCCTCGCGCAGCCGCGCGTCGGTGCTGGCGACCACGGCGGCGGCGGGCAGCCCGGCCGCGACCTCGCGCGCGAAATTGGGGCCGGAGAGCACGCCGGCCGGCAGGCCCGGGCGGAGCATGGCCAGGATTTCCAGCGGCAGGCGCAGGGTGCCGCGCTCGACCCCCTTGGCGGCGACCAGGCTGGGGGGCAACGCGGGCAGATCGGCCAGGACGCCGGCCATGTGCTGCACCGGCACCACCAGCAGCGCCAGGGCCGCGCCGGCCAGGGCCTCGCCGGCATCGGCGGTGATGCGCAATGCCGGCGGCAGGGGCTGGCCGGGCAGGTGCGGGGCGTTTTCACGCCGCTCCCGCATCTCGGCGGCCCGGCCCGCGTCGCGCGCCCAGAGCACCGCCTCGGTCCCGGCGCGCACCGCCTGGATGGCCAGCGCCGTGCCCCAGGCGCCGGCACCGATGATGGCGACCTTCATTCCCCGGCGAGCCGCGTCACGGCGAAGCCTTCGCCGGGCTCGCCATCGCCCAGGTGCTCCAGCAACGCGGCCAGGATGGCATGGGCCTCCGCCTCGAACTTCCAGGGCGGGTTGACCACTGCCACGCCGCAGCCGTTCAGCCGCTGCGGGTCGGTCGGCTCGCGCAGCCAGAACTCGCAGACGATGATATCGCGCACGCCGCTCTCGGCCAGGGCGGCATGGAAGGCCCGCACGGGCGCGCGGTGCTTGATGGGATACCACGCCGCCTGCACGCCGGCGCGGAAGCGGTGGGCCAGGGCGGTCATGCCCTCCGCCATCCGCCCGAACTCGCCTTCCTGCTCGAAGGGCGGGTCCATCAGGGTCAGGCCGCGCTTTTCCTGGAAAGGGGTGAGGGCGGTCAGCGCCTCCCACCCGTCGCGCTTGTGCACGGCCACCTGGGGGTCGCCCCGGAACAGGGCGCGCAAGGTGGCGTGGTCCTGCTCATGCAATTCGCACAGCACCAGCCGGTCATTGGGCCGCAGCACCATGCGGGCGAGCGATGGGCTGCCGGGATAGGCGGGCGGGAAGCCGGCATGGCGCAACAGGGCCAGCCACTCGGCCAGGGGCCCCTCGGTGATGTGCATCAGCCGGCCGATGCCGCGCCGCCACTCGCCGGTGCGCTCCGCCGCATCGGCGCTGAGGTCGTAGGCCCCGGTGCCGGCATGGGTGTCCAGCACGCGGAAGGCGCTTTCCTTCACCGCCAGGCGGCGCAGCAGGCGCAGCAGCAGGGCGTGCTTGACGCAATCGGCGAAATTGCCGGCATGGAAGGCGTGGCGATAATTCATGCGCTCAGCTCCGCGAGCGGCCAGCGGGGCCGGGGGGCGTGGTCCAGGGGGTCGGTCAGGCCGGCGCGCAGGCGCTCGATGCCCGCCCAGGCGATCATCACGGCATTGTCGGTGCAGAGGCGGATGGGCGGGGCGACCAGCGGCAGGTCATGGCGCTCCGCGACGCCCGCCAGAGCGACCCGCACCGCCGTATTGGCGGCCACGCCGCCGGCGATGACCATGGCCGTGGCGCCTTCCATCATGCCCAGGGCGTTCTTCGCGCGGTCGGCCAGCACCGCTGCCACCACGTATTGGAAGGCGGCGGCGAGGTCCGCGCGGTCCTGCTCCGTGTGCAGTTTCGGGATGCTCTGCGCCACGGCGGTCTTCAGGCCGCTGAAGGAAAAGTCGCAGCCCGGCCGCCCCAGCATGGGGCGAGGCAGGGGGAAGCGCTTCGGGTCCCCCGCCCGCGCCAGTTTTTCGAGTGCTGGCCCGCCCGGCCATGGCAGGCCCATCAGCTTGGCGGATTTATCGAAAGCCTCGCCCACCGCGTCATCCAGCGTGGAGCCGAGGCGGCGGTAGCGCCCGAGTCCCTCCACCGCCACACACTGGCAATGCCCGCCGGAGAGCAGCAGCAGCAGATAGGGGAAGGCCACGCCGCCCTCGACCAGCCCGGGCAGCCGGGCCGTCAGCGCATGGCCCTCCAGGTGGTTCACGGCGACGAAGGGCAGGTCATGCGCCAGCGCCATGCCCTTGCCGAAGGTGGCGCCGATGATCAGCCCGCCAATCAGCCCGGGGCCGGAGGTCGCGGCGATGCCCCCCAGCTCCGCCGGGCCCACGCCGGCCTGGGCCAGCACCCGGGCGGCCAGGGCAGGCAGGTGGGCCAGGTGGGCGCGGGCCGCGATCTCGGGCACCACGCCGCCGAAGGGGGTATGCTCCGCCAGCTGGCTGCGCACCGCTTCGGCCAGCACGGTGCCGTCCGGCGCCAGGACAGCGGCGGCGGTTTCGTCGCAACTGGCTTCCAGCCCCAGAACCGGGCCGGCGATGTTTCCCCTGGTCGGCACAAACCGCATCCCTATTCCACTTCCCCATCCGCTGCGGCGGTTCTATGACGCGCGCCATGTCCCTTGCCCACCCCGCTTTGCCGTCTGCCGCGGCGGGCGCCCTCCTTCACGGACGCGTTTCAGCCGGCCCCGCCGACATGCGGGGCGGGATTGTCGCGGATCATCCGGGCCCCCAGGTCCCCGTCAAGTCGCATGGGCGCCGGCCTCTGCCGCTGCGTGTGGGCACGCGCGGCTCGCCGCTCGCGCTGTGGCAGACCCGCGCCTTCCTCGATCTGGTGACGCGGTTCTGCCCCGTGCTGCGCAACGTCAACGCCTTCGAGGAGCATGTCATCGCCACCTCGGGCGACCAGATCCAGGACCGGCGCCTGGCGGATATCGGCGGCAAGGGCCTGTTCGCCAAGGAAATCCATGAGGCGCTGCTGGATGGGCGAATCGACTTCGCCGTCCATAGCCTGAAGGACCTGGAGACCGAGATGCCGCCCGGCATCGTGCTCGCCTGCACCCTGAAGCGAGAGGATGCGCGGGACGCGCTGATCCTCGGCCCCCATTGCGGCGCGCCGGACCCGTCCGACCCCTTCGCGGCGCTGAAGGCGGGCGCGCTGATCGGCACCGCCAGCCTGCGGCGGCAGGCGCAGCTGCTGCACGCGCGGCCGGATCTGCGGGTGGCCATGATCCGTGGCAATGTCGGCTCGCGCCTGGCCAAGCTCGCCGCCGGGGATGCCGATGCCACCCTGCTGGCGCTGGCCGGCCTGAAGCGGCTGGAGATGGCCGACCGTGCCTCCGTGGTGCTGGATGCCGAGGCGATGGTGCCCGCCGCCGGCCAGGGCATCGTCGGCGTCACCGTGCGTGCCTCGGATATCGAGCTGCACGAATTGCTCGCCGGCATCGAGGACCGCGAGGCCCGCGCCGTCTCCCGCGCCGAGCGCGCGCTGCTGGCGGCGCTGGATGGTTCCTGCCGCACGCCCATCGGCGGCCACGCGCGGCTGCTGCCGAATGGCGAACTGCACCTGACCGGCCTGGTGGCCCGCCCCGATGGCAGTTTCCTGCTGAAGCGCAGCATCCACGGTGCTGCCGCCGATGCCGAGCGGATCGGGCTGGAACTGGGCGACAACCTGCGCGCCGACAGCCCCGCCGACATCTTCGCCGGCTGATTGCCATGGCGGCCCCCGCTGCCATCGGCCACGGCGTCCTGGTCACCCGCCCGGAACCCGGCGCGGTGGAGACCGCCACCGCCGTGGCGGCGCTGGGCTGGCGGCCAATCCTGGCCCCGGCCCTGGTGCTGGCGCCGCTACCGCCGCCGGCCGACCTCGCTGCCCCCGCCCAGGCGCTGCTGCTGCCCA
>JAQGHX010000096.1 GCA_028288745.1 Roseomonas sp. | reverse complement strand
ATCATCGTCGGCCTGTCCTGCCGCTGGGCCCAGCGCAGGGCGGCGGCGATCTTGCCGTGGTCGTGGCCGTCGACGGCCTTTACCGCCCAGCCGGCCGCCTTGAAGCGGGCCAACTGGTCGCCGGTCTCGGAGATGGTGGCGGCGCCGTCGATGGTGGTGTTGTTGTCGTCGAACAGGACAGTCAGGCGGTCGAGTTTCAGCCGCGCGGCCAGGCTGATCGCCTCGTGACTGACGCCCTCCATCAGGCAGCCGTCGCCGGCGATGACCCAGGTGCGGTGGTCCACCAGGCTCTTGCCGAAGCGGGCCGAGAGGTGGCGCTCCGCGATCGCCATGCCGACCGCATTGGCCAGGCCCTGGCCGAGCGGGCCCGTGGTGGTCTCGATGGCCGGGTGCTCGCCCAGTTCCGGGTGGCCGGCGGCGACGGAGTGTAGCTGGCGGAATTTCTTCAGGTCGTCGATGCCGATTCCGGCATGGCCTGAGAGGTGCAGCCATGCGTAGAGCAGCATGGAGCCATGGCCGGCCGAGAGCACGAAGCGGTCGCGGTCGGCCCAGCGGGGGTCGGCGGCGTCATACTTCAGATACTTGCTGAACAGCACGGTGGCGGCGTCGGCCATGCCCATCGGCATGCCGGGGTGGCCGGACTTGGCCTGTTCCACCGCGTCGATCGCCAGCACGCGGATGGCATCCGCCATTCGCCGCGTTTCGGTGACCGGCAGAGCCAGGATGCGCTGTTGCGCGGCGATGGCGGGGTTTCCGGACGGATCGATGGACGGTGCGATACTGGCCAATGGACCAAAACCCTCTGGTGCGGCTGAGCCCGGCTATAAAGGCCCCGCCGCCGGGCGGCAACCCGGCATGCTGCGTCTGGACAGGCGATCACCCCTTTGCGCTCAAGCCCAGCTTGTGTTCCGATGGGCGAACATCGCAGGAAAGATTCCGCGGCTGCCTAGATACTCCTACCTGGTCGAAATTCTCGGCTGCGCCGGCCTTGTCGTCCTGATCGCCGGCATCGTGGTGATCGCGACGCTGCCGCCCGGGCTTTTCGCGTGGCTCCTGGCGGGTGTGTTGAGCGTTCTGGCCCTGATGCTCGTATTGTCCATGTGGCATCTGCGGCGCGCCTCCGTCGCGGCGGAAGTCGGCATGATGCAACTGCGGGCGCAGCTTGCGGAGGTGCTGGAGGCGCTGCCCGGTGGCTTCGCCCTGTGCGATTCTGACGGCACCCTGCGGCTGGCCAACAGCCGGTTTCGCGTGCTGGGCCTGCCCGGGGGCGGCGCCTCGGCGGATGGCACCGACCACAGCCTGCCCGACGGGTCCTGGCACCGCGTCACCCGCCAGGCCCTGCCGGAGGATGGCTTTACCCTGAGCGTGATCGACGTCACGGCGCTCAAGCGGCAGGAACGCGACCTCGTCGCCCAGGCCGCACGGCAGCGCGCTTTGCTGGAACTTGCGCCGGTGGGCCTCTGGGAACTGGACGAGGCCGGGCGCACGGTCTTCGGCAACCCGCAGTTGCTCGCCATGCTGGGCGGCATGCTGCCCGCCGGGCTGCCCGAGGCCGGGCTGCGCCGTATCGGCTCCGCCGGCCGCTCCCCCGGCGAGCCGCTCCGGGCCCTGCCATCCCAGAGCTCCATCGAGGTCGAATTTGGCGGGGGGGGGACCGAGGCGCGGCGCATGCTGCTGGCCTCTTCTGCCCTGCTGGACGTGCCGGGCGAGCCCGGTGGGGGCGCGCCACGCCGCACCCGGCTGGTCACGCTGCTCGACATCACCGACCGCCGGGCGGCCCAGGCGGAGGCGAACCGGCTGGCGTGGCAGGACGGCCTGACCAGCCTCGGAAACCGCACACACCTGCTGGCCACGATCGAGGAAAGGCTGGAGACGGCCGGCGCGCTGACCATGGTGTCCGTCGCGCTGGTCGGCCTCGGCCGGGTGAACGAGCGCTATGGCCAGGCGCTGGGCGACGCGGTGCTGCAGGCCGCGGCGCTGCGGCTGAGCAAGGCGGTCCGGTCCGATGACGCGGTGTTCCGCATCGGCGGCAATAAATTCGCCATCCTCGCCTCCGCGATGGACCGGCAGACGATGCGCTGGCTGGCGATGCGGGTCAGCCAGACGCTGGCCAATACCTTCCGCTACGGCGCGCTGGAGGTGGAACTGACACCGGCCGTGGGCGCCGCCTGCGCGAAGCAGACCGAAGGTGCCGACGGCCTGTGCCGCGCCGCCGAGTTGGCCCGCCAGCGCAGCGAGCAGGAAGGCTTCGTGCCGATCATGTATGAAGAGGCCCTCGGCAGGGCGGTGGAGGAGCGCCACCAGTTGCGCGAGGCTTTGGCCGGCGCCATCGCGGCCGACGAGTTCCGCCTGGTCTGGCAACCGCAATTCGACACCCGCGCCCACCGGCTGGTGGGGGCCGAGGGGCTGATCCGCTGGAACTGCGCCGCCCTCGGCCGCGAGGTCACGCCGGGCGAATTATTCCCCATCGCCATCAGCCTCAGCCTGCTGGCGGATATCGATGCCTGGGTCCTCGACGAGGCCCTGGCCACCAAGCGGCGCTGGGCCGGCAGGGCGGGCGCGCCGCCGGTCATCGCCATCAATATCACCGGGACGACGCTCCGCGACCTCACCTTCGCCGACCGGGTGCGGGAAGCCCTGCAACGCCACGGCGTCGCGGCACGGGAATTGGAAATCGAGATCCCGGAGGACGTGCCCGCCCGCGACCTGGACGCCCTGGCGCAGACGCTGGACGCGCTGTGCGCCCTGGGCGTGCGGCTTTCGCTGGACGATTTCGGCGGGGGTGCCTCGTCCATGGCGCATCTGGTGCAATTGCCGGTGGACCGGGTGAAGCTGGACCGTACCATCGTGCGTGGGCTGCCGGGCGGGCTGCGGGAAAGCGCTATCCTGGGCGCCGTGATCGCCCTGGCCCATAGCCTGGAGATCGAGGTCCTGGCCGAGGGCGTGGAGAATGAGGCCCAGACCCTGGCGCTGCAAGGCCAGGGATGCACCGTGGTACAAGGCTGGCTCTATGGCCGCCCGGTGCCGGCCGATGTGTTGGTGCCGATGGCCGCGGACCCCTGAGGGTCCGCGGCCAGAAGTTCAGAGGCTGCGGTTCGCCCGTGCCAGCACGGCCTCGAACAGCACCTGGCAGCCGGCGGCGGCCTCCTCCGGCAGGATGCTCTCCGCCTCGTTGTGGGAGAGGCCGTCCTTGCAGGGGGTGAAGATCATCGCCGTCGGGACGCTGCGCGCGACATAGACGGCGTCATGCCCGGCGCCGGAGACGATCTCGCGGGCGGAATAGCCCAGCCGCGCGGCGGCCTGCCGCACCAGGCCGACGCAGGCCGGGTCGAAGGGCTGGGCCGGAATGCGGAACAATTCCTCCAGCTTCAGCGTGCAGCCGGTGGCCGCCACCAGGGCCAGGGCCTCGGCGGGGAAGCTGGCGGCCAGCCCCTCGATCTGCGCGTTATCGGGGTGGCGGAACTCAACCGAGAAGCGAACTTCACCGGGTACCACGTTGCGGCTGTTGGGCAGGACATGCAACTGGCCCACGGTGCCGCGCCCATCCTCGCCCCGCTCGCGCATCAGGGCATCCACGCGGCCGATCACCCGTGCCGCCGCCACCAGCGCGTCGCGCCGGGTGGAAGGCGGCGTGGTGCCGGCATGGGCGTCCTGGCCGGTGATGGTGGCATCGTACCAGACCTGCGCCTGCGCGCCGGTGACGATGCCGATCTGCTTCTCCTCCCGCTCCAGGATCGGGCCCTGCTCGATATGCAGCTCGAAATAGGCGTCGGCCGGGAAGGGGGCCGCCGGGTGCGGGCCTTTGTAGCCGATGGAATCCAGCGCCTCGCCGACGCTGACGCCTTCGACATCCTTCAGCCCATAGACCTTGTCCTGGGTATAGACCCCGGCCCAGACGCCGCTGCCCATCAGCGAATGGCCGAAGCGGCTGCCTTCCTCGTCGGTCCAGTTCACCAGCTCAATCGGCGCCTCGGTCACGATGTTCATCTCGTGCAGCGTGCGCATCACCTCCAGCCCGGCGATCACGCCCAGCGCCCCGTCGAACTTGCCGCCGGAGGGCTGGCTGTCCAGGTGGCTGCCCAGCAGTACCGGCAGGCGGGCGGGGTCACGCCCCTCGCGGCGGGCGAACATGTTGCCGATGGCATCCACCCGCACCGTCAGCCCTACGGCCTCGCACCACTGGGTGAAGCGCTGGCGGGCGGCCTTGTCGGTCTCGGTCAGTGTCAGGCGCTTCACGCCGCCCTTCGGGGTGGCGCCGATCTCGGCCATGGCCATCAGGCTGTCCCACAGCCGCTGGGGATCGATGCGCTGGTTGGTGGCGGACATGCGTGGCGGTATCCCTCTGCTCGTCGCGCCATTCTGCGGCAGCGGACCAAGCGCGGCCAGACCCTGGCGGCCAGACCCCCAGCGGGCGGGCCAGCGTCGGCGGATCAGCGCCGGCGCCGGCCGCGCAGCATGCGCCGGAAGGCCGCCATCGGCGCCAGCGCCAGCCGCAGCCCGAGGCCGGGGTCGAAGCCGGGGAGGAGCTTGGCGCGGGCCGTCGCACGGCGTTTCCGCGCCGCCGCGGGCTTCGCCTTGGGCGCCTTCCGGGTGGCCGCCGCCTCGGCCCGCGGTGCCGGCGCGGGCGCCTCCTCCCGCTGCGGCACGAGACCCCAGAACTGCGCGATCCGCCATGTGGAGGACACGCCGACATCCAGCACGAAGTCGGAGGGCCTGCCGAAGCGCATCGCCACCCGGCCACCCGGCCCGGCATGGCGCGCGGCGATGGGCGTGCCATGCGCCAGGCCCGCGATGCTGCGCGATTCCACCAGGACCCGCCCGGCGGCATCGCGCCAGCGGCGGCGCGGGTGGCCATCGGCGACATCCACCGCCGGGGCGGTATCCAGCCCGTGCAGGACGGTCCACTGCTTCTCCAGTTCCAGGGCGTTGGCGGGCACCACCGTCTCGTCCAGCTCGCCCTGCCAAATGGAAATCCGGGGCCAGGGCCCGTGGCTGCCGGCGGCCTCGCGGGCCAGCGTGGCCCATTCCGCCGAGCCGCGCCGGCGGGCGTGGAACATGGCGTGCAGGGCCTCGCCCACCGTGCGCGCGGCGCCGAAGGGCACGCCGGCGATGATGGCGCCGCTCTCGAACCGCTCCGGCAGCACGGCCATCAGCGCCGCCGCCATCGCGGCCCCCGCCGAAAGCCCGGTGACATGCACACGGCGCGGGTCCAGCCGGTGCTGCCGCAGCATCCAGCCGATCATGGCGTCGACCGAGGCGGCCTCGCCGCCATTCCGTGCCACATCGGCGGGTTGGAACCAGTTGAAACAGAGGCGGCTGTTATTGGCGGCGCATTGCTCCGGAAAAAGCACGGCGAAGCGGTGGCGCGCGGCCAGGGCCGACCAGCCGGTGCCACGGTCATAGAGCGCCGCGTTCTGCTTGCAGCCATGCAGGACCACCACCAGCGGCGCCCCCTCAGGCAGACCGGGCGGCACATAGGCCAGCATGCGCAGGGCACCCGGGTTGGGGCCGAAGTCGCCGACCTCCCGCAGCCGCGTGGGCGGCCGGGGCAGAGCCTTGCCGATGCCGCCCAGCAGCCGGTTCCAGCGGCGCTGGTAGCGCGTGAGTTCGGCCAGGCCGAAGCCTTTAGGAAACATGGCCGTCCTTTCAGAATGGGTACGTCATCGTATTGTGCGATGCAGCATAAGGCTAAACTGGCGATGGGCCGCGAAGTTTCCGTCGTGCGGCCTTGCCGTGGCCCTGTGGCTTTGCTGCATTGTCGGCAACTCTCGAACGGAAGCCGCCAATGGCCCATGCCCTGGACACCCCCCGCAGCGCCGCGATCCTGCGCAACTCGGACCTGGACAATGCCGTGGTCCGGCAGGCGCGGGTGGATCTGGCGGCCTGTTTCCGCATGGCCTCCCGCCTCGGGCTGCACGAGGGGATCTGCAATCACCTCTCGGCCATGGTGCCGGGGCGCGACGACCTGTTCCTGGTGAACCCCTATGGCTGGGCCTTCTCGGAGATCACCGCCTCCCGCCTGCTGGTCTGCGACTTCCACGGCAATGTGGTGGCCGGCGAGGGGGCACCGGAGGCGACCGCGTTCTACATCCATGCCCGCCTGCACATGAAGCACCCGCGCGCCGCGGCGGCCTTCCATACCCACATGCCCAACGCCACGGCGCTGGCGATGCTGGAAGGGCCGCCACTGGTCTGGGCCGGCCAAACCTCGCTGAAATTCTACGGCCGCACTGCCGTGGACGAGGAATACAACGGCCTCGCCCTGGACGAGACGGAGGGCGACCGAATCGCCGCCGCCATGGGTCAGGCCGATATCGTCTTCATGAAGAACCACGGCGTGATGGTGGTGGGGCCCAGCATCGCCGAGGCCTGGGACGATCTCTATTACCTGGAACGCGCCGCCGAGGCGCAGCGGCTGGCCATGGCGACGGGCCGCGCCCTGAAGCCGGTCCCGCACGCCGTGGCCCAGCGTGCCTATGAGCAGATGCGGGAGGGCGACCGCGAGAGCGCGCTGCTGCACCTGGAAAGCATCAAGCGCATCCTGGCCAGGCAGGAGCCCGACTACCTGGACTGACGGTGACGCGGGCGCCGGCAGGTGCGCGCGGCCACGCCGAGGAGGCATCCCGGCCCTTTGCGGCACAGGTTGTGTATCGGCCTACTCTGAAACTAAAAGCCGGATTTGCTTTCGTCGCTGGCCTTGGTGCTGGCGGCAGGGCGGACCCGGCGTCATAGCCGGCGGATGAGCACCGAACCCGCCCCCCTCGACGATATCGCCTCCCGGCCGGCCCTGCGCCTGTTGCCGGGGCGGGACCGGCGGGTGAAATCCGGCCACCCCTGGGCCTTCTCCAACGAGGTCGCCATGACCCCGGCCATTCGCGCGCTGCCACCCGGCAGCCCAGTGCGGCTGGAAGGCGATGACGGGGTGAAGCACGGCACCTGGCTGTTCAACCCGCACAGCCTGATCGCCGCGCGGTTGCTTTCGCCGGACCCCGGCATGGTCCTGGGCGCGGCCTTCTTCCGCGCGCGCCTCGCTGAATGCATGGCGCTGCGGGACCGGCTCGTTGGCGCGCCCTTCTATCGCCTCGTCCATGCCGAGGCCGATGGCCTGCCTGGCCTGATCATCGACCGCTATGGCGACGCCTTCGCCATGCAGGCGAATACGGCGGCGATGGAGCGGGCCACGCCGCTGATCGTCGCCGCGCTGCGCGAGCTGGCCGACCCGCGGGTGATCGTGGCCCGCAACGATTCCAGTGTGCGCGGCCTTGAGGGCCTGAAGGAAGAGAGCGGCCTGCTGCATGGCGAGGACGCCACCGCCCGGGTGCGCGAGGGCGGGCTGGAATTCTCGCTCGACCTGCTGTCCGGCCAGAAGACCGGCTGGTTCTTCGACCAGCGCGACAACCGGGCCCGGGTGGCCGCGCTGGCCAAGGGTGCCACGGTGCT
Organism: Roseomonas sp.; assembly: GCA_028288745.1. Lineage (GTDB taxonomy): Bacteria > Pseudomonadota > Alphaproteobacteria > Acetobacterales > Acetobacteraceae > Pseudoroseomonas. Next base: position 21,218 of record JAQGHX010000096.1, on the reverse strand, counting down.
GGATGCCTTCTGCCATACCGGCGGCTTCGGCCTGCTGGCGGCCCAGGCGGGCGCGCGGCAGGTGACCCTGCTGGACCGCAGCGAGCCCGCTCTGAACCTGGCCATGGACACCGCGCGCCGCCACGGCTTTGGCGATATCGTCTTAGCAAAGCGCGGCGAGGCGTTGGAAACACTGGAAAAAATGGTGGGCGCCGGGCAGCGTTTCGACATCGTGGTGGCCGATCCGCCTGCCTTCGCCAAGCAGCGCAAGGATCATCCGGCCGCGATGCGAGGATACGCCAAGCTCGCGCGGCTTTCGGCCATGCTGGTGGCCCCAGGGGGTTTCCTGTTCATGGCCTCCTGCTCGCACCACGTCTCGCCCGGCGACTTTACCGACGCGGTGGCCCAGGGCGTGGCCCGCACCAAGCGCCATGCCCGACTGCTGGCCACGACCGGCGCCGGCATGGACCACCCCGTGCACCCCTTGTTGCCGGAGAGCGCTTATCTCAAGGGCCTCCTGCTGCATCTCCCCGCCTGAAATCGGCCGTACAATGCTTTATGATCAAAGCATTGTGGAATTTTCTTGTGGCTAAAGAGAAGCCATCAGGAAAAAGCGACGGAACGGAAACAGCACCGTTCCGTCGGCTTCGGCCGGGTAATGCGGGCGGACCGCATCGGCATAGGCGGCGAGGTAGGCGGGCCTCAACGCCTCCGGCAGGGCCTGGACATAGGGCTGCAGGCTGCTGCCCATGAACCATTGCATCACCGGGTCCGGCCCCTTCAGCAGGTGGACGTATTCGGTGAACCAGAGGTCCAGCCGCTTCACCATCGGGCGCAGCAGGCGGTAATAGGCGCCCATCTCCAGGATTGAGGGAGAGGCGGTCGCCCCCGCCAGCGCCGTGGCCCAGGGGCCCTCTGCCGCGACCTCCCGTTGCAGGCGCCGCGCCGGCGTGGCGTCCATGGCGGGCATCTGCACGGCCAGCACGCCGCCCGGCGCCACCTGCGACAACAGGCGTGGGAACAGCGTCTCATGCGCCGGCAGCCATTGCAGCGCGGCGTTGGAGAACAGCACATCCACCGGGGCATCCGGCCGCCAGGTGGCGATATCGGCCTGGCGGGTGGCGAAACCGCCTTCCGCCGCGCGGGCCAGCATGGTGGTGGAGCCATCCACGCCACTCACGGCGGCCCCCGGAAAGCGCCCCGCCAGCAGCGGCAGCGCATTGCCCGCGCCGCAGCCGAGATCCACCACGACCGCCGGCCCCGGATGCACGATCCGGCCCATCAGGTCGATGGCCGGCTGCAAGCGTTCGTCGGCGAAGCGGAAATACTGCTCCGGGTTCCAGACGGGGTTGCGCGCGGACATCAGGAGGCGACCCAGCCGCCATCCAGCGAGAGCGCCGCGCCCGTCAGGCTGCCCGTATCGGGGCCGCAGAGATAGAGCGCCATGCGGGCTACTTCGCTCACCTCAACCCAGCGCTTGCTCGGCTGCTTGGCGAGCAGGTTGTCCTTCAGGGCCACGTCCTCGGGCACGCCCTTGGCCTTGGCGATGGCCGCGACCTGCACTTCCGCCAGCGGCGTGCGGACGAAACCGGGGCAGATGGCGTTGCAGGTGATGCCGCTTTGCGCCCATTCCAGTGCCACGACCTTGGTCATGCCAACCACGCCGTGCTTGGCGGCGACATAGGCCACCTTCTCCGGCGACCCCACCAGCCCGTGGGCGGAAGCGATATTGACGATCCGCCCCCAGCCGCGCGCCTGCATCCCTGGCAGCACCGCCTTGATGGCGTGGAAATTGGCCGACAGGTTGATCGCGATGATCGCGTCCCACTTCTCTTCCGGGAAATCCTTCACCGGGCTGGTGAACTGGATGCCGGCATTGTTCACCAGGATATCCACCTGGCCCAGCACGCCTTCCGCCTCCACCATCATGGCGCGCACCTCGGCGGGCTTGGAGAGGTCGGCGGTGGAATGGTGCGGCTCGGCGCCGTCGCCGGCCTCGGCCACGGCGAGTCGGGCGGCGGCGATGTCTTCCGGCTTGCCGAAGCCGTTCAGCATCACGCGGGCGCCGGCCCCCGCCAGCATCACCGCGATGCCAAGGCCGATGCCGCTGGTGGAGCCGGTGACGACAGCCGTGCGTCCCGCCAGGGTTTGTTCCATATCCGCTTCCTTACAGCCAACGATCCAGTGCGCCGAAGATGCGCCGCTTCGGCGAGGAAGGGAATTCCGCGCCCCGCAGGTTGCCCGCCGCCCGCGCGATGGCTGCCGCGGTGGTGGAGCGCGGCAGGGGCAGGGCCGCGAGATCCCGGCCGCTCATCCCCTGGCCGATCGCCACGGCGAGCAGGGCCGATATCTCTCCGGCCTCCGCCGCCAGCAGGCTGGCCCCCAGCAGGCGCCCCTGGGGGTCCGCCACCAGCTTCGCCACATCCACGCCCTCCAGCGGCACGCGCACGACCTGGGGCTCGCGGCCGGCGGCCTTCGCCTCCGCTTCCGTCATGCCGGCCTGCGCCAGGGCGGGCCGGCTGCGCACCAGCCGTGGCGGCGCCGTGTCGCCGAGGCGGGAGCGCAGGCCCCGCAGCATGGCATCGGCCACCACCGCCGCGTGCTGGCCCGGCGCGGCGACCGGCCAGCCCGTATCGGCGATGGAGCCCACCGCCCAGACCCGACGGTTGCTGGTGCTGCGCAGGCCCGGCCCGACCGCCACACCGCGCGGGGTGGCTTCGATGCGCCCGGCGGCGAGGTCCAGCGGCGACAGGCGAGGGGCCTCGCCCACCGCCAGCAGCAGGTGCGAGCCTTCCAGCCGCGCCCCGCCTTCCAGCAACAGGGCGATGCCGGCCCCGGCGGTCTCCACGCTCAGCACGTCCGCGTTCTCGTGTAGGGCGACGCCGCTGGCCCGCAGGGCGTCGCGCAGCGGCACGACCAGTTCCAGGTCCTCCCCCGGCAGGATATTCGGGCCCGTCTGCACCAGGCTGACCCGGTGGCCGAGCAGCGCCTGGGCCTGCGCGATCTCCACCGCCTGCGCCCCGCCGCCCAGCACCAGCAGGTGCTCCGGCGCTTCCTCCAGCGCCAGCAGGCCGCTGGCCGTCAGCCAGGGCACACCCGCCAGCCCGTACAGCGCGGGCACCACCGGCGCGCGGCCGGCCGCGATCACAGCATGGCGGAAGGGGTAGGCGCGCCCCGCGGCTTCGATGCGGCGGGGGGCGATGAAATGGGCGCTGGCGCGCACCACCGTCACGCCGCGTGCAGCGAAGGGCGCGAGCGGGTCGGCCATCGGTGCCCCCGCCACCGGCCAGGCCCGGCCCTGGTGGCCGCGCCGCGCCGCCGCCAGAAGGATATCCACAGGCGTGGCCTCGGCCGGCGTGCCACGCTCGAACAGCACCACGCGCCGCCCGGCCTCCAGGCTGGCGGCGGCGATGGCGAGGCCGGCGCCGCCGCCCCCGATGATCGCCACGTCCCAGGATGCTGTCTGCTCAGGCATGCGATTCTCTTCTCCTTGAAGCGGCCGGTGCGGGGTTATGACGCCGCGCCGGAAGGCGGGGCTACCGCCCGCAGGGGCGATTCGGGGCGGGAAAGGCAGAAATGGGGTGCCGAAAGGCCCGCAGAAGGGCTGTAGACCGTGACGGCGGTTGACGCGGCAGCACCCGCCTTCCTATACGTCCCCACCTTCGCCGGACGGCTCCTCTCGATGGGGCGGTCAGGCTTCGCCGTGGCACGTTGGGGAAACCCGGCCGGCACGGTCCTGAGATCTCGATTTTTACGGAGTAGCGCTCGTGAAGCGTACGTATCAGCCCTCGAAGCTCGTCCGGAAGCGCCGGCATGGTTTCCGCGCCCGCCTGTCGACGGTGGGTGGCCGCAAGATCCTCTCCAACCGCCGCGCCAAGGGCCGGGCCAAGCTGTCCGCCTGATTTCTTTGGGCGTAGCGCGGGACAGCGGCCCTTGGCCTCGCCGCCTCGTCTGAAACGGCGGCGCGAGTTCCTGCGCGTCGCCGGCAAGGGCAGCCGCGCCGCGCGGCCGGGCCTCGTGTTGCAGGCCTTGCCGGGTACGGCCGGGCCTCTTCGCGTTGGCTTCACCGCCACGAAGAAGCTCGGCAATGCCGTGGTTCGCAACCGCGCCAAGCGCCGCCTGCGTGAAGCCGCGCGGCTGATGCTGGGCGAGGGTGCGCCCGAGGGCTGGGACCTGGTGATGATCGGCCGCGATGCGACCGGCAGGCGGGTTTTCGCCCAGTTGATGGGAGACCTGCGCGGGCTGCTGAAACAGCTCGGCGTAAGGCCGTGAACCGGCTGAGGGGCGGCAGCCCCGCGGCCGTGACCCTGAAGATCGCGGTGCGAACCTACCAGTTGACCTTGCGGGGCATCATCGGCAGCCACTGCCGCTTCTACCCGCATTGCAGCGCCTACGCGATCGAGGCGCTGGACACCCATGGCGCGGCACGCGGCGCTCTGCTGGCCACCCGCCGGTTGCTCCGTTGCCATCCCTGGCATCCTGGGGGATACGACCCCGTGCCGCTTCCGCCCGCGCAGCCCGCCGGGGATGAAGCGAACCCGAATTGCCCGCCGCATTCCCCAACCCGGGGGACGGTGGCCCACCAGAAGGCCTGACGGCACAGCTCCGATGGACCAGAAGCGACTTCTCGCAGCGATCGCGCTCTCGATCGGTATTCTGCTCGCCTTCGACCTCTGGAAGCGGGAGACGACCCCCGCACCGGAGCCTGCGCCCGCCGTGGCCCAGCAGCAGACCACCCCCAGCGCCGGCGGTCCGGCGGTGACCCCCGCCAGCCCCGGCTCCGTGGATGCCACCCAGGCCGCCGCCGCCAACCGCCCGGCGCCCGAGCGCCTGGTGATCGACAGCCCGCGCCTCGCCGGCAGCATCAATCTGCGCGGCGCCCGCCTCGATGACCTGGTCCTGAAGGACTATCACGAGACGACGGACGACCTCTCGCCGCGCGTGCGCCTCTTCGCGCCGCGCAATGACGTGCAGGCCTATTATTCCCAGTGGGGCTGGTCCTCCGGCGACGGCCGCACCACCGTGCCCGATAACGAGACCGACTGGCGCGCCGAGGGTGGCCCGCTGGCCCCCGGCAAGCCTGTCACGCTTTCCTGGGACAACGGCCAGGGGCAGCTTTTCCAGATCGTGCTGAGCCTGGACGAGAACTTCATGTTCACGGCCGACCAGCGCGTGGTGAACAGCGGCACCGAGACGGTCTCCGTCCTGCCCTGGGCCCGTGTGCGGCGCGAGCACACGCCCGTGGTGGCCGGCTTCTACATCCTGCATGAAGGCTTCGTGGGCGTCCTCGGCGGCCGCCTGGTCGAGACGACCTACAAGTCCGGCAAGAGCGAGGCCGAGAGCCGCCGTGGCGTCGTGATGGAGCAGGAGACCGGCGGTGGCTGGGCCGGCTTCACCGACAAGTACTGGCTGGCCGCCATCAACCCGGTCGACGCCGCGCAGCCGCTGAAGGCGACGTGGCGCCATGTGACCGAGGGCGGGCAGGACCGCTGGCAGGCCGATTTCGCGACCCCCGCGCCGCAGAGCATCGCCGCCGGCGCCACCGCGACGCTGGGTACCCGCGTGTTCGCCGGTGCCAAGGAAGTGCATCTGCTGGACAGCTACCGCGACCGTCTGGGCGTGACCGATTTCGACAAGGCGATCGATTTCGGCATGTTCTATTTCCTGACCAAGCCGTTCTTCTACGCGCTGGACTGGCTGTTCAAGCTGATCGGCAATTTCGGCGTCGCCATCCTGCTGTTCACGGTGGCCCTGAAGGCGCTGTTCTTCCCGCTGGCCAACAAGGCCTACAAGTCGATGGCCCGCATGAAGATGCTGGCCCCGAAGATGACGGAAATCCGCGAGCGCTATAAGGACGAGCCCGGCAAGGCGCAGTCCGAGATGATGGCGCTGTACAAGACGGAGAAGGTGAACCCGGCCTCCGGCTGCCTGCCCATCCTGATCCAGATCCCGGTCTTCTTCGCGCTCTACAAGGTGCTGTTCGTCACCATCGAAATGCGGCACGCGCCGTTCTTCGGCTGGATCCATGACCTTTCGGCGCCGGACCCGACCAACCTGTTCACGCTGTTCGGGCTGATCGCCTGGAACCCGCCGCTCCTGCTGCACATGCCGATCTGGGCGATCATCATGGGCATCACGATGTTCCTGCAGCAGAAGCTGAACCCGGCTCCGCCGGACCCGATCCAGGCGAAGATCTTCCAGTTCATGCCACTGATCTTCACCTTCATGCTGGCAAGCTTCCCGGCCGGGCTGGTGATCTACTGGTCCTGGAACAACCTGCTCTCGATCGCGCAGCAGGCCTGGATCGGCCGGCATGAGCGCCAGGCGAGGCAGGCCGAGAAGGTGCTGACCAGGGCCAAGCGATGACAGGCCTGCCCGACGCGCGCGACGAGGATGAACGCGCGGCAATGCTGGAAGAGGGGCGGCTGCTGTTCTGCCGCCCCTGCACCTTCTTCTACGCGGCCCAGCAGCTCGAGCACCTGCCCGAGCCCGGGCTGCCGGAGGTGGCGTTCTGCGGCCGCTCCAATGTCGGCAAGTCTTCCATCATCAATGCTCTGACAGGGCAGAACAGCCTGGCGCGCGTCTCTCACACGCCCGGACGTACCAAGCAGCTGAACTTCTTCAATCTCGGCGACCGGCTGGTGCTGGTCGATATGCCTGGATACGGCTACGCCAAGGCCGCGAAAAGCGTGAAGGAAGACTGGCAGGGGTTGATGTTCAACTTCCTGCGCGGCCGGCCCAACCTGCGCCGCATCGTGCTGCTGCTGGATTCGCGGATCGAGACCAAGGCCTCGGACCACGCCGCGATGAAGCTGCTGACCGAAGCCGCCGTCACCTTCCAGATCGTGCTGACCAAGGCCGATGACATGAAGCCCGGGGTTCTGGCGAAGCGCCAGGAGGACGTGCAGGGGCTGGTGAAGAAATACACCGCCGCCCATCCGCTGGTGATCACGACCAGCAGCGAGACCGGCATCGGTCTGCCGGAACTGCGCGCCGAGTTGACCGCCCTGGCCGATCCGGCCATCCCGTACGCCTGACGAAAACCGGCCCCGGCTGTGTGCCGGGGCCGCGCCCACCGCCCACCGGGCGGCTCGCCCGCCTGGCGCGTCAGTAGGACGCCAGTCTTTCCCACAGCAGATCGAAGAAGCCCTGCGCGTCGAGCTTCGACAGCACCGTGGCATTGCGCGGCCGGTCGGTCGTGCCGAAGAAATCGCCGACCGTCTGGCCGTAGCAGAGGCCCTGGGTCAGCTCGACCGAGACATTGGCCGCGCGCGTGCCGAACAGGTCCGGCTTCAGCAGATACGCGATGACGCAGGGGTCGTGCAGCGGCCCGCCCGGCTCGCCGTAGCGGGCGGGGTCGTTGCGGTCGTAGTAGGTGATCAGCTCGGCCGCGATCTGCGTCACCCGGCCGCCCATGCCGCGCAGGGCGGCGACGCGGGCGGGGGTGGCCAGGGCCTGGAAGGTTACGTCCAGCGGCGCCAGCACGATGGGCGCGCCGCTGCGGAAGACGATCTCGGCCGCATGCGGGTCGGCCAGCACGTTGAATTCGGCGGTGGGCGTGCGGTTGCCGCCGGCCACGAAAGCCCCCGCCATCGACACCACCTGGGCGATGCCCTGCACCAGCGAGGGGTCGCGCGCCAGCGCCACGCCGAGATTGGTGAAGGGGCCAAGGGTGCAGATGGTGATGGGCCGGCCGGACTTCGCCGCGGCGGAGAGTTCCGCCGTCAGCACGTCCACGGCATGGCCTCCGGCCAGCGGCTGCGACGATTCGGGCAGCAGCGTGCCGCCCAGTCCGCCCGCGCCGCTGTATTTGCCGCGCATGACCGGCCCCAGGATCGGCCCGACGCAGCCGGCATGGACCGGCACGTCGGTACGGCCGGACAGCGCCAGCACCCGCCTGCCGTTATCCAGCGTGCGGTCGCCGGGCACATTGCCGGCGACGGTGGTGATGGCCCGCACCTCCAGCTCGGGCGAGGCCAGCGCCAGCAGCAGGGCGATGGCATCGTCCACCCCCGGGTCGCAATCGATGATGATAGGCAGGGGGGCGGACATGATCAGGCGCCTTTCAGCGGGTGGCGTTGATGGCCAGCGTCCAGCCATCGGAACGCGGGCGGTAGTTGATGCCGGGGCGCGAGGCCCAGCTATTGGCGAAGAACAGCACCGGGATCACGCCATTCTCCTGGACCGCCAGCCCGGTCGCCTGGCGCAGCAGCGCCTCGCGCCTGGCGTCGTCCACGGTGCGCTGCGCCTCGGTCAGCAGGCGGTCGAATTCAGGGTTCGAATAGCGGCCGCGATTGCCGGAGCCGTCGCCCTTCTCGGGATTATAGGTGGCCAGCAGCGGGCGCATCACGGATGACGCCTCGCCCGTCTCCGCCGCCGCGCCGCCCATGATCAGGCTGTATTCACGGTTGCTGGCGCGGGTGAAGTACACATTGCCCGGCTGGGCCTCGATTTTGGTGGTGATGCCGGCGCGGGTCCACATCTGCGCCAACGCCTGCGCCACCTTCTCGTCATTGGGGTAGCGGTCGTTCGGGGCGTGCAGGGTCAGTTGGAAGCCGCCCGCCAGCCCGGCCTCGGCCAGGAGGCGGCGGGCGGCATTCAGGTCGGCGGCTGGGGCGGCGAGGCCGGGAACATGGCCGAAATAATGCTCCGGCACCAACTGGCCGGCGGGGGCGCCCTCGCCATCCATCACCCGCGCCACCAGGGCCCGGCGGTCGATGGCCAGGGAGAGCGCCTGCCGCACCCGCGCGTCGCGCAGCGCATTTGGGATGGCGGCACCGTCCCGGCCGCGCACGAAAGGAGACTGCTCCCGCTCATGATCCAGGTGCAGGTACATCACGCGGTTGGAGGCGGCGGAGGACAGCGTCACGCGGCGGTCGCCGCGCAGCTTCTCGATATCCGTGGTGGGTACGCTCTCGATCAGATCGAGGTCGTTGGAGAGCAGGGCCGCGACGCGCGAGGCATTGTTCGGGATGAACCTGAAGGTCACCTTGCTCCAGGCGCCCTGGCCCGGCTGCGCCGCCTCCAGCTCCACCCTGTCGCCGGGCGCATAGGCCACGAAGCGGTAGGGCCCGGTGCCGATCATGGCCTTGCCGGAGTTGAAGTCCGTGCTCTCCGCCTTCTCCAGGCCGCGCGGGAGGATGGCGATGCGGCTGAGCGAATTCGGCAGCAGCGGATAGGCTTCCCGCGTGCGGATGCGGAGGGTGCGGGCATCCACCACCTCGACCGCCGCGATGGGGCGCACGAAGGGCAGGTAGGAGGACGGGCTGTTCCGCACATTCGGCACCCGGCGCAGGCTGGCGGCCACGTCCTCGGCCTCCACGGGTGTGCCGTCGTGGAAGCGGGCGCCCTCGCGCAGGCGGAATTCCCAGGTGGTGTCGTCCACCGCCTTCCATTCCGACGCCAGCCCGGGCACCAGGCGCTGCTGGTCGTCCTGGTTCACCAGCCCGTCGAACACATTGCGGGCGAGGGCGCTGTTGGAGCCGATGACGTGGAAATGCGGGTCCAGCGAGGTGATGTTGGCCGCGAGCCCCACCCGCAACGCGCTGTCCTGCGCCAGGGCCGGCGCCATGCTGCCCGAGGCGAGGCCGAGTGGCGCCAGGATGAAGAGGCCGAGGGCGGCGCGGCGGCCGCGGCGGGCGAAGGCGGTCATGTCAGCGTTTCCCATGCGGTGGCGTCTCCCCTGCGGCCGGTTGCGGCAGGGCGCGCAGTTTGACCGCCCTGTTAATGGAAACCGGGCGATGCGTCACCTGGGCCACGCGGCCTTGACCCCTTGCGATGCCGCCCTTAGACGCGCCAGGACAGAGCCCTGCCGGGAAGGAACGGTCATGACCGAAGAAGCGCGCAGCCAGATGGAGCTTCTCGCCGTCGCTCTGCCCTTCCTGAAGCGTTACGACGATCAAATCATCGTCGTGAAATATGGCGGCCACGCCATGGGCGAGGAGGAGGCGGCGAACCGTTTCGGCCGCGACATCGCGCTGCTGGAACAGGTTGGCGTGAACCCCGTGGTCGTTCATGGCGGCGGGCCGCAGATCAACGCCATGCTGAAGCGGCTGAACGTGCAGTCCACCTTCATCAACGGCCTGCGCGTGACGGACGCGCAGATGGTCGATGTGGTGGAGATGGTGCTCAGCGGCGCCGTCAATAAGCAGGTGGCCGACTGCATCACCCGCGCGGGCGCGCTCGCCGTGGGCATTTCCGGCAAGGATGGCGGGCTGCTGCGGGCCAAGAAGCTGGAACGCACCTACCGCGACCCGGAGAGCAACATCGAGAAGGTGCTGGACCTCGGCTTCGTCGGCGAGCCCGACAACGTGGACCCGCATGTGCTGAAACTGCTGATCGGCGCCGATATCGTGCCGGTCGTGGCCCCTGTCGGGGTCGGCGCCGATGGTCAGACCTACAACATCAATGCCGATACCGCGGCTGGCGCCATCGCCGGCGCGCTGAACGCGTCGCGCCTGCTGATGCTGACCGATGTGCCCGGCGTGCTGGATGCCAATAAGAAGCTGATCCCGGAGATGAGTGTGGCCGAGGCGCGGGCCGGCATCGCCGCCGGCTGGATCTCGGGCGGCATGATCCCGAAGATCGAGACCTGCATCTACGCGATCGAGCAGGGGGTGAAGGGCGCGGTCATCGTCGATGGCCGCGTTCCTCATGCCGTGCTGATCGAGCTGTTCACCGATGGCGGCGCGGGCACGCTGATCCGGCCTTGAGGCCGCCGGGCCGGTCTTGTTGACACCGGCCCGGCCCCACCCGATACCGGCGCGAACCCTTTTTTCAAGTCGCGCCGATCGGGATTGCCTCGCATGGACCTCGCCAACCTTTCCACCATCATCGAGGGCCTCTGGTCCCGCCGTGGCGAGATCTCGCCCGCCACACAGGGAGCCGACCGCGAGGCGGTTGAAGCGGCGCTCGAACTGCTCGATTCCGGAAAGGCCCGCGTGGCGGAGCCGGACGGGCAGGGAGGGTGGCGCGTCAACCAGTGGCTGAAGCAGGCCGTGCTGCTGTCCTTCCGGCTGGAAGACAGCGCGCCGATGGATGTGGGCCTCGGCGCCTATGACAAGGTGCCGCTGAAGTTCAAGGACTGGGGCGAGAACCGCTTCAAGGAAGCCGGCTTCCGCGCGGTGCCGGGCGCCGTCGTGCGCCGCTCGGCCTATATCGCGCCGGGCGTGGTGCTGATGCCGTCCTTCGTGAATCTCGGCGCCTATGTCGGCAGCAACACCATGGTCGATACCTGGGCGACCATCGGTTCCTGCGCGCAGATCGGCAAGAACTGCCACATCTCCGGCGGCGCCGGCATCGGCGGGGTGCTGGAGCCGCTGCAGGCCAACCCGGTCGTGATCGGCGACAACTGCTTCGTCGGCGCGCGGTCCGAAGTGGCGGAAGGCGTGATCGTGGGCGAGGGCAGCGTGCTCTCCATGGGCGTCTTTCTCGGTGCTTCCACCAAGATCATCGATCGCGCCACGGGCGAGATCTTCATGGGCCACGTGCCGCCCTATTCCGTGGTGGTGCCCGGCAGCCTGCCCGGCAAGCCGCTGCCGGACGGCTCGCCCGGCCCCTCGCTCTATTGCGCCGTGATCGTGAAGCGCGTGGACGCGCAGACCCGCAGCAAGACCTCGATCAACGAGCTGCTGCGGGACTGACCGCCATGGACCCTGTGCCACTCGCCCAGAGCCTGATCCGCTGCGCCAGCGTGACTCCGGAGGACGGGGGCGCGATGGCGTTGCTGGAGGCGGTCCTGGAGCCCATGGGGTTCACCTGCACGCGCCTGCGCTACGGTACCATCGAGAACCTGTTCGCCCGGCGTGGCACGGCGGGGCCGCATCTCTGCTTCGCCGGCCATACCGACGTGGTGCCGCCGGGCGACCTCTCCGGCTGGACCGCCGGACCCTTCGGGGCGGAACTGCGCGAGGGCCTGCTCTATGGCCGTGGCGCGGTGGACATGAAGGGCGGCATCGCCGCCTGGATCGCCGCCATCGCCAGCCTGCCGCGCGACCTGCCCGGCAGCCTGTCGCTGCTGATCACCGGCGACGAGGAAGGCCCCGCCACCGACGGCACGGTGCGGGTGCTGGATTGGATGCTGGCCCATGGTCAGATCCCCGACATGTGCGTGGTGGGCGAGCCCACCAGCAAGGCGGCGCTGGGCGACACCATCAAGATCGGCCGCCGCGGCAGCATGAACGTTGCCATCGCGCTGCATGGCGTGCAGGGCCACAGCGCCTACCCGCAGCGGGCCGACAACCCCATCCACCGCCTGGTGCGGGTGCTGCACAGGCTGACTGCCGCGCCGCTGGACGAAGGCAGCCAGTGGTTCGAGCCTTCCACCCTGCAGGTCACCAGCTTCGATGTCGGCAACCCGGCCACCAATGTCATCCCGCCGGCGGCGCGGGCCCGGCTGAACATCCGTTTCAACGACCTGCATTCCAGCGTGTCCCTGACCAAGCGCATCCGCGACGTGCTGGAAACCGAGGGCGCGCGGTTCGAGCTCGATGTGTCCTGTTCCGGCGAATCTTTCCTCACCCAGCCGGGGGATTTCGTGGCTGCCCTACAGGCGGCAACGAAGCGGGCTACGGGCGTGGACCCGGTGCTGGATACCGGCGGCGGCACGTCCGACGCCCGTTTCATCGCGCGCTACTGCCCGGTGGCGGAACTGGGCGCGGTCGGCAGCACCATGCACAAGGCCGATGAATCGACCCCGGTGGAGGAGCTGCGCGCCCTCTCACGGCTTTATGCCGCCGTGATCGGCGCCCTGTTGCCCGCAGGCCCCCCCGCCTGATCCTGCACCTGCCCAGCGCCACGCAGCGGGCGGAGCTGCTCTCCGGCCTGCGCGGCGCGTTGCTGCTGGCCCGGGGGCGGGCGGAGGGCATCGCGTTGATGCCGCTCTCGGCCGGGGGCGCCAGCCGGTCCTTCTGGGCGGCCGTGCTCTGCCTGCCCTTCTTCCTGGTGCTGCGCGTGCTGCTGGCCGACGCCCCGGTGGGGCCCCGCGTGGTGGTGGCGGAGCTGGTGGGCTTCGTGGCCGGCTGGGCGGGCTATGCGCTGGCGACGCTGCCGATGGCCTTCGCCCTGGGGCGCGGGCCGCTCTGGCCGCGCTTCCTGGCCACCTGGAACTGGACGAGCCTGATACAATATGCCGCTATCCTGGGGCTGACCCTGGTGACGAAAAGCGGTTTGTCCGGATGGCTGGGGCAGGGCGTGCAACTGGCGGGGCTGGGCTACGCGGTCTGGCTGCAATGGTTCGCGACCGGCCTGGCGCTGAAGGTCAGCGGCGGGCGAGCGGCGGGTTTCGTGCTGCTCGACCTCGTGCTCGGGCTGATGGTGTCGGCCTTCGTGACGGATCTTGCGCTGGGCTGACCGGGCCCGTGGCTCCGGCCGGGTGCTGCCGGCGCCATGACGAGAAAGGTGGACCTAATGACTATTGATGTCTGGACCTGGCCAACGCCGAATGGCCACAAGGTGCATATCGCGCTGGAGGAGTTGGAACTGCCCTACCGCGTCGTGCCGGTGAATATCGGCAAGGGCGAGCAGTTCAATCCCGCATTCCTGGCCATCACCCCGAACCACCGCATCCCCGCCATCGTGGACCCGGAAGGGCCGGGCGGGCGGCGCGTGGAGCTGTTCGAGAGCGGCGCGATCCTGATCTACCTGGCGGAGAAGGCGGGCCGCCTGATCCCGGCTGACCCGGTTGCCCGCTATACCTGCCTGCAATGGCTGATGTTCCAGATGGGCGGGGTGGGGCCGATGTTCGGCCAGTATGGCCATTTCACCAACTACGCGCCTGAGAAGCTGCCCTATGCCATCGAACGCTACGGCAATGAGGTAAAGCGGCTGCACCGCGTGCTGGAGAAGCGCCTGTCCGAGAGCGCCTTCCTGGCAGGCGAGGATTACTCGATCGCCGACATCGCCACCTTTCCCTGGCTGCGCAATGCCGAAGGGCGTGGCATCGACCTCGCGGATTACCCCGCCGTGCTGCGCTGGCACGATGCCATCGCGGCCCGGCCGGCGGTGCAGCGGGGCGTGACCATCCTGGCGGAGAACCAGCGCAGCGGCCCGATGAGCGACGCCGAGCGGGAACAGCTCTTTGGCAAGACGCAGTTCCAGGCGCGTTAAGCCTGGCTGTAATATGTGCCAGGCTCGGCACCGTGGCCGCGATGGCCACCAACCGGGCCTAGCCGTTTCGCTGCCGGACGGTATAATAATATTTTCGTACAGAACCGACCGGATCAGCGGTCTTTTCGCTGTGTCGCGCTTGCGGCATGGCGGATGGCGGTTGCCCGGCGATCCATCTGGGGTAGGGGGAAAACTTCCCGCCTGCTTCCTTCGGCGGAGGGGCCGGCGGCATGAGTGCGCGTATCCTGGTGGTGGACGATATCGCCGCCAACCTGCGTCTGCTTGAAGCCCGGCTGAATGCCGAATATTACGAAGTCGCATTGGCATCCTCCGGCCCCGAGGCGCTGGCGCGCGCTGCCGACTGGATTCCGGACGTCATCCTGCTGGACGTGATGATGCCCGGCATGGACGGGTACGAAGTCTGCCGGCGCCTGAAGGCTAACCCCGCCACCGCGCATATCCCGGTGGTGATGATCACCGCGCTGGTGGACCCGGCCGAGCGTGTGCGGGGCCTCGAGGCCGGCGCGGATGACTTCCTGTCCAAACCCGTCGATCACCAGACCCTCTTCGCCCGGCTTCGTGCCCTGCTGCGCATGAAGCAGGTGCTGGACGCCTTCCGCCTGCGCGCCGATACCGCCCGTGACCTGGGCTTCGCGCCCGAGCCGCAACCTTCCGGCAGCGTGGCGGGCGCCGAGGCGCTGCTGGTGACGGAAGACGTGAACGAGGCGGAGTTGCTGGGCAGCGTTCTGTCCGGTGACGGGATACAGGTGCAGCTTGCCGCCGACGCCGCCAGCGCCTGGCGTATGCTGTCCGGGGGCGGGTTCGACCTGGCGCTGCTCAGCCTCTCGCTGGACGATGGCGCGGGGCTGCGATTCGCATCGCGCCTGCGGGCCCAGCCGTCCACCCGCGATCTGCCGGTGCTGCTGATCGCCGATGCCGACCAACGCTCGCAGATCCTGCGGGGCTTCGACCTGGGCGCCAACGATCATGTCCTGCGCCCCGTGGACCCCAATGAGCTGCGCGCGCGCGCGCGCAATCAGATCCGTCGCAAGCGCTATCAGGAGCGGCTGCAGGCGGAACTGAGTCGGTCGCTGGAAATGGCGGTCACGGATGGGCTGACCGGGCTGCGCAACCGGCGTTACATGACCCGCCACCTGGAAGGGCTGCTGCGGGCCGGCAGTGTCGCCCTGCTGATGCTGGATGTGGACCGCTTCAAGACCGTCAACGACACTTATGGCCATGCCGCCGGCGACCACGTCCTGCGCGAGGTCGCCCAGCGGATGAAGCAGCAACTGCGCGCCGTCAATGTGGTGGCGCGCTTCGGCGGTGAGGAATTCGTGGTCGCCATGGCGAATACCGGGGAGGAGGAAGCGATGCAGGTGGCGGAGCGGCTGCGGGTCTCGCTGGGGGCGGCGGTCGCACCGGACCAGAGCCCGGACCTGTTCATCACGGCGAGCATCGGCGTGGCGCTGAGCCGGCCGGGCGATGGCCTGGACGACCTGACCTCCGCCGCCGATGCCGCGCTGTACCGGGCCAAGGCCAATGGCCGCAACCGGGTGGAACTGGCGCGGCCCACCGACTGGAAAAGCCGCAGTGCCGGCGTGGCGTGACCGGCGGCCGTAAATGACGAAAGGGCCATACCCCTGCGGGTACGGCCCTTTCGGAAGCCTTCATGCCCGCTTCAGCGGGCGGTGCGGCTTACTTGATCTTGGATTCGCGGAAGGGGACGTGCTTCCGGGCAACCGGATCGTACTTCTTGAACTCAAGCTTCCCGGTGGTGGACCGGGTGTTCTTCTTGGTCACATAGAAGTACCCGGTGTCAGCGGTGCTGACGAGCTTGATGAGGATGGTGTTGGACTTGGCCATGACATTCTTCCGTGGTCGCCGTGGTGCGACGCAAGCTGCGCTGCTCTAAACCGGGCGATACAGAACCGCATTCCCGGGTACCATAAGGCCGCGGAAACTATACCGTCGGCCGCTCCAGTCAAGCATATCCTGGATTTGAGGGACTTTCTAGGGCGATAGCGCCGTGTTGTAGGCCGCTGGCTGGTCGATCAGCAGCTTCGCGACCTCCGAATCCAGCTCACGCTGCTCGGCGGGGGGGCAGGTGCCGCGCAGGGCGGTGACCTCGCTGGCCGGGACCGGGGCCCGCGCCATGCGGGCACGGGCCAGCACGGCGGCCCGGGGCGGCTGGCCGCTGGCCAGTTGCGCCAGCTCGCCCCGCACCGCCTCGACGCCCAGGCTGGTGCAGATGGCGGGCTGGACCCCAAGTCCCTGGACCGGCCAGCCCAGCGGGGCCAGCACGCGCGACCAGGAAATCAGCACTTCCGCGCCCGTGGAGAGCGGTATGACGATCTGGATCAAGCCCTTGCCCAGCGTGGAACTGCCCACCACGACGGCCCGCCTCCGGTCCGACAGCGCCGCCGCCACGATCTCGGCCGAGGAAGCCGTCCGGCCGTCCACCAGCACGACCAGCGGGCGGCCTTGCGACAGGTCGGTGCCGGCGGCGTTCCAGATGCGGATGGAATCGGGGTGGCGGCCAAGGCTCTGCGCCACCGGGCCGCCGGTCAGGAAGGCATCCGCGACCATGATCGCCTGGGTCAGGATACCGCCGCGATTGCCGCGCAGGTCGAGCACGACGCCACGCGGCGGCTGCGGCTCGGCGAAGGCGTCGTTCAGCAGTTCCGTGATGGTGTCCGTGGTGCTGGCCGAGAAGGCGGAGAGGCGGAGCCAGAGGATGCCGTCCCCCCGTTCGGCCCGCACCGTCTCGGCCGGCTGGCTGCTGCGCAGCAAGACCACCGGCAGCCGCCTGCCATTGCGCCGCACGACCAGCGTCACCTCGCTGCCCGTGAAGCCTTCCAGCAGCTCCGCCGCTTCATTGATGCGCCGTGCGGAAACGGCGTAACCGTCGATGCTGAGGATTTCGTCGCCTTCCCGCAGGCCCGCGTTGGCGGCGGTGCCGCCGGCCACGAGGGCCGCGATGATGACGCTGCCCCGCCGCCCACCGGCCAGCCGCAACCCCAGGGAAAACGGCCCCACCCGGCGCTCGCGGGCTTCCAGGGCCTCCTGCGCCGTGACGTAGCGGCTGTAGGGGTCGAGGTGGTTGAACAGTTCCTCGAAGCCGGATTGCAGCATCCGCTCCACGCCCGCGCGCCGCAACAGTGGCGAGGCCGCCCAGGCGGCCGCGTAGAACTCGGTCAATGTCCCGGCCAGCAACTCCGCCGCCTGTGCTTCCGCCGTTGGTGCGCGGGGCGCCGCGAGGTGGCCGGACTGCGGGGGCGGTAGCGCGGTGGGCGAGGCCGGCACCGGCCGCTCGGTGAGCAACCGGTCGTCGATGCTCAGGCGCAACAGGCCGCCCCGCACATTGACGCCCAGGCGCGTATCCACAGCGCCCAGCCCTCGCAGGGACCATACCGCCAGGTCGGCGGGGGCAGCGGATTCCAGGTGGCGCTCGGCGATGGCGGTGAAGGCCTGCTCCAGGGCGGGCTCGACGATGAACCGTGGAAAGCCGCTCTCCTGCGCCCGCCCGGGCAACGCCGAGAGCAGCATGAGGACCAATGCCAGGGCCAGCCGCGGAAATACGCCCGGGGGCACGGCGGCAGGAAGCCGGCGGGCTAGCGCCGCTTTGCTCCGCAGGGCGGTGGTGCCCCTTGCATCAGATGGAACACCAGCCCGCCGGTCAACGGTGCGGCTTCGGCCAGACGGACCTCGACCGCCTGACCCAGGCTGAATACCAACCGCGTGTTGCGGCCGGAGAGCCGGCGTTCGGCCTCCTCGTGAATCCATCGGTCGTCCGGCAGGGATGATAAGGGCACGATTCCGCTCGCGCCGTTCTCATCCACGGTGACGAAGAGCCCGAACCGTGTCACCCCCGAAATACGCGCGGCGAACATGTTGCCAATGCGTGTTGCCATAAAGCCCGCGAGGTAGCGCTCCACGGCGTCGCGCTCGGCGGCGGCGGCGCGGCGTTCCGCGCGGGTGATGCGCTCGCCAATATCGGCGAAATCGGCGACGTCGGCAGGTGGAATGCCTTCCGGCCCCAGCTTCAGCCCGGCGATCAGGGCCCGGTGCACCAGCAGGTCGGCATAGCGCCGGATCGGGCTGGTGAAATGGGCGTAGCGCGGCAGGGCCAGGCCGAAATGGCCGATATTATCGGGGCTGTAGGCGGCCTGGGACTGGCCGCGCAGCACCGCCTCATGCACCAGCCTGGCTTCGGGCAGGTCCTTCGTCCGTTCCAGCACGTCGGCGAAGTGGCGCGGGCGCAGTTCACCGGCGGCGGGCAGGTCCAGATCGAAACTGTCGAGGAATTGCCGGAGACCTTCCAGTTTCTCGTCCGACGGCCGGTCATGGACGCGGTACATGCAGGGCTGGTGCGTCTTCTCCAGCGTTTCCGCCGCGCAGACATTGGCGGCGACCATGAATTCCTCGATCAGCCGGTGGGAATCGAGCCGTGCGCGCGGGGCGACGCCGTGTACCTTTCCGTCCTCGTCCAGCAGCACGCGGCGTTCCGGCAGGTCGAGTTCCAGCGTGCCACGCGCTTCACGGGCCGCCAGCAGGGCGCTGAAGGCGCCGTAGAGCGGGCCGATGGTCTCCGCCATCTCGTCGCGCTCGCGGGCTTCCTGCACGGCCTCATAGGTCAGGCGGGCGGCGGAGCGCATCAACCCGCGCCCGAAGCGGTGCGCCGTCTTGTGGCCGCCGGAATCGAACCGCATGTCCACGAACAGGCAGCCGCGATTCTCGCCAGGCTTCAGACTGCACCAGCCGTTGGAAAGCGCCTCGGGCAGCATCGGCACCACGCGGTCGGGGAAATAGACGCTGTTGCCGCGTATGCGGGCCTGGTCGTCCAGTGCGCTGCCGCCGCGCACGTAATGCGCGACGTCGGCGATGGCGACCATGACGCGCCAGCCATCGCCTTCGGGCACCGCCCAGACGGCATCGTCAAAGTCCCGCGCATCCTCGCCGTCGATGGTGACGAGGGGGATGTCACGCAGGTCCTCGCGGCCTGTCAGGTCGGCCGGCCCGGCGGCCTCCGCCTCGCGCAGCGAGTCGGCCGAAAATGCCTCGGGGATGCCGTGCTGATGGATGCAGATCATCGAGACGGCGCGGGGCGCATCCATCCGCCCCAGCCGCTCCACCACGCGCACAGGGCGCAGGCCCAGGCCGATATGCGCGATAGGTTCCGCCACCACCAGTTCGCCGGGCTCGGCGCCGTGTTCCTCCCCGGCGGGCACTGTCCATCCGGATTTCTGGCGCTTGTCGACAGGCACCAGCCGGCCGCGCTGGAAGATGCCCAGCACCCGCGTCGGGGCCGCCCCCCCGAGGCGCTTGAAGGTGCGGCCGTCATACTTGTCGCCGCCCATGGGGCGCAGGCGGGCCAGCACGCGTTCCCCCGGCGCCAGGGCCGGCTGGCCAGGGCGCTCGGGGCGCATGTAGATCAGCGGCGGGCGGCCCTGGCCTTCCCATTGCACCGGGCGGGCGAGGGGGTCGCCATCCGGGTCGGTTCCAAAGACCTCGACCACCGCCATCTCAGGCAGTTTCTGGGCGTCCCGCGCGCGGCGGCGGCCGGAGCGCGCGACCACGCCCTCCGCCTCCAACTGCCGCAGCAATTCGCGCAGCGCCGGGCGCTGGTCCACGGACAGGCCGAAATGCCGCACGATGTCGCTTTTGCCGACATCGCCCACCGCATCGCGCAGGAAGCGCCGAAGCTGGTCGCGCGAGGGCAGCGGCGGGGTGCCGCTGCCCTCGTCTTCAGGGCCCCCGCTCAGGCTTTGACCTTCACGGCTTTCGCGGCGGCCGGCTTCTTGGTGGCGGGCTTCTTCACCGCGGCTTTCTTCGCGGGCGCCTTTTTGGCGGGCGCCTTGGCGGCGGCGGCCTTCTTCGGCGCGGCGCCTTCCGCCGGGGTGGCGGCCGCCTTCCTGGCCGGGGCCTTGCGGGCCGGGGCCTTCTTGCCACCCTTGGGCGGCAGCTTCTTGCCCTTCTCGGCCAGCAGCGCGACCGCTTCCTCCAGCGTGATGTCTTCCATCGTCAGGTTGCGCGGCAGGCTGGCCACCATGCCGGCATGCTGCGCGAAGGGCCCGAAGCGACCCTTCTTGACCTCCACCGGCTCGCCATCCTTGGGGTGCGGGCCCATCGAACGCACGCGCGCCGCCGCATCCGCCAGCAGCGACACCGCGCGATTGATGCCGATGGACAGGACATCGTCATCCTTGTCTATCGACTTGAAGATGCTTCCCATCTTCACGTAAGGCCCGAAGCGGCCGATGGCGGCGGTGATCTCGTCGCCCGTCTCCGGGTGCAGGCCGATCACACGGGGCAGGGAGAGCAGGGCCAGGGCCCGCTCCAGTGTCAGCGTATCCGGGTCCATGCCACGGGCCAGGCTGGTGCGCCTGGGCTTGGTGGGTTTGCCCTTGGCATCCGTGCCGCCCTCACCGAGCTGCACATAGACACCGTAGGGCCCGCGCCGCAGCGTGACCTGCTGGCCGGAGACAGGGTCCACGCCCAGTTCCTTCATGCCGCCCGCCAGCCCGCCGGCATCCGCCTCGCCATCCGCGCCCGGTACGGTCAGGGGGCGGGTGTAGCGGCATTCCGGGTAGTTGGAGCAGCCGATGAAGGCGCCGTTCCGCCCGAGGCGCAGCCCGAGGCGCCCACCGGAGCAGGAAGGGCAGGAGCGCGGGTCGCCGCCATCGGCGGGGGCCGGGAAGAAGTGCGGCCCGAGTTCCTCGTCCAGCGCGTCGATGACGGCACTGATGGTCAGGTCCTTGGTGGCCGCGATGGCGGCGTTGAACTCTTCCCAGAAGGCCCGCATCACCGCGCGCCAATTCGCCCGGCCGCCGGAGATATCGTCGAGCTGCTCCTCCAGGCCCGCGGTGAAATGCGGGTCCACGTAGCGCTCGAAGAAGGACACCAGGAAGCTGGTGACCAGCCGGCCGCGGTCCTCCGGCATGAAGCGCCGCTTGTCGAGCTTCACGTAGTCGCGGTCCTGCAGCGTCTGCAGGATGGAGGCGTAGGTGGAGGGCCGGCCGATGCCGAGTTCCTCCATCTTCTTCACCAGCGAGGCTTCAGAGAAGCGCGGTGGCGGCTGGGTGAAGTGCTGGTCGGCCTGGGCGGCGGTCAGCTTGGCCGGGTCCTGCTCG
>JAQGHX010000002.1 GCA_028288745.1 Roseomonas sp. | reverse complement strand
AGCGAGCATTCAGGCCAAGCGCCGAGGGGATGGTAAACGCGCGGGCCATCGACAGCCTGCCTGGCCCAAGTGGACCGCGGTGCTCCATACCCACTCGCACCTGATCGTCGGCGCGGTAACAGGCATCGGCCCGAGCCAGGCCTCGCCGGACTTCACGCCCGTCATGCGCCGGGCCTCAAGTATGATGGCTTCTGACACGGGGCGGGCCGATGCTGGCTACGATGCCGGACACAACCACTGCCTTTGCCGCGAAGACCTCGGCATCGCTCGCACCGTCATTGCCCTGAACCGCCGCGACACCGGGCGGCGCTGGCCAAAGACGCCCTCCAGGCGAGCCCTCCGGCAACGCTTTCCCCGGGTCCTTTATCATCAGCGCTGGCACATCGAGAGCGGTTTCAGTCAACATAAGCGCCGCCTCGGCTCAGCACTGACCGCGCGGGGACATCAGGCTCAGCGGCGCTGAACTCATCCTGCGTGCCCTCACCCACAACCTCAGGCTCCTCGCCGCAATCGCATGAGCCTTTCAACAGAGCAAAACAGGCTCTAAGCGCGTCCGGATTGCCGTATGGACCTGACGGCAAGCTTTCGCTGCCGCTCGCGCGGGATACCGAGGCGGCCGGCCAATCTCCATGTCAGCCTGGCAAAAAGATCGAGGGACGCCCTGGAAAATACCTGCGCGCTCCGAATGTCACCGTGATCGTCCGGTCGTTCCAAGCACCACCGGTCAATCCGGGGCCACGCAGCCAGCCCGGGCGCGGCGAACCAAATCCGTGGCCTTGCTATGCAGCGCGCCTCACTGGGCGCGCAGGGGGGTCGGAACTGCCACTGCCGCGCCGAACCCACCGCTAGGCATGCCGCGTCATGCGGTCCGCAGGGGCAGCCGCGTGGGCGCCGTTCTATCCGTCGGCCCTCGCCTCCGCCGCCAGTCGCGCCAGCAGGCGCCGCAGCGCACCGGGGTCCGTCACCCGCTCGGGGAAGGGGACACGCAGGCCACGGCCCTCCAGCAGCAGGTCCATGCCCTCCGGGTCCAGGCCGGCCAATCGCCAGGGCCCGGGTGCCGCGCCGCCCAGATGCACCGCGTAAAGGCCGATGGCCTCGGCATGGTCGGCATTCATGTGGGCGACGGCATCAGGCTCGGCCGCCAGCAGGGGGCCGGCGCCCGTGAGGTCGGTGAGCAGTGCTGCGGGCGGCAGTTCCGGCGCGCGGCCGAAGCCCGCCACCAGATGCGTGCCCCCGGGTTCCACGCGCCAGAAGCCGAAATCGGGGAAGCCGGCATAGAGTGCTGCCTTCGGGTGGCGTGCCAGGAAGCGGCGGCGCAGATGCGGGGCTTCCGCCGGGGCGGCCATGCCCGAGAGGGTCAGGCGCGGGTGCGCCAGCGGGTCGCCCTTGCCAGGCCGGGAGAGCAGCAGCGAAACCCGGCCATCCGCCCGCATGTTGCGGGTATGCAGCGCCAGCCGGGAGACGAGCAGCAGCGGCGCGCCGCCGAAATCGGTGGCCACCGTCACCAGAGAGGCGAAAGGGTGCCCGCCCGCCGGGTCCAATGTGGCCAGCGAGGCCGTCATGGCCTCGCGCAGCAAGGCGCGGGCCAGCGCGGCGTCGTCACCCGCCGCGGGGTTCGGCGGGGGCTCGGCGCGCGGGGTGATGGCGGCATCGTCGGTGCTCATGGCGTTATCCTGCCATGGGGAGGCCAGTGCCGCATTCATCAGTCTATCTGATGAATAGGTCAATTAAATGAGATAGACTTGCCGTTCGGCGACCCTAGGCTAAGCGCAAAGGCAATCCCCCGGCCGAGAGGACCGGGTGCCGGAAGGAAATGAATGACCCCGCGTGACGTGCCAGACCGTCGCGGCGCACCAGCGCCCATCGCTTCAGACCATGTCCGCAGGGCCGCTCCAGCCGGGCCCCGCGCGCTGGGCGCGCGGGGCGGGACGGGTGCTCATCACCGTCTCGAAGATACGCTGCAACTCGATCGCCAGGGGCGAGAGCGGGCGGCCTGGCCGGGTCAGGATGCCAACCTGCCGGGTCAGGCGCGGCGCGCCGATCGGCAGGATATGCAGCGCCCCGCCGGCCAGCCCCTCCAGCGCCACGCGCGGCGCGATGCCGATGCCAAGCCCCGCTTCCACCAGCCCCGCCACGGTCAGGACCTGCTGCGCCTGATAGCGGATGGTCAGCGTCAGCCCCAGCGTGCCGGCCGCCTGCTCCACCGTCTCGCGCAGGCCGCTCATCATCACCAGGGGGTGCTGGGCCAGCAGGCGCAGGGTGGCGCGCGGGCGGGCCGGCAGCAGGCCGGGTGGCACCAGGGCGCAGATCGGGTCCTCCAGCAGCGGGCGGAAGGCGACGTTGGCGGCCGAGGGTGGGCAGGGGCCAATGCCGAAATCGACATCCTGCGCCCGCACGCAGTCCAGGATGCCGCCCAGCGGCAATTCCCGCACCTCCACCTGCGCGCCGGGGAAGGCGGCCTGGAAGGCGGCCATCACCTCTGGCAGCCGGCTGCCCGCGATGCTGGGCGCGCAGGCCACAGCAACGCGCCCGCGATGCGAGGCCGCCAACCCATCCACCTGCCGCAGCCCGGTCATCAGTTCCGTCATGGCGCTGCGGACATGGGTCAGCAGCTTGGCGCCCTCGGCGGTCAGCCGCACCTGGCGGGTGGTGCGGTGAAACAGTTGCAGGCCCAGTTGCTCCTCCAACTGGCGGATCTGCATGCTAACGGCGGACTGGGTGCGGCCGATTTCTTCCGCCGCGCGGCGGAAGCTGCTGTGCTCGGCGACTTCGATGAAGGCCTGCAGAAGCTTCAGATTGACGTTCACCCCCGGCTTATCGCGTGCGGCGCCATGCCCCGCAAGCCAACCCGGAGCCCGACCCTCCATGAGCCTGCCTTCCCCGAGCCTGGCGCCATGAGCCCAACGCCATGAGCCATGTTCCCGAACGCCTGCACCGCTCCGAACTCGCGGTGCCCGCGCATTCCGAACGGTTCTTCGCCAAGGCGGCCGCCGGGCCCGCTGACGTGGTCTTCCTGGACCTGGAGGACGCCATCGCCCCCGCCGCCAAGGATGCAGCCCGCGCCATGGCGATCGGGGCGCTGAACGGCGTCGCCTGGGGTGCGCGAACCATGGCGGTGCGCGTCAATGCCCTGGGCACGCCGTGGGTGCTGCGTGACATCGTGGATGTGGTCCGCGCCTGCCCGCGCCTGGACCTGATCCTGCTGCCCAAGGCGGAAAGCGCGGCCGACGTGCGCTTCGTGGACCAGCTTCTGACCAGCCTGGAGGCCGAGGCGCCGCGCGACAGGCGCATCGGCATCGAGGTGCTGCTGGAGACCGCCCGCGGCGTCGCCTATGCCGAAGAGATCGCCGCGTCCTCCCCCCGGCTGGAGGCGATGGTCTTCGGCCTGGGCGACTACGCCGCCGACATGCGCATGCCCGATACCGTCTTCGGCCGCCCCAACCCCGATTATGCCGTGCTGGCCGATGCCGATGCGAACGGCGCCCGCGCGCGGCACCTGAACGACCACTGGCATTTTGCCCTGGCGCGCATCGCCAATGCCTGCCGCGCGCATGGGCTGCGCCCGGTGGACGGGCCTTATACGGACTACCGCGACCATGACGGCTTCATGGCCAGCGCCCGCCGCGCCCGCGCGCTCGGCTGCGAGGGGAAATGGGCCATCCATCCCTCGCAGGTGGAGGCCGCCAACGCGGTGTTCTCGCCGGAGCCGGAGAAGGTGGCCTGGGCACGGCAGGTGACGGCGGCGCTGGAACAGGCCAAGAGCAGTGGCCGGGGCGCCGTGGGCGTCGGCGGCGTGATGGTGGACCTGGTGCACGAGCGGCGCGCCCTGGAAATCCTGCACCGCGCCGCAATGATCGAGACCGCTGACAGGAACAGGGAAGGACGCTGACCATGACCGAGGGAACCCAGCCGCTCAGCGGCGTGCGGGTGCTGGATATCGCGACCTTCATCGCGGCTCCCTTCTGCGGCACCATCATGAGCGATTTCGGGGCCGAGGTGCTGAAGATCGAGCATCCGAAGGATGGCGACCCGATGCGCAAGTTCGGCACGCCGACCGAGAGTGGCGATACGCTGGCCTGGATGAGCGAGGCGCGCAACAAGCGCTGCATGACGCTGGACCTGCGCACGCCGGAAGGGGCCGACATCTTCAAGAAGATGGTCGCGCAATCTGATGTGGTGATCGAGAATTTCCGCCCCGGCACGCTGGAGAAATGGGGCCTGGGCTGGGACGTGCTGCACGCCGTCAACCCGAAGATGGTGATGCTGCGCATCAGTGCCTACGGCCAGACCGGCCCGATGCGCGGCAAGCCCGGCTTCGCCCGCATCGCGCATGGCTTCGCCGGCCTCAGCTATCTGGCGGGCGAGCCGGGGCGGGTGCCGGTGGTGCCGGGCTCCACCTCGCTGGCGGACTATATGTCGGGCGTCTGGGGCGCCGTCGGCGTGATGATGGCGCTGCGGCTGGCGGAGAAGACCGGGCGCGGGCAGGTGGTGGATATCGGCCTCTATGAGTCCGTCTTCCGCCTGCTGGACGAGATTTCCACCGTCTATGCCCGCGACGGCGTGGTGCGGGAGCGCATGGGCGCCGATGTGCCGCAGGTGGTGCCGCATGGCCACTGGCAGACGAAGGACGGCCGCTGGATCGCGCTCGCCTGCACCAGCGAGAAGATCTTCGGGCGGCTCTGCGTGCTGATGGGCAAGCCGGAACTGGGCGGCCCGGACCAGCTCGGCCCGACCAAGGCGCGCCTGGCGCGGCGCGACGAGGTCAATGCGATGGTGGCGGACTGGGTCGGCGGCCAGGATTTCGAAGACCTGATGGCGGCCTGCGACGAGGCCGGCGTGCCCTGCGGCCCGATCAACAGCATCGCGGACATCTTCAACGACCCGCAATACAAGGCGCGCGGCAACCTGCAGACGTTGCAGGACCCGCGCGTGGGCGAGATCGTGCTGCCCGCGGGCGTGCCGACCCTGTCGGAGACGCCCCCTATCCTTCGCCATGCCGGCCGCGCCTTCGGCGCCGATACGGATGACATCCTGCATGAGTTGTTGCAGATGTCGGCGGCGGACATCGCCAAACTGCGCGCCACTGGCGTGATCTGAGCCAGGAGCACCGCGATGCCCGCCTATACCGCGCCCGTCGATGACATGCTCTTCGTGCTGGGCGACCTGCTCGATACCGGCACGGTCCTGGCCGCCCTGGGGGGCGAGGAGGTGCCGCTCTCGCTGATGGGTGAGGTACTGGGCGAGGCCGGGCGCTTCTGCGAGAAGGTGGCGCAGCCGCTGAACCGCAGCGGCGACGAGGAAGGCTGCGTCCTGGAGAACGGCATCGTCCGGACGCCCAAGGGTTTTCCCGGAGCTTATGCCGCCTTCGTCGAGGCCGGCTGGCCAGGCCTCGCCCATGCGCCCGAATATGGCGGGCAGGGCCTGCCACGCGTGCTGCAACTGCTGTTCGACGAAATGCTGTCCTCGGCCAACTTCTCCTTCGGCCTCTTTCCCGGGCTGACGCGCGGCGCCGTGGAAGCGATCGAGCGCCACGCGACGGAGGAGCTGAAGGCGCTCTACCTGCCGCCGATGGTGGAAGGCCGCTGGATGGGCGCCATGGCGCTGACGGAAGCGCAGGCCGGCACCGATCTCGGCCTGCTGCGCAGCCGGGCGGAGCCGCAGGCGGATGGCAGCTACCGCGTGACCGGCAGCAAGATCTTCATCAGCGCCGGCGACCACGACCTGTCGGAGAACATCATCCACCTGGTGCTGGCGCGGTTGCCGGACGCGCCGCCGGGGGTGAAGGGCATCAGCCTGTTCCTGGTGCCGAAATTCATCCCCGACGCGGCGGGCCAGGCCGGCGCCCGCAACGGTGTCTCGGCAGGCTCCATCGAGCACAAGATGGGCCTGAAGGCCTCGCCCACCTGTGTCATGCATTAC
This sequence comes from Roseomonas sp., assembly GCA_028288745.1. Taxonomy (GTDB): domain Bacteria; phylum Pseudomonadota; class Alphaproteobacteria; order Acetobacterales; family Acetobacteraceae; genus Pseudoroseomonas. The sequence goes on along the minus strand of JAQGHX010000002.1, from coordinate 16,540 downwards.
GACGCCGCGCGGGGCTGGCTGGTGGGGGCGCCGCACCAGGGCCTGCGCGCCATGTTCACCATGATGAATGCCGAGCGGCTGTTCGTGGGCATCCAGGGCCTCGGCATCGCGGAAGCCGCCTACCAGGGCGCCAGCACCTATGCGCGGGAGCGGCTGCAGGGCCGCGCGCCCGGTGCCGCCACCGGTGCCGCGCAGTCAATTCTGGTGCATCCCGACGTGCGCAAGATGCTGCTCACCATCAGGGCCTTCACGGAATCCGGCCGCGCGCTGGCGGCCTGGACAGCGCTGGAGATGGAGAAGGCGGCGCGCCACCCGGACCCCGACGCGCGCGCGAAGGCCGATGGCATGGTGGCGCTGCTGACGCCCGTCATCAAGGCGGCCTTCACCGACCTCGGTTTCGAATCCGCCGTGCTGGGGCAACAGGTCTTCGGCGGCCACGGCTACGTGCGCGAATGGGGCATGGAGCAACTGGTGCGCGACGGCCGCATCGCGCAGATCTACGAAGGCACCAATGGCGTGCAGGCGATGGACCTCGTCGGCCGCAAGCTGTTCCAGGACGGCGGCGCCCTGCCGCGCGCCTTCTTCGCCGAGATCCGCGCCACGCTGGCGGCGGGCGGCGATCCCGACATCGTCACCCCGCTTGCCGAGGCGCTGGACCGGCTGGAGGCCGCGACGGCGGCGCTGGTCGGGCGCGGCACGGCCGACCCGGCCGAGATAGGGGCGGCGGCCACGGATTACCTGCGCTTCTTCGCGCTGGTGGCGCTGGGCTGGATGTGGGCGCGCATGGCCGCGCTGCCCGGCGGGCGCCGCCATGCGGCGAAGCAGGCGCTGGCGCGGTTCTTCATGGCGCGCATCCTGCCGCAGACCCTGGCGCTGGACCGCGCGCTGGCGGCCGGCGCCGCGCCCCTGATGGCAATGGAGGAAGCCGACTTCTGAACCCGGCCCGCCACCTTGCCGTGGCGCGGTGGTGCGACGATCCTGGCACCCCAACCGCGAGTGATGCCGAGATGACTGACCCCGACCGCGCCATGGAAGAACCGGGCCAACTGCCGCTGCTGGTGGTGGAGGGCCAGTGCGCCACCATCCGCCTGCGCCGCCCCCGGCACCACAACCGGCTGGAACCGGCCGACCTGGCCGAGCTGATGCGCCTGCTGCAGGCAGTGGAGGCCGACGGCACGCTGCGCGTGCTGGTGCTGACCGGCACCGGCACGTCCTTCAGCTCGGGCTTCCATATCGGGGCGTTCGGGGCAGGGGAGCCGGTGCCCTCGCTGGACGCGGTGGTCGATGTGCTGGAACGCCTGACGGTGCCCACCCTCTGCGCGTTGAATGGCAGCGTCTATGGCGGCGCCACCGACCTCGCCCTGGCCTGCGACTTCCGCATCGGGGTGGAGGGCATGCGGCTGGTGATGCCGGCAAGCAGGCTCGGGCTGCACTACTACCCGGGCGGGATGCGGCGCTTCGTCAGCCGGCTGGGCCTGGGCGTGGCCAAGGCGCTGTTCCTGACCGCCGAGCCGATGGACACCGAGGCGCTGCTCCGCTGCGGCTACCTGGATGAGGCGGTGCCGCCGAACCTGTTCAAGCCCCGCGTGGCGGAACGGGTGGCGCGGCTGGCCGCTGGCGCCCCGCTGGCGGTGCAGGGCATGAAGCGCGCGCTGAACGACATCGCGCGCGGTACCGCGGATGACGCGGCCATCGCGGCACGGGCCGCCGCCGTGGCACGCTCCGCCGATTTCGCCGAGGGCAGGCGGGCCTGGCACGAGAAGCGGGCGCCACGCTTCACGGGCGAGTAGCGGCGGCCGTCACCCGGCGGCGGCGGGGCGCGTGGGCCGCAGCCTGCGGGCCAGCAGGCGGGGCAGCCGCACCGCGAAACCCGCCCCCAGCCGCAGGTGCATCCAGGTCAGCAGGGTATTGTCCCGTCCGTAGCGGAAATGCGACACGCCGCCCTCGTCGGCGCGCAGGTAGCGCACGGGCACCCGCACATTGATGACGGGCAGCCCCTGCCAGCACAGCCGCACGGCGGCCTCGGCATCGAAGTCGTAGCGGCGCATCCAGCGGTGCGCGTGCATTTCCGCCATCAGCGGCCCCACCGGATAGACGCGGAAGCCGAACAGCGAATCACCGATCCCGTGCCACAGCGTCTCCATATTGGCGCAGAGGTTGGACAGGCGGCGGCCGCGCACCCGCACCATCGGCGCTTCCGGCCCGAAGACCGGCTCGCCCAGCACCATGGCCTGCGGGCACGCGGCGGAGAGCGCCATGAAATGCGGAATGCTCCCGGCCGGGTGCTGGCCGTCGGCATCCATGGTCAGGGCGTGGGTGAAGCTCTCGGCGGCGGCGGCCTCCAGCCCGTGCAGCACGGCGGCGCCCTTGCCGCGGTTGCGCGGCAGCACCATCACGCGCAGGCCGTCATCCGCCGCGGCCGCCGCCAGCAGGGCATCGCCCGTGCCGTCGGTGCTGCCATCGACCACGACCCAGACCGGGTTCCAGCGCTCGCGCGCCGCGCGCACCGTCGCCAGCACCAGCGGCCCGCTGTTGTAGGAGGGGATGAGGACAAAATGTGTGCGGGACGGAATGATCATGCGATACCGGTTCTAGGGCGGAATGCCAGGGCTTGGCATCACCCCGCGCGGCGTTCCCCCACCGGGTGCCCCAGCGCGCCGCGCAGGTAATGCTCCACCCCGTCGCTGACGGCCTGTGCGTCACCCTGCGGCAGGAAGCGCTGGCCCAGGCGCACGCGGTAGCACAGCGGCAGCACCGGCTTGCGGAAAATCGGCCAGCCTTTGCGGAGGTAGGGGGAATCGCACTCGATCACCACCGTCTGCACCGGCGCGCCCGCGCGCTGCGCAATGACGGCGAAGGAACGGCTGAAAGGCCCCAGTGGCCCGGCGCCGCCGATGCCGACGGGCGTGCGCGTGCCTTCCGGGAAGATCAGCAACTGCCGGCCGGCCTGCACCGCCCCGGCCGCCTTGCGGATCATCGGCAGCGGCGCGTCGTTGCGGACATAGCCCGCCAGCCGCATCCCGCCGCCCAGCAGGATGTTGTCCCAGATGGAAGCCTTGGCGATGCAGACCACCCGTGGCAGGCGGGAGGTGACGAGCACGGCATCCAGCAGGGAAGGGTGGTTCGGCGCGATCACGATGCCTCCCTCGTCCCGCAGCGCATCCAGGGCGGAGAGGTCGCACCGCAACAGCCCCGCGCCCCGCAGCAGCGCCAGGAACAGCCGGAACCCGAGCGAAATGGCCGCCTGGCCCAACGGCAGGCCGATGGAGCCCGGCAGCAGCCGCACCAGCAGCGCGGCGGGCAGGCTCCAGAGCAGGCACATCAACGCGAAAAAGCCGAGCAGTAGATAGAAGAGGGCATATTCCACCCCCCGGCGCAGCCAGTCCGGCACCATGCCCCCGGCACGCGGCACGGGCGCCGATGCGCCCGCTCTTCGTGGCGTGGTACCCAGCGGCAGCGGGGCGAATGGAGCGGTCCGGAGTGACGGTGATGGTTCTGGCGGTCTTTGCTTCGGCATTATGACGTGTTGGTTGGGGCAGGCTTCCTCCGCCCGCGCCGACCCTAGCCGAGCGAGGGGGAAGCGGTCTATCGCTGATGTCGCCGGAACCCGCCAGGAGACGCCTTTGACCGCCCCGCCCCCGACCGAAGGCGGCGCCGTGCCGCCGCAGGCGCCGCACCCGAACCTGACCGGCTATTATGCCGCCGCCGGGGAGCGCGCCGGCTTCGTCCGCCGCCTCTTCGACGACACCGCGGCGCAGTACGACCGCATCAACAGCGTCTTCTCGCTGGGCAGCGGCGCCTGGTACCGCCGCCACGCGCTGCGCCGGGCCGGGCTGCGGCCGGGCGCACGGGTGCTGGATGTCGCCTGCGGCACCGGGCTGGTGGCACGGGAAGCGGCCCGCCTCACCGGCGACCCGGCGGCGGTGCTGGGGCTTGACCCCAGCGCCGGCATGCTGGCCGAGGCGCGGCGCGGCCTGCCCGTGCCGCTGGTGCAGGGGCGCGCGGAGCATCTGCCACTGCCGGCCGCCAGCGTGGATTTCGTGACCATGGGCTATGCGCTGCGGCACGTGGCGGAGCTGGGCACCGCTTTCGCCGAGTTCCACCGCGTGCTGCGCCCCGGCGGCACCGTGCTGCTGCTGGAGATCGGGCGGCCGGAAGGGCGGCTGGGCCTGGCGCTGGCGCGCGCCTATCTCGGCCATGTGGTGCCGGCGCTGTGCCGGCTGCGGGCCCCGCGTTCCGGCATGCTGATGCGGTACTACTGGGACACGATCGAGGCCTGCGTGCCGGCCGAGACCATCCTGCGCCACCTGCGCGGCGCCGGCTTCTCCGGGGTGACCTGCGAGACTTCGCTCGGCATCTTCCGCGCCTATACCGCACGCCGCTGAGACGGCATGGAACAGGCCCCGCCGGCACGCTGGTCGCCATCCGCCGCGCTGCGGCTCTCGGCCGGGCTGCACCTGGGCGCGGCGGCGGCGGTGCTGGCCTCGCCCGCGCTCTGGCCGTGGTGCCTGGGGGCGGTCGCGCTGAACCATGCCGTGCTGACCACGGCGGGCATGGTGCCGCGCTCGGCGCTGCTGGGCCCCAACCTCAGTCGCCTGCCGCCCGGGCACGCCGCGCGCGGCGAGGTGGCGCTGACCTTCGATGACGGGCCCGACCCGCTGCTGACGCCGCTGGCGCTCGACCTGCTGGCGGCGCAGGACGCACGCGCCTCCTTCTTCCTGATCGGCGCCAAGGCGCGGCGCCACCCGGAGCTGGTGCGCGCCATCCTGGCCCGCGGCCACACGGTGGAGAACCATACCGACACCCACCCGCTGCACTTCGCGGCCTTCGGCGTGGCGGCGCAGCGGCGACAGATCCTGCGGGCCCAGGCCGCGATCGAGGCTGCCGGCGGGCAGGCGCCGCGCTATTTCCGCCCGCCTGTCGGGCTGCGCAGCCCTTTGCTGGACCCGGTGCTGGCTGGCACCGGCCTGCGCCATGCCTCCTGGACCCGGCGGGGCGCCGACGGCCTGCTCTCGGACCCGGCCCGCATCCTGCGGCGGCTGCGCCGGGTGGCAGCGGGGGACGTGGTGCTGCTGCATGACGGCACCTGGCGTGCCAACGCCACCGGCCAGCCGCCGCTGCTGACGGTGCTGCCGGCGCTGCTGGCCCGGCTGCGCGCCCAGGGGCTGCGCTGCGTGCCGCTGCCCGGCCCGGCGGGCGGCCCTTGACGCCACGCCTTGCCGGGCCAGGCGACGCCTTCCATACTCGTCACGCATCGCCGGAGGCGCGCGCCCTGCCTGCCCCGCCTGACCTGCCCGCCCTTATCCATGCCGTGACCGCGCGGTATGCCGGGGCCTCGCGCTACACGCGTCATTATGTCCGTACCAAGCTGCGTCGAGACCCGGCGACCGGCGCCATCCTGGCCCTGGCGAGGCGGCAGGGCGGCTTCGGTGCGGTGGCCGACCTGGGCTGCGGCCGGGGGCAACTGGCGCTGGCGCTGCTGCTGGGTGGCGGGGCGACCTCCATCATCGGGCTGGACCACGACGCCCCGTCCTTGCGGGCGGCGCGCCATGCCGGCACCGGCCTGCCCGCGCGCTTCGATGCCGCCGACCTTTCCGCCGGGCCGCTGCCGCCCTGCGACACGGTGCTGCTGGTCGACGTGCTCTACCAGTTGCCGGACGCCGCCCAGCATGACCTGCTGGCCCGCATCGCCGCCGCCGCCCGCCGCCGCCTCGTGATCCGGGCCTTCGACCCCGATTGTGGCTGGCGCAGCCGCTTCGGCCGTGTGATGGAAGTGCTAAACCGCGCCCTGCATGGCCGCCACGCCGCCAGCATCCGCCCCATGCCGCTGCCGGCCCTGCGCGCGCTGCTGGAATTACAGGGCTTCCGGGTCTCTGTCATGCCGTGCTGGGCCGGTACGCCCTTGCCCAACGTGCTGCTGCTGGCCGAGCGGGGTGCCGGATGAAACGCCTTCCGCTCTGCCTTGGCCTCGCCGCCAACCCCTTCGACTGAGAACCCGCGATGCCCTCCCACCTGCTGACGCCGAAGGTCGCGTTGCTGCTGGTCGCTCTGCTGCTGGTGCTGGGCCCCTGGCTGGTCTGGCGCATCGGCGCGGTGCGGCGGGTGGCGCCGCTGGCGGTGGTGCAAATTCTGGCCGGCGTGGCGCTGGGCCCGACGCTGCTCGGCAGGCTGGCGCCGGAATGGCACGCAGCGCTGTTCTCGCCCTGGGTGCTGAACGCGCTGAACGGCCTCTCCAACCTGGGCGTGGCGCTCTACGTCTTTTGCAGCGGCCTGCATCTGGATACCGGGGGGCTGCGCGAGAATGCCCGGCGGCTCGGCCCCATGGCGGCGGGCAGCATGGGACTGCCCCTGCTGCTGGGCCTTGGCGCCGGCTTCTGGATCGCCGCCGCCTGGCCCGGGGCGGTGGGGCCGCGCGCGGATGTGGTGGGCTTCGCCATCTCGGTCGCCATCTGCGTGGCCGTCACCGCTCTGCCGGTCCTGGCCGCCATCCTGCGGGAGATGGGGCTGATCGCGGGGCGGCTGGGCCAGACAGCGCTGGCCCTGGCGGCCCTGAACGACGTGGCCTTGTGGATGGCCATCGCGGCGCTGCTGGCGCTCACGCGCGGCAGCGCGGCGGCCTCAGCCGGGGTGGCGCTGCTGGCACTGGGCTGGATGGCCGGCATGGCGCTGGTGGTGCGGCCGCTGCTGGCGCGCCTCGCCGCCCGCGGCCCGGCCGAGGACACCATGCTGGTGGTGGCCCTGGCCATTGCCTTCGCGTCCGCCATGGTGGCCGAGGCCATCGACCTGGGGCTGATCATCGGCGCCTTCGCGGCCGGCGCCGCCATGCCCGCCGCCTGGCGCGCGCCCCTGCTGGCAAAGATCGAGCCGCTGACCGCCGCCGTGCTGCTGCCCTTCTTCTTCGTCTCCACCGGCCTGCGGGCATTGATCGAGCCCGGCTCGGCCGCGTTCCTGGGCATGCTGGTGCTGGTGACGGCGGCGACGGTGCTGGGCAAGGTGGCCGGCACCGCCCTGCTGGCACGCGCGGCGGGCGAGCGCTGGCGGGACGCCCTGGCGCTCGGCGCGCTGATGCAGACCAAGGGGCTGATGGAGGTCGTGGTGCTGGCGGTGTTGCTGGAGGCCGGGCTGATCGCGCCGCCCATCTTCTCCGCGCTGGTGGCCATGGCGGTGGTCTGCACCATCGCCACCACGCCGCTGGCGCGCCTCGCCCTGGCCCCGGCACGGGCCAGACGCTTTCCGGCGTAAAAAATTCAATTATTTGAATGTCCCGAACCGACGGGAGCGGATATCCTTGGGCTACAATGCGGCCACTAGGCCCGGGGGGAGGTTGATCTTGAGTACCGTTATGGCCACCGAAGCCGAGGTGGCGGCCCTGATCGTCGAGGCGCTGCACCTGGAAGTCACGCCCGCGGAAATCGACCCAGAGGCGCCGTTGTTCGGCGATGGGCTCGGCCTGGATTCGATCGACGCATTGGAGATCGCCCTGGCCGTCTCGCGGCGTTACGGCTTCCAGCTCCGCTCGGATGACGAGCATAACGGCCAGATCTTCGCCTCGCTGCGCAACCTGGCGGCGCATATCGAGAAGAACCGCGCGCGTTGAGGCCGGGCGGGGTCTCGCCCCGCCTCACGCTGGGGTCACTGGCGATGCGCGCCGCGATGGTGCTGCCCCTGGCGGGTGGCGCCTTCGCCATGCGCGGCGCGGGGCGGCCGGGGCTGGCGGCCCTGCTGGGCGTAGCGGCGCTGGCGCTGGCCATTGGGCGGCGGCTTGGCAACGGGGCGCGGCTGGCCCTGGCCTGCGGCATCGCCGCGCTGGGTCTGGCCTGTTGGGCCTGGCCGGGTGCCATGGCGCTGCTGGCGCGGCTGCTGCCCGTGCTGGGCGACCTTATGCTGGCCGTGCATTTCGGCGCCACCCTGCGCCGGGGACGGGAGCCGCTGATCACCCGCTACACCCGCTACGACCCCGGCACCCTCCTGGCCGAATGCGCCGGCTATACGCGGCGGCTGACGCTGCTCTGGACCTGCCTCTTTCTTGCCCTGGCGCCGGTGCATACCGCACTGCTGCTGGGCCTGCCGCCCGTCGGTACGCCAGTGGACAGCCTGACCATCCTCGGTATCACCGGCGGCCTGATGCTGGTTCTCTTTCTTGGTGAGCACGTGATCCGCACCCTGCGCTTCCCCCAGTTCGGCCCCGCCACGCCGGCCCGCACCCTGCGCGCCATCCTTTCGGCCACCCTGGCCCGCCATGTCTGAGACCGCGCCGCTGACCGACCGCGCGCCCGGCGAGGTCATGTTCCACCGGGGTAGCGAAGCCATCACCATCGGCCGCTTCCTGTCCGATGTCGCGGCGCTGGCGGCGCGGCTGCCGCCACGCCCCTATGCGCTGAACCTCTGCGCCGATCGCTACCACGCGCTGCTAGGGCTGGCCGCGGCACTGAGCCGGGGGCAGGTCATGCTGCTCTCCGCCGACCGGTCCGAGCGTCGCCAGCGCGAGATCGCCGCCGCCTACCCGGACCTCTGTGTTCTCGCCGACGCGGGCGAGGGCGAGGGCGAGCCCGGCTGGCAACCACCCCCCGGCGCCCTGCGCGTCGCCGCCGAAGGGCAGGGGGAGGACGGGCCGAACCCGCGGATCCCGCTGGGGCAGGTGGCCATCATCGGCTTCACCTCCGGCAGCACGGGGGAGCCGGCGGCGCACCCAAAGCCCTGGGGCGCGCTGGTGGCCGCGACGCGGGCCGCCGCCGCGCGCTTCGGCCTGCGCGGGCCGGCGGTGTCCACGCTGATCGCCACCGTGCCGCCGCAGCACATGTACGGGTTCGAGGCCACCATGGCGATGCCGCTGCACGCGGCCACCGCCAGCCATGCCGGCCCTTGCTTCTATCCGGTGGAAGTGGCCGAGGCGCTGCACGCCGCCCCCGCCCCGCGCCTGCTGGTGACGACGCCCTTGCAGATGCGGGCGCTGCTCGGCTCGGGCGGGGCGCTGCCGCCGCTGGCCGCCGTCATTTCGGCCACCGCGCCGCTGGCGCCGGAACTCGCCGCCGCCGCCGAGGCCGCCTGGGATACCTCCGTCCTGGAAATTTATGGCGCCACCGAGATCGGCTCCATCGCCAGCCGCCGCACCACGGCGGGCGATACCTGGACCCTGTATGACGGCGTCGCCCTGCGGCGGGGCGCGGAAGGCGAGGTGGTGCTGGTGGACGTGCCCGGTATGCCCGCCCCGGTGCCACTGGCCGACGCGGTGGAGTTCCAGCCCGGTGGCGGCTTCCGCCTGCTGGGCCGGCGGGCGGACATGGTAAAGCTGGGCGGCAAGCGTGCTTCCCTGGCCAGCCTGAACCGGCTGCTGGCGGCGGTCGAAGGCGTCGAGGATGGCGTCTTCGTCGCGCCCGAGGACCTGGACCGCAACCCTTCCGCCCGGCTGATGGTCTATGCGGTGGCGCCCGGCCGCAGCCCCGGTGAGATCCTGGCGGCGCTGCGCGAGCGGATCGAGGCGGTGTTCCTGCCGCGCCGCGTGGTGCTGGTGTCCCGCCTGCCGCGCGACCCGGTGGGCAAGCTGACGCGCCAGGCTCTGGCCGAATTGCACCGCCAGGCTGTTCCGCAGAAGGTGGCGGAATGAGCGATTTCGCCTTGCCGGCCGGCCACCCCTGTTTCGCCGGGCATTTTCCCGGCCGCCCGCTGGTGCCGGGCGTGGTGCTGCTGGATGCCGTCTTCACGGCCATTGCCGGGGCCGGGCACGGCGCCGTCGCCAGGCTTCGCCACGCCAAGTTCATCGCCCCAGTGGGGCCGGAGGAAGCGGTCGCCATCGTGCTGCAAAGCCCGGCGCCCGGCCGCATCGGCTTCCGCTGCCATTGCCGGGGGGCGCTGGTGCTCTCGGGCGAGGCCGAACTGGCGTGAACTGGACCCGCCAGCGCGAACGCGGCAGCACCGCCGGCCTGCGGTTGATGGCCTGGATCGTCACCCGGCTCGGCTTCCGGGTGGGTTATGCGCTGCTCTATCCCATCGCCGCCTATTTCTTCCTGTCCTCGTCGGTGCAGCGCGCCGCCATCCGCCGCTTCCAGCGCCGGGCGCTGGGGCGGGAGCCGGCGCTGCGCGATGTTTTTCGCCCCTTCTTCGTCTTCTCCGCCACGCTGCTGGACCGGCTGTTCCTGCTGGATGGCCGGCGGCGCGGCTACCAGTTGCAGGTCGTCGGGCTGGACCTGCTGAACGAGCGTATCGCGCGCGGCGAGGGCTGCATCCTGCTCGGCGCGCATCTCGGCAGTTTCGACGCCATGCGGGCGGTGGCCGATACCGGCTGCCCGGTGGAGGTCGTGGCGCTGATGCACCAGAACAACGCCGTCAATGCCGCGGCCTTCTTCGCGCAATGGGGGCCGCGGCAGGCGGCGGCCACCATTCCACTCGGCCAGCCCGACGCTATGCTGAAGGCGAAGGAATGCCTGGAGCGCGGCGGGCTGGTGGGCATCCTGGCCGACCGCACGCCCGGCACCGGCAAGGTGATGCGGGTGCCCTTCCTGGGTGCGCCGGCCACCTTCCCGCTGGGGCCGCATATCCTCGCGGGGGTGCTGGGCGCCCCGGTGATGATCGCCTTCGGCGTCTGGACCGGCCCACGCCGCTACGAGGTGCATTTCCAGCCCTTCGCCGACCGCATCGCCTTCGGCCGCCGCGACCGCCAGGCGGCGCTGGAAGCCGTGACGCGGGACTATGCCGCCCGCATCGAGCGCATCGCCCGGGCGTTTCCCGATAACTGGTTCAATTTCTACGACTTCTGGGAAGAGATGGACGCGCGATGAGTTCCTGCGCCAAAGCCGCCCTGTTGCTGGCCCTGGCCTTCGCCACCCCGGCTTTCTCGGCGGAGACGACGCTGGAGGGTACCATGCGCGCCCTGGCCGCCGTGCCGCGCAGCAGCGCCACCTTCAGCGAGGAAAAATCCATCCCCGAACTGAGCATGCCGCTGCCCAGCACCGGCACCCTGTCCTGGACCGCGCCGGACCAACTGGAAAAGCACACCACCTACCCGATCGACGAGACGCTGCGGGTGCGGGGGGACCGCCTCACGCTGGAACGCCCGGCGCAGAATATGCGGCGCGAACTCAGCCTGGATGAATCGCCCGAGATCCGCCCGATGGTGGAGGCCATCCGCTCCACCCTGGCCGGCGACCTCGCCACGCTGCGCAAGTACTACGACGTGTCCTTCGGGCCTGCGGGAGAGGGCTGGCACATGCGGCTGGTGCCGCTTTCCATCAGCATCCGCGCCGCGTTGCAGCAGGTGGACATCCATGGCCACGCGGCCGCTGTGCAGCGGGTCGAGACACGGGGCAATGACGGCATCACGCGGCTGCTGATCACCCCGGCGCCCTGATGCCGCCCCGCATCGTCCTGCTCCGCCTGGGCGGCGCCTTGCTGCTGCTGGCGCTGCTCGGGGTCGCGCTGTTCCGCGCCATCCCAATTCGCGCCGAGATGACCGACCTGCTGCCGCCCGGCCGTACCCCCGCCGCCGAGTTCCTGCTGCGGGAGTTGCGCAGCGGCGCCGCCACCACCCTGCTGCTGGCCGGAATCGAGAGCGCGCCGGAGCCGGAACTCGCGCGCCTGAGCCGGGCGGTGGGGGAGGGGCTGCGGGAATCGGGCCGCTTTTCCTTCGTCGGCAATGGCGCGCAGGACCTGACGGAAGGCGAGCGCGACCTGCTCTTCCGCTACCGCTACCTGCTCTCCCCCTCCACCAGCCCCGAATTGTTCGAGACGCCGGCGCTGGCGGCGAAGCTGGCGGCGTTGCTGGACGGGCTGCGCTCGGCGGCCTCGCCGCTGCTGGCGCGCTTTGGCTTCGCGGACCCGGTGGGCGCCTTTTTCGACCTGCTGAAAGGCTGGCTGGGGCAAAGCCGGGTGCAACTGCGCCAGGGCGTCTGGTTCGCCGAGGATGCCGCCCACCCCCGCGCGCTGATCGTGGCGCGCAGCAATGCCTCCGGCCTGGATGTCGAGGCGCAGGCCGCGGCCGTGGCTGTCTTCCGCGACTCCTTCGCGGCGGCCGGCCCCGGCGCCGCCCGCCTGCTGGTCAGCGGCCCCGGGGTCTTCGGGGCGGAGGCCGCCGCCGCCATCCGTGCCGATGTCGAGATGATCTCCGTGCTCTCCGCCCTGCTGATCGCGGGGTTCCTCTGGCTGCGCTACCGCTCGCTGCTGATGCTGGCCGCGGTCGCGGTGCCGCTGGCGGCGGGCACGCTGGCGGGGGCGGCGGCCGTGGCGCTGGCCTTTGGCGCCGTGCATGGCGCGGCGCTGGGCTTCGGCATGACCATGCTGGGCGTGGTGGTGGATTATCCGCTGCTGCTGATCACCCAGCGGCGGCCGGAGGAAACCCTGGCGCAAACAGCCCGCCGCATCTGGCCCACCCTGCGGCTGGCCGCCGCCGCCGCCGCGCTGGGGCTGACGGGGATGATCGCTTCCGGCTTTCCCATCCTGGCGCAGCTCGGGCTGTTCGGGGTGGCGGGGCTGCTGGTGGGGGTGGGCGTCACGGCGGGCCTGCTGCCCTGGCTGCTGCCGGGCGCCGTCTTCGCGCCGCGCCCGTTGCCGGCGGTGCTGGCGCGCGGCTTCGGGCGGTTGCGCGGGTTGCGCGCCGTGGCGCTGGTGGTGCCGCTGGCGGGGCTGGTGCTGCTCGCCCTGGGCGGGCCGCGCTGGGAGGACGACCTCGCCCGCCTGAGCCCCATCCCGCAGGCGCAGCGCGACCTGGACGAACAGTTGCGCCGGCAACTCGGTGCCCCCGATGTGCGCGGGCTGGTGGCTCTGACCGGCCCCGATGCCGAGACGGTGCTGCGCCGCGCCGAGGCCGTGGAAGGCGCGCTGGCGCCGCTGGTCTCGCGCGGCGTGCTGGGCGGCTTCGACAGCCCCGCCCGCTACCTGCCCAGCACCGCCACCCAGCGCGCCCGGCAGGCCATGCTGCCCACGGCGGACACCATGCGCGCCCGGCTGGCGGAAGCCGCCGCCGGCCTGCCGTTCCGGCCCGATGCCTTTGCCCGTTTCCTCGACGCGCTGGCCGGGAGCCGTGACCTGCCGCCGCTGGTGGCTGGGGATCTCGGACGCCTGCCGGTGCTCTCGGCGCGGCTCGGCCCGCTGCTGTCGCAGGCGGATGGCCAGTGGCAGGGGCTCGTCATTCCCAATGAACTGCGCGACGTGGCGGCGCTGCGCCAGGCGCTGGACGGGCTGGCCGACCCGGCCATCCTCTGGGTCGATGTGAAGGCCGAGACGGAGGGTGTCGTCGCCACCACCACCAGCCAGGCGCTGCTGTGGTGCGGGCTGGGCGGGCTGGCGGTGCTGGGGCTGCTGGCCGCCGGCCTCGGCCGTGGCTGGCGCGGCATTCCGGCGGCGCTGTGGACGGCGGCGCCGATCATTGGCGCGCTGCTCGTCACCGTCACGGTGCTGGCCCTGGCCGGGCAGCGCCTGACCCCCTTCCATCTGGCGGCGCTGCTGCTGGCGGCGGGGGTGGGCATGGATTACGCCCTGTTCCTCGGCGCTTCCGCCAATTCAGGCGCGGCGGAGGCCAACCGGACCCTGGGCGCGGTGTTCAACTGCACGATGACCACGCTGCTGACCTTCGGCCTGCTGGCCTTCTGCGGCACGCCGGTGCTGCGGGGCATCGGGTTGACGGTGGCCATCGGCGTTATCGCCGCCTTCCTGCTCGCACTGACGCTGTCGCCCCCTTCGGCACCCCCCCTGGCACCCCGCCAGAAGGCCCCCAACTGAAACCAACGATGCATTCCACATTCTCCCCCCTGGCGCTCGCCGCCTTCACGGCCGTCAGTGCAATGGGCACCGGTACCGACGCCACCCGCCAGGCCCTGCGCGGCCGCCAGGGCGGCCTGCGCCCCGCCGGACCCGAGGACCGCCCCGCCACCTGGGTCGGCCGCGTGGCCGGGGTGGATGCGGTGGAACTGCCGCCGGGCCTCGCGCGCTACGACTGCCGCAACAACCGCCTCGCCGAGTTGGCGCTGCGGCAGGACGGCTTCGCCCATGCCGCCGAACAGGCGCGGGCGCGGTACGGGGCGGCGCGCGTCGCCGTCATCCTGGGCACCAGCACCTCCGGCATCGCCGAGACGGAGGCCGCCTATCGCCGCCGTCCGGAAGGCCAGACCGCGCTGCCGGAGGATTTCGACTTCGCCGCCACGCACGACCTGTTCGCCCTGCCGCGCTACGTGCGGGCGCGGCTCGGGCTGCACGGTCCGGCGCTGACCATTTCCACCGCCTGCACTTCCGGCGCCCGCGCCTTCCTGGAAGCCTCCACCATGCTGCGGGCCGGGCTTTGCGACGCCGCGGTGGTGGGGGGCGTGGATACGCTCTGCCAGATGACCTTGCAGGGCTTCGGCTCGCTGGCGCTGCTGGCGCAGGGCCCGACCCGCCCCTGCGCCGCCAGTCGCGACGGCATCACCGTGGGCGAGGCCGCCGGTTTCGCGCTGCTGGTCCGGCCGGAGGACGCGCCGGCCGGCACGCCGCAACTGCTGGGCGCGGGGGCCAGCAGCGACGGGCACCACATGTCGTCGCCCCACCCGGACGGGCTGGGTGCCGTCTCCGCCATGCGGGCGGCGCTGGCGGCGGCGGGGCTGGAGCCGGGGCAGATCGACTACATCAACCTGCATGGCACCGGCACCCGCGCCAATGACGCGATGGAGGATCTCGCCATCCATCGGGTGTTCGGTGCGGCGGTGCCTTGCAGTTCCACCAAGGGCTGGACCGGGCATGCGCTGGGCGCCTCGGGGGCGATCGAGGCGATGATCGCCGCCATCTGCATCGAGGAAGGGCTGGTGCCGGGCTGCCTCGGGATCGCGGCGGCGGACCCCGCCTTCCGCAGCGACGTGGCGACCGGCAACCGCGCGGTGCGGGTGCGGCGGGTGCTGAGCAACTCCTTCGGCTTCGGCGGCAGCAATTGCAGCCTGGTGATCGGTCAAGGATGAGGTGCTGGCTGGCGTCCCCCGCGGTATTCGGCCCCGGCCTGCCGGGCTGGGCGGCCAGCGCGCCGATCCTGGCGGGCGAGCAGCCCTGGGTCATGGCCGAGGCGCTGCCGCCGACCCCCGCCCTGCTGGCGCCCGGCGACCGTCGCCGGGCCGGCGTCACCGTGCGCTTCGCCCTGGCCGCGGCGGCCGAGGCCACGGCGGCGGAGCCCGACCGGGCGGCGCTGGAAACGGTCTTCGCCAGCGGCAACGGCGATGGCGCGGTGGTCTGCAGTATCCTGGATGCGCTGCATGCGCCGGATGTCGCGGTCTCGCCGACGCTGTTCCACAACTCGGTGCATAATGCGGCGGCGGGCTACTGGCATATCGCGGTGGGCTCGACCTTGCCCTCGGTCAGCCTGGGCGGGCATGACGGGGCCTTCGCCGCCGGGCTGCTGGCGGCCATGGGGAATGTGGCGACGCGCGGCCGCGCCGTGCTGCTCTGCGCCTATGACACGCCGCTGCCGGCGCCGCTGGGCGCGGTGCGGGCCACGGCCTTCCCCTTCGCCACCGCCTGCCTGCTGCGGCCGGGACCGGAGGGCGCCCTGGCCGTGCTGGAACTGCGCTACGTGGCCGAACCGCTGCCGCCCGGGCCGTCGGCCGAGGAGCTGGAGGGGCTGGATGCACTGGCGCTGGGCAATCCGGCGGCCCGCGCCCTGCCGCTGCTGCGGGCGCTGGCGGCACGTCGGGCGGCGCTGGTCCGGTTGCCGCTGCTGGCGGATGCGCATCTGGAATTGCGGGTTTCGCCATGCTGAGCCCGCCGCTGGAGCGGGCGGCGATCGCTGGGCTGGTGCCGCACCAGGGGGCGATGTGCCTGCTGGACCGGGCGCTGGACTGGGGGACAGCACATATCCTCTGCACCACCGCGCGGCACCGGGACCCGGCCCATCCGCTGCGGCGGGACGGGATGCTGCCAGCGGTCTGCGGGCTGGAATTCGCCTTGCAGGCTATGGCGCTGCATGGCGCCCTGCGGGCCGGCGCGGCGCAGCCGCTGGGCTTCGTCAGCAGCCTGCGCGAGGTGGCGCTGGCGGTGGCGCGGCTGGACGACATCGCCGGCGACCTTCGCATCGAGGCGGTGGCGCTGGTGGCGGAGGCAGGCGGTTTCATCTACCGCTTCACCATCGCCGGGGATGGCCGCGACCTGCTGAGCGGCCAGGCGGCGGTGATCCTGGCGCGCGCCGCATGACGCCGCGCCGCGCCCTGGTGACCGGCGGGGCCAGCCCGATCGGTGCCGCCATCTGCCGCCGGCTTGCCGCCGACGGCCATGCGGTGCTGGTCCATGCCCATGCCGGGCTGGATCGTGCCGAGGCATTGGCGGGCGAAATCCGTGCCGCGGGTGGCCAGGCGGCGGCCCTGGCCTGCGACCTGACCGACATGCCCGCCACCGCCCTGGCGCTGGAGACGCTGCTGGCCGCCGGGCCGATCCAGATCCTGGTGCACAATGCCGGCACGCATGACGACGTGCCGCTGGCCGGCATGTCCGAGCAGCAGTGGCGTGGCGTGATCGATGTCTCGCTCAACGGCTTCTTCGCGGCGCTGCGGCCGCTGATCCTGCCGATGATCGGCACGCGCTGGGGCCGGGTGGTGGC
>JAQGHX010000181.1 GCA_028288745.1 Roseomonas sp. | reverse complement strand
CCTTGGCCATGGACCATTCACGCGGCGGCATGGTCCATTCCTTTTCGGTCCTGTTCAAGGCCAGAAACAGCATCTTCAACGCCGCGTCATCGCTCGGGAAGTGCCCCCTGGCGCGGATGGCCCTCTACGCCTTGCAGTCGGCCATCTCGCACCTGACGCGCTCTTCCCTGCACCGTTGCCTCCAGCGCCATGGCATCTCCCGCTTGCCCGAAACCGGCGGCGATAAGCCGCAGCGTGCCAGGTTCAAGCGCTACCCGATCGGCTACTTCCACATCGACAGCGCAGAGGTGCAGTCCGAGGAAGGCAGGCTCTACCTCTTCGTTGCCATCGACCGAACCTCGAAGTTCGCCTTCGCCCAGCTGCACGAGAAAGCCACGCGACGTGTCGCGGGCGACTTCCTCCGGGCTTTGGTTGGAGCCGTTCCCTACCAGATCCACACGGTGTTGACCGACAACGGCACGCACTTCACCGACCCGGCCGGCAATTGTTGGCCTCCCGATGAGATCCGGCAGATGATGGAGCGCAAGGAGCTGTTCCGCGCCCACTCCTTCGAACTCGCCTGCTGGCCGACAAGTCCTATGACGCCGACCATCTCCGGCAGCGCCTGGAAGCCCAGGGCACCGAGGTGGTCATCCCCTCCACCGGCGCGTCGCCATCCCTATCCGCTGAACCGCCGCGCCTATCGTGGCCGCAACGTCATCGAGCGGATGTTCTGCCGCATGAAAGACTGACGCCGCATCGCGACCCGTTACGATCGCCTCGCCAGAAACTTCCTCTCCGCCATCGCCATCGTCGCAAGTGTCTGTTTCTGGCTGTCGTGAAGGAGTCGTCATCCTAGCCAGCCGCGATGCCGACGGCCTTAACCAGTTCGGTCCATTTTGGAATCTCGCTCTCGAGCAGCCGCGCTAGCGTTGCCCGATCCGATCCCACCGGCCGCATCCCCTGCGCCACCAGCTGCGCCGCCACCTCGGGCGTGGCGGCCACCTCGCTGAACTTCTGCTGCAGCAGATCCAGCACGGCGGGTGGCGTGCGAGCCGGCGCGACGATCGCGTACCAATTCTCCGCCTCGACCCCCGGCAAGCCGGATTCGGCCATGGTCGGCACCTCCGGCAACAGCGGCGCGCGCTGCGGACTGGACACGGCCAGGCCGCGCAGCGTGCCGGCGCGCACATGTGAGAGCAGCACGGGCAAATCGGCGAACATCATCTCGATCTGCCCGGCCAGCACATCGTTCACCGCCGGCGCGACGCCGCGATAGGGTACGTGGGTGATGTCGATCTTTGCCTGAGTCTTCAGCATCTCCCCTGCCAGATGCGGCAGCGCTCCTGGCCCCGATGAGCCGAAGTTCAGGCGGCCCGGCCTGTCGCGGGCCAGTTGCAGCAGTTCCGCCAGGGTGTTGACGCCGAGCTTGGGACTGACCACCAGCAGTTCCGACACCGTCGCCAGGATGGTCACCGGCGCCAGGTCGCGCAGCGGGTGATAAGGCATATTGGCTTGGGTTGAGACGCTCGTGGCCAGTGGCCCGGTCGTGCCGAAGCCGATCGTATAGCCATCCGGCGCGGCCTTCGCGACCGCGTCGATCCCGACCACTCCGCCCGCGCCGTCACGATTTTCCACCACTACGGATCGGCCCAGTCGCTCGCCGAGCCGAGGCGCCACAAGCCGCATCACAATATCGCCCGACCCGCCTGCGGCGAAGGGCACGACCAGCCGCAATGGCCGATTGGGGTAGCCTGCCGGCAGGCCCTGCGCCCCTGCCGGCCGGATCAGCGCGGGCATCGCGAGGGCCGCTGTCAGCAAGCCGCGACGCGGCATGGTGTGAGGCATCCGCTTCCTTCCCCTTGTTCTATTTCGCGCCGGCTTCCCATCGCGCCAGCTGTTCGGTATATCGAACATAGTTCGGAGTATTGTTTGTGGTCAAATCCGCCATTCGTGCGCTGGAATTGCTGGAGGTTCTGGCCGAACGTGGCACCGCCATGACCCATGGTGCTCTGGCAGAGGCGCTCGGCCTGCCCAAAAGCAGCCTGACCGAGCTGCTGGCCGCGCTGGAATCCAGGCAGTTCGTTCGCCGCGATGATGGTGGCAGCCGCTTCGGCCTGGGGCCCGAGATCCTGCCCCTGGCCGGCGCGCTGTTGCGACAGATGGATATCATCAAGCTGACCCGCCCGATCCTGGCCGAGTTGATGGAAAAATCGGGCGAATCCGCTGCCCTGTCCGTGCGTTCCGGGCGCGAGATCATGGTGGTGGCGCGCGAGAATGGCCTGCATCCGGTGACCTATCTGATGCAGGTCGGCCATCGCGCGCCGCTCAGCACCGCGGCCGCGGGCAAGGCGCTGCTGGGCGCTGCGTCCGCCCGCGACCGCGAGGCCTATCTGGCCGAGCCTCTCCCCGCTCCCACCCGACATTCCGTGACCGATCCCGAGCAACTGCGCGCCCAGCTCGATGTCATTGCCACTGGCGGTGTCGCCATGGGCCGGGATGAGCTGTTCGAGGGGGTGGTCGCATTGGCCATGCCGCTGCGGAATGCCGAGGGCCATCCAGTCGCGGCACTGTCCATTGGCATGCCGACGATGCGCTTCACGCCGGAGCGTAGCGCCATGATTGAAGGCCTTCTGCGTAAGGCTGCGGACCAGGTCTCCTACTGGATCGGCTGGCGGGCCAACAACAAGACACCGGAGGAACAGTGATGCTTGCCGCCGTCCTGCATGAAGCCGGCCCGCCAGATATCTTCAGCTTCGAGGAACTGCCCATCCCCGAACCCGCAGCTGGCGAGGTTCTGGTCCGCGTTCGTGCCACTGGCGTCTCCTACAAGGATGTGGTCGAGCGTAACGGTACCTATCGCCGCGACATCATCTTCCCATTGGTGATCGGGCTTGAGATCGCGGGCGATGTCACTGCGGTCGGCGCAGGTGTGACGCGGCTGCGCCCCGGTGATCGTGTCTGTACCAAGGCTTTTTCCAGCTGCGGCAATTGCCGCTACTGCCGGAACGGGCGGGAGACCACCTGCCGGCAGCGCCGTCCGGTGCGTGGCGGCTATGCCCAATATACGGCTTTGCCCGAGGACGCCTTCGTCCCGATCCCGGCTTCTCTGTCCTATGAAATTGCCTGCATGCTGGGTCCAGGCGCGGGCGTGGCGCTCAACGCGGTGCGCGACACGGCGCATGTCGAGGCCGGCGATACAGTGCTGGTCACCGGCGCCACTGGCGGCGTCGGCCTGCCTGCGGTGCAGATCGCGAAGACGGCCGGGGCCCGTGTGCTGGCGGTAACGCGCAGTGCGGCCAAGCGCGACTTCCTCCTGGAGCACGGTGCCGACGAGGTAATCGTCGCCGGCGACAGCGAGGATTTCAGCCGCCAGGTCAAACCACTGACTCGCGATGGTGAGGGTGTCGATGTGGTGATCGACACTGTCGGCAGCGTGGTCTTCGACGCCGCCTTCAACAGCCTGGCGCCGCATGGGCGCTACGCCTTCGTCGGCCAGCTCAATGGCGACAGCATCCGCATCAACCCTGCCCGTGTTTTCTTCAAGCGGGCGCAGCTGCTGGGCGTCGGCAGTGTCAGCCGGCGGCAGTTGGAAGATGTGATTGCCATGACCGCGGTAGGCCATATCAGACCGCAGGTTGCGCGGGTGATGGCGCTGCGCGACCTGCCGGAGGCGCACCGGCTGGTCGAAGAGGGACTTGTTGCCGGGCGTATCGTCATCGCGCCCTAAAAAATACGGAAAATTAGGGGAAATTCCATGATCACCCGCCGCATCGCACTCGGCCTGAGCGCCGCGCTACTGCCATTAGCCGGCGCCCATGCAGAACTTCCGGAGGGCCCGATCCGCTTCATCGTGCCGTTCCCACCCGGTGGGCCGGGCGATGTCGCGGCCCGCGTGCTTTCGCCCAAACTCTCGGAACGTCTGCGCCGCACTGTCGTGGTCGAGAACCGTTCCGGTGCCGGCGGCGTGGTGGGCATCGATGCGGTCGCCAAATCGGCGCCGGATGGCCGCACCCTGGGCTTTGCCACGGTGGGCGGCTTGGCCATCGCGCCCGGCCTGATGACCATGCCTTTCGACCCAATGCGCGACCTGGCGTATGTGAGCCGCATCGCGGCGATCCCGGAACTGCTGGTGGTCAATCCCAGCCTGCGGGTGCGCAGCCTGGCCGAGTTCCTCGATCATGCCCGAAAGAATCCTGGCAAGCTCAACATCGCCTCCTCCGGCAATGGCAGCATTCCTCATCTGGCGATTGAGATGCTCAAGATGCAGGCGGGGATTGAGGTCGTGCATGTGCCCTATCGCGGCGTCGCCCCGGCGCTGACCGACCTAGTTGGCGGCCAGGTCCAGGCGATGATCGCCGATGTCTCGGCCTTCATCGCCCCCGTCACACAGGGCAGCCTGCGTGCCATCGCCTTGGCCGCCGCCGAGCGCTTGCCCCAGTTGCCGGATGTGCCGACCACCGCCGAGGCTGGATTGGCGGATTACGAGGTTTCCAACTGGTACGGGCTGATCATGCCGGGCGCCACGCCAGCGGCGATCGTGGCGCAGGTCAATGCCGCGATGGTCGCCACCCTGCAGGAGCCGGCGATGATTCGCGCTTTGTCGGAATTGGGTGCCACTGCCGGCGCCAGCACGCCCGAAGCCTTCCGCACCTTCACTCAGGCCGAGACGGCGCGCTGGGGCAGTGTCGCTAAGGCCTCCGGCGCGAGGATGGATTGACGCCATGCCGAATCAAACCAAGGCTAGAACTCTGGCCGCCGTGCTGGATGAATGGGCGGCCCTGGATCCCACGCGGCCGGCGATCTTTCATGAGGACCGCGTGCTCTCCTATGGCGCGCTGCGGGAGGAGACACTCGCCGCCGCCGCGACCCTGCTGGCGCGCGGCGTGCGCCCCGGCGACCGCATCGGCATGCTGCTGGGCAATGTGCCGGAATGGGTTGTGCTGGCGTTGGCCGCGGATCGGGTTGGCGCGGTGATGGTGCCGCTGAGCACATGGTACAAGGAGACCGAGATCGCCTGGACCATGGCGCATTGTGGCATCTCCCTGCTGGTCTCGGCGACGCGCTTTCTGCGCACCGATTACGCCGCGATCATCGCCGGGTTGGTACCGGAGGTCCGCGGTGGTGGACGCAATATCCGCAATCCGCGCTTTCCCAGTCTGCGCCACGTCATGCTGCTGGAATCTGAAGCAGCGTCGTGGGACGATTTCCTGGCTGAGGGGCGCGGACACGAGGCTGCGCTGCCGCGCGATCTGCCGGCGGATCGCAACGCCTTTATCATCTATACCTCCGGCAGCACAGCCGCGCCCAAGGGTGTGGTGCTCAACCAGGACAGTCTGGTGGCCAATGGCTGGCAACTGGGCGCACGGCGCGGCATCGGGCCGCAGGACCGGGTTTGGATTGGCACCCCGCTCTTCTACGCGCTGGGGGCCGCCAACGCCTTGCCGGCCAGCCTCACCCATGGCGCGGCCATCGTGCTGCAAGGCTGGTTCGAGCCCGGCCGCGCCATGGACACGATCGAGCGCACCTGCGCCACCGTCTATTACGCCACAGGCAACATGACCATCGGCATGCTGGGGCACCCCGAGTACCGCAAGGCGCGGCTGGGCTCGCTGGTCAAGGGCAATGCGGGACTGGGTGCCGAATACAAGCGGCTGACGCTGGTGGAACTCGGAATCAAGGAGGCCGTCCCCGCCTATGGGATGACCGAGACCTATGGAAATGTCACCGTGGGCCGCACCGACGACCCGATCGAGCTCAAATTGCGCAGCGACGGAGCACCGGTGCCGGGGATGGAGCTGCGTATTGTCGACCCCGATACCGGCGCGCCGGTGCCAACCGGCGGCAAGGGGCTGGTGCTGGTGCGCGGCCATATCACCCCTGGCTATTACGGCAATCCGCCCGAGGCCATGGCCGCCTTCCGCGCCGATGGATGGTTCGATACGGGGGATATCGGCAGCCTCGATACTGAAGGCAATTTCACCTTCGAGGCCCGGCTCAAGGAAGTCATCAAGAGCGGCGGCATCAATATCTCGCCCGTCGAGGTCGAGCAGCTGATCGCCAGCCATCCCGATGTGCGTGACGCCTATGTCGTCGGCGTCACCAGCCCCAAGCTGGGCCAGCTGATCGTGGCCTTCGTCAATCCGTGCAACCCGGTCAGCGAGGCGGCGATCCGCGACTTCATGCGGGAACGCGCCGCCTCCTACAAAGCGCCGCACCATGTGCTGTTCCGGAAGGAGGAGCAGCTTCCCCGCCTGTCGAGCGGCAAGGTCAGCAAGGCGCGGCTGATCGAGGATGCACGTATCGCATTGGGCCTGGCGGAGGCCGCGCCATGACGGTGCTGGCCGGTTCGGCGGCGGTGATCGGCGTCGGCGCCAGCAGCTTCGCGCGGCGCCCGGACATGTCCGTGCTGGAGCCCGCCGGCGCCGCGCTGAGCGCGGCCTTGGCGGATGCCGGTCTGGAGGCGGGGCAGATCGACGGGCTGATCGTGCATGTGGGTTCGCCCCGTGGCGCTGATTACGACACCATCGCCCAGACCTTCGGCCTGTCGCCGCGCTTCTGCAGCCAGACCTGGGCGCATGGCCGTTTCGCCGCGACGGTGCTGATCCAGGCGGCCATGGCGATCGCCTGCGGGATGGCGACGCGGGTGGCCTGCCTGATGGCGATGAAGAATTCTGATCTCGGTCGCATCGGCGAGGCGAACAACCCGTTCTTCTTCGAGCAGTTCCGCGAAAATGGCGGCCCGCATGCCGAGGATGGCAGCATCGGCATGGCTTCGCCGGTGGCCGGCGCCGCCATGGCCTTCCAGCTCTATTGCCAACGCTATGGGCTGGATCGTGAGTTGCTGGCGGCGATCCCGCTGACCCTCCGTCGTCACGCCATGCTGGCCGAGGATGCGGTGATGCGCGCGCCGATGACGCCAGAAGATTATCGCATGGCGAGGACGGTAATCGCACCGCTGCGGCTCTTTGACTGTTCGATTGTGGGTGATGGCGCAGTCTGTGTGATCCTTGGCGGCAAGGCAGAGGCCACTGGCAAGAACCCAGTCTGGCTGACCGGCATGCAGGGTGTCCGCGCCGGGCGCGAGACGTTCATCTTCGGCCCCGTCGGTCTGGGCATGCAACAGCAGTCCGATCGCCGCCTCAGTCTTGGGGAGGCACGCGGCCAGCAGGTCTATGGCATGGCGGGGATCATGCCGGAGACTGTTGATGCCGTCGGCATTTACGACTCGTTCTCGCCCCTGCCGGTCTATGCCTTCGAGGATTTCGGCTTCTGCGGCGCCGGCGAGGCACTGCACTGGATCCAGGACGGGCGGATCGGGCTGGGTGGTGACTGCCCGCTCAATACCAGCGGCGGCCAGTTGTCGCATGCGCAGATGAATGGCTGGGGCCAGATCCGGGAACTGGTGCTGCAACTGCGCGGCGAGGCCGGGCCGCGCCAAGTCGCCGGCGCCCGGCATGGGCTGTGGATTGGCTGTGGCGGCGATGCCATCGCCTTCGAGCGGAGCTGACAATGAGCGAGGCCGTCGATCCCCCGATCAACGCGCTCAACGCGCCCTTCTGGGAGGGCGCCAAGACCGGGCGCCTGGTGCTGCCGCATTGCGTCACGACCGGCCGCGCCTTCTGGCCGCCCGCGCCGATCAGCCCCTACACGACCGGCGCGGTGACCTGGCGGGAGGTGGCGCCGGAGGGCTGGCTGCGCGCTTGCGTGACCTACGAACGCGTCTTTCAGGCCAGCTTCCGGCCATTGGTGCCCTATTATATTGGTCTGGTGGAAGTGCAGGCCGGGCCTCGCTTGCAGGCCCATTTAGCGGGGGGCGCCATGCCCCCTGCCATCGGACAGGCCGTACGGATCGCGTTTCGCAGCCTCATCGAGGGAGCCCATCCTGTGCCTGTCATTCTACCCGCGGCAAACTGATCGGATCTGTCTTGGCTCGCGCCAAGTGGACACTTCGGAAAACCTCGTGGCTGAGGCGCTGAGCTGATTCACTGTCTCTGGCCAGTCGAGACAGTGGCAATGGCGAGGCAGCCTGGCTTCTTCGTTGTCGATGAGCAGTATGCGGCACTCTCCGTGGCTGGCGGCCGGCTGGAGCGGCTCTCGGCGGTGGCCGACTGCCCCCGTGCTGGATGTGGCCCTGTCACGGTCAGACCGCAGCCGTGAAGGGCACACGCCCTGTGATGCGGTGCTTGATGTTCCGCATCCTGGTGCTGCAACAGGGTGGGACACGATCGCTTTGAGACGAACAGGCTGCCCGGATCTACCGGACAGCAGTTTACCGTACCAGGGTGACGAGTTCGGAATAGACCGGCAGCGTGGCGTCGGCGGTGTAGAAGCGCACCGGCTCGCGGATCGCCTGCGCGACGAGCAGGCGATCGAAAGGATCGCGGTGATGCGGCGGCAGGCTGCCCGCCAGCACCGCTGCGGCGGCGCGCACCGGCAGCTCGACAAAGCCGGTCTCCAGCGCCGCTTGCAGGACCTGCTGGGGATCGCAGGAAAAGTCAGAGCGGCCGAGCGCCGCCTTGATGGCGATCTCCCACAGGCTGGCAGCGCTGAACAGCACCTCGTTTTCCGGATCCTCCAGCGCGGCGCGCGCCGTCGCGTCGAGCCGGTCCGGCGTTGCCAGGGCCCACAACAGCAGATGTGTGTCGAGCAGTAGGCGCATCAGCCGTTCTCAAAGCTTGCCAGCACGGCGTCGGGCAGCGGCGCATCGAAATCCTCCGGCACGCGCAGCTGGCCAGCGAGCTGCCCCAGCTGGCGGCGGGGTCTGGCGGACAGGTCCTGCAGCGGCACCAAGCGGGCGACCGGGCGGCCGGCGCGGGCGATGAGGATTTCCTCGCCGGCGGCAGCGGCGTCGACCAGGCGGGACAGGTGGGTCTTAGCGGCGTGGATGTTGACGGTTTGCATGGCGCCTCCGGTGGGCCGAAGTTAGTCCACCACCTGGACTTAGTCCAGTTTAGTCCGATCTCTGGCTTTGGCGTCTATACCGATGACAAGGCCCTTATCCTGCTCTGAGGGCTTCCCAAAGCTGGCCCGGCCCAAGTAGTGTCGCCAGAATGCGCCTGCGGACGTTGTCCGAGTTCAAGGCTGCCGGCTCATGGCCTGATGGGCGGCCATAGCGTCCATGATCGCGTTCATCAGCTCATCGCCGAGATTGGGTGAGTTCCCAAACTGCTCTTTTGTGTTGGCGATCGCCTGGCTGCGGAGCAGGTCTGACTCCAGCATCTTCTCCTTGAAGACCGTGTCCACATAAGCGACGGCATCACCGTCGGTGATCTCCCCCTCGAAGAGGTCGTTCAGCGCCAGGATGATCTCTTGCAGGCGCTGCTTGTGCTTGT
>JAQGHX010000147.1 GCA_028288745.1 Roseomonas sp. | reverse complement strand
GCAGCGTGGCCCGCGCGAGGAGCGTGGCCCCCGCCCGGCGGAAGGCCAGCCCGCCGAGGCACGCGACGCCAATCGCCCGCCGCGCGAGGGCGCCCGGCCCGATTTCCGCCGCGACGACCGCCCGCGTGGCCCGCGCGAGCGCGATGGACGCGAAAGCCGTGGCCCCGGCCGCAACGACGCCCGCACCTACAGCTTCGATGCGCCGAAGCCGGCCAAGGCCGCCGACCCGGACAGCCCCTTCGCGGTGCTGGCCAAATTGAAGCTGGGCAAAAGCTAAGGACCCCGGCGGGCGGTGGCGGAAACCGAGGACCGGGACTGGCAGCGGCTGGACAAGTGGCTGTGGTGCGCGCGGGTGGCCAGGACCCGCGCGGAATGCAGCCGCTTCGTCGCACGCGGCACGGTGCGGCTGAACCGCCAGCCCGTGGACAAGCCCCATGCGCGGCTGCGCCCGGGTGACGTGCTGACCCTGGCCCTGGGCGGTCCCGACCAGGGCGTGGTGCGCGTGTGGCGCGTGGTGGCACTGGCCACCCGGCGCGGCCCCGCCCCCGAGGCGCGCGCACTTTACGAGGAAGTCGTTTAAGGCGAGTTCCACTCGCAAAGACGGCCGGTGCCTGCGATGGCGGGCGCCTGCCGGGGCCACGCGCCGCGAAATTCATGCCGACGGCCCTGCCACCGCATGGCATGGAAGCGTTCGGGCCCGTACGTGCCTGAAAAGAGTGCATCCCTGCTCCGTGGATCGCTTCAGAGACGCGCTGCCCCCCTTTCCTTTCGCGGCCGGCAGCGCCACGCTTGCTTAACGGGCAGGCCGCGCCGCAGAGACAGCTTGCCACCATGCGATAAATGATAATAAGAATTATTCTTAATTGACGCCGTGACCCTCATGCCTGGAGACCGCCCGATGCCCTTGCTGGAGGTAAATGACCTCACCGTTCGTTTCGATACCTCGGGCGGCGCCGTCCATGCGGTGAGCGGCGTGACCTACAACCTCGAACCCGGCGAGACGCTCGGCGTCGTGGGCGAGAGCGGCAGCGGCAAGAGCGTGCATGTGCTGTCCATGCTGGGGCTGATCCCGCGCCCGCCCGGCCGCATCGTGCGCGGCAGCGTCATGTTCGAGGGGCGCGACCTGCTGAAGCTGCGGGAACGCGAGTTGCGCGACATCCGCGGCAAGCGCATCGGGGTTATCTTCCAGGATCCGATGACCTCACTGAACCCGGTGCTGACGGTCGAATCGCAGATCGCCGAAGCCATCACCAGCCATGGGCTGATGTCCAAGAAGGCCGCCCGGGCGCGGGCGGTGGAGCTGCTCGACCTGGTCGGTATCCCCGAGCCCGCCAAGCGGGTGAAGCAGTATCCGCACCAGTTCTCCGGCGGCATGCGCCAGCGCGCCATGATCGCCATCGGCGTCGCCTGCGAGCCGAAGCTGCTGATCGCGGACGAGCCCACCACCGCGCTGGACGTGACGGTACAGGCGCAGATCCTGGACCTGATGAAGGACCTCAAGAAGAAGCTGGGCATGGCGATGATCTGGATCACCCACGACATGGGCGTGGTGGCCGGCATCGCCGACACGGTGCAGGTGATGTATGGCGGCCGCATCATGGAACGCGGCCCGGCCCGCGCGCTGTTCCAGGATACCCGCAGCGCCTATACCTGGGGCCTGCTGCGCTCGCTGCCCGACCATAGCGAGGGCCGGACCTACGAGACCCACACCCCCGGCCAGGTCAAGCGCCGCCCGCGGCTGCAGCAGATCGGCGGCGCGCCGCCGGACATGACCAACCCGCCGCCGGGCGACCCCTTCGCGCCCCGCAACCCCTTCGCGACCGAGCGTTGCATGGTGGAGGTGCCGCCCCTGGTCCAGGCGCGCGACGCCGCCCCGGGCCATCTGGTGGCCGCATGGTACGACCTGCCCACTGCCCTGGCCGCCAACCCCAACGGCGTCATGCCAAAAGGAGAAGCGGCATGAACGCGACCGCCGCGCCGCTGCTGCGGGTGGAGGGCCTGACCCGGCACTACCACACGACCCGGAATCTGTTCGGCAAGCCGACCCATACGGTGAAGGCCGTGGACGGCGTCTCCTTCTCCATCGGCTATGGCGAGACGCTGGGGCTGGTGGGCGAATCCGGCTCCGGCAAGTCCACCACCGGCCGCCTGATCCTGCGGCTGGAAGAACCCACGGCCGGCCAGGTGTTCTTCGAGGGCGAGGAGATCACCGGCCTGAAGGGGCCGAGGCTCTCGCCCATCCGCAAGCGCCTGCAGGTGGTGTTCCAGGACCCCTTCTCGTCGCTGAACCCGCGCCTGCGCGTGGGTGACAGCGTGGGCGAGCCGTTGCAGACCCATGGCGTGGTGCGCAACGCCGCCGAGCGGCGCGACAAGGTGGCCGCGCTGTTCAAGCAGGTCGGCCTGGACCCCAAGTTCATGGACCGCTTCCCGCACCAGTTCTCCGGTGGGCAGCGGCAGCGCATCGGCATCGCCCGCGCCATCGCGCTCGGCCCGAAGCTGATCGTGGCGGATGAGCCGATCACCGCGCTCGACGTCTCCATCCAGGCGCAGATCGTCAACCTGTTCCTGGACCTGCAGGAAGAGATGGGGATGGCCTACCTGTTCATCGCCCACGACCTTGGCATGGTGCGCCACCTCTGCCACCGGGTGGCGGTGATGCTGCGGGGGCGCATCGTGGAACTGGGCAGCACCGAGCAGGTCTTCGCGAATCCGCAGCACCCCTATACGCGGGCACTGATCTCGGCAGCCCCGATCCCGGACCCGGACCGCGAGGCGGCCCGCCGCCGCATTCCCTACGACCTCGTGCCGCCCCCGCCGGGCGCGGTGTTGCAGCAGGTCGAGCCGGGCCACTGGGCCTTGAACGCCGCCTGACATGCGTGGTGGC
>JAQGHX010000121.1 GCA_028288745.1 Roseomonas sp. | reverse complement strand
GCGCCGGAGGCCTTGGCCCTCCGGCGACTGCGGCTTCAGCCCGCGCGGCATTTCATAAAACCAGCCAGCGCTCCGCTCCGGCTTCAAAACACGACCAAAAACTCACAGCGGGGTCCCGGGTGGACCTTCCACCCCGGCCTTTACCTTTCCTTCCCGCGTTCAGCGCCGGACGAGGCAGGCTTCCGCCAGCATCGCGAAGGCCGCCGCGCGGTGGCTGATGGCGTGTTTCAGCGCCGGGTCCATTTCAGCGAAGGTCTGCGCGTGGCCGGTGGGCACGAACATCGGGTCGTAGCCGAAGCCACGGTCGCCGCGCGGGGGCCAGACCCACTCGCCGGGGGCGCGGCCCTCGAAGCCTTCCGTGTGGCCATCGGGCCAGGCCAGCACCAGGGCGCAGGTGAACCAGGCGGCGTGGTCGTTGCTGGCGCGGGCCAGTTTTTCCACCTTGGCCATGGCGCTGGCGTAGTCGCGGCCGCCATCGGGCTGCTCGGCCCAATCGGCGGTATAGACGCCCGGGGCACCGTCCAGCGCCGCGACGGAGAAGCCGCTGTCATCCGCCAGCGCCACCATGTTGGAGGCACGGGCGGCGGCCAGCGCCTTCAGCGAGGCATTGCCGAGGAAGGTGGTCTCCGTCTCCTCCGGCACCGGCAGGCCCAGTTCGCCGGCGCTGATGACCTGGATGCCGTATTCGGCCAGCAGCGCCGCGTTCTCCCGCACCTTGCCGGCATTGTGGCTGGCGAGAACCAGGGTGGTCTCTTCGACCTTGCGGTAAGTGGTCATGCTGCGATCGCCTTTCGCTGGGCCGTGAAGAGGAGCGCGGTGCCTTGTTTCGCCAGGGCCATCAGGCCGAGCAGTTGCCCTTCGGAGAAGGGGGCACCCTCCGCCGCCGCCTGCACCTCGACAAGGCCGCCGCTATCGGTGAGCACGAAATTGGCATCTGCCTGGGCGGCGCTGTCCTCGGCGTAGTCGAGGTCCAGCACCGGCTCGCCCTGCCACAACCCGCAGGAAACAGCGGCGACCTGCCCGGTCAGCGGGTTCCGCGCCAGCACGTTCCGGGCCATGCAATAGGCAAAGGCCTGGTGCAGCGCGACCCAGGCGCCGGTGATGGCGGCGCAGCGGGTGCCGCCATCGGCGGTCAGCACGTCGCAATCCAGGGTAATGGACATCTCGCCCATCGCCTTGCGGTCCACCACCGCGCGCAGGCTGCGGGCGATCAGCCGCTGGATTTCCTGGGTGCGGCCGGATTGCTTACCGCGCGTGGCCTCCCGTTCGCCGCGCTTGTGGGTGGCACGGGGCAGCATGCCGTATTCGGCCGTGATCCACCCTTCGCCCTTGCCGCGCAGGAAGCCGGGCACGCGGCCCTCGACACTGGCGGTGCAGAGCACTTCCGTCAGTCCCATGCGAATGCGGCAGGAGCCCTCGGCATGATGGGCGATTCCGGTTTCGATGGAGACATCGCGAAGCGCGCCGGCGGCGCGGCCCGAGGGGCGCATGGGCAGGTTCCAACTCATGAAGCGGCGGAGGAATGCCCTTCGGGTCGCGCCGCTGTCAAACTGAAGGCGGGGGAAAGGAATTCCCCCGAACCCCATCTTTTCTATTCGTTGGTGGCGTCAGGCTGCATCGGCCGATGGCAGCTCCCGCTGAGCGGGCGATGGATAAAAATCCTCTTGCCCGAGGCGACACCCCGCCCACACGCGGAAACGCCAGAAAAAAAGAAGGGGCCCGCGGAATTCCTTCCCCGGCCTTCCTTCAAACCGCAGGCGCCACCCAGGGCACCGGCCGCGTATCGCCACCGATATAAAGCGGGTGCCCCGGCTGCCCGCTTTGCGTCACCTTCAGCGCCAGGGGTTGCACGCCGGCCTTGGCCAGCAGTGCCGCGACCGCCACGCTGCGCCAGCGCAGCGGCTTCGGCGGCAGCCCCCAGGCGGCCACCACCATGTCCGCCTTCGCGGCCCAGAAGGCGATGGCGGCGTCGTTGCCGGGGCCGACGGGGTCCTCCGCTTCCAGCAGCATGGAGGGCTTGGTGGCCCGCAACGCGAAGGCGTTCAGCACCACCATGGCGCCATGGCCCCAGCGGCGGGTGAAGTCGCGGGCACGGCGGACGGTGGGGTCGTCCACCTGCTCGTCGGCGGTGGAGGGGTTCATCATCAGCCAGGCCACCACGCCGGGGCTGCCGAAGGGCTTGCCGTCCCAGCGGCGTTCCAGCGTGTAGCGGTAGCGGCCGTCATCGGAGAATTCGGCGATGCTGACCACATCGCCGGCCACCTTCAGCCGCACCTTGCCGCCAGGGTCGTGCCTGTCCTGCGGGCGCGCGCTGGTGGGGAAAAGGTCGTCCATCGGGGTCTTTCCGCGCCAGGGGCCCTATCGTGCGTTCGCGCTGGCCTCGGACCGCGTGGTGCCGACGCGCGAGGCCAGGGCGGCGGCCATGAAGTCGTCCAGGTCGCCATCCAGCACGGCGTCCGGGTTGCCCTTCTCCACGTTGGTGCGCAGGTCCTTGACCAACTGGTAGGGGGCCAGGACGTAGGAGCGGATCTGGTGGCCCCAGCCGATATCGGTCTTGCCGGCCTCGATGCCGGCGTTGATTTCTTCGCGCTTGCGCAGTTCCAGTTCGTAGAGCCGCGCCTTCAGCATATCCATGGCGATGACGCGGTTGCGGTGCTGGCTGCGGTCCTGGGTGGAAGCCGCGACGATGCCGGTCGGGATATGCGTGAAGCGCACGCCGGATTCGGTCTTGTTGACGTGCTGGCCGCCGGCACCCGAGGCCCGGAAGGTATCGGTGCGCAGGTCGGCCGGATTGATCTCGATCTCGATCTTGTCGTCGATCACGGGAAAGACATAGACGCTGGCAAAAGACGTCTGGCGGCGGGCGGCGGCGTCGAAGGGGCTGATGCGCACCAGGCGGTGCACGCCGGCCTCGGTTTTCAGCCAGCCGAAGGCATTGGGCCCGGTCACCTGGATGGTGGCGGACTTGATGCCGGCCTGCTCGCCCTCGCTTTCCTCGGTCATCACGACCTTCAGGCCGCGCTTCTCGGCCCAGCGCGTGTACATACGCAGCAGCATCTGCGCCCAGTCCTGCGCCTCGGTGCCGCCGGCGCCGGCATTCACTTCCAGGAAGGCGTCGCGCATATCGGCCTCACCGGACAGGAGGCTCTCGATCTCGCGCCGCTTGGCCTCCCTGGCGAAGGCCTTCAGGTCGGCGACGGCCGCATCGGCCATGGCGGCATCGCCCTCGGCCTCGGCCATCTCGATCAGTTCGAGCGCGTCGCGGACTTCCTGTTCCAGCTTCAGCACACCCTCGACCTGATCGGCCAGGCGGCCACGCTCGCGCATCACCTCCTGGGCGAGGTCGGGCTTCTCCCAGAGAGTGGGATCCTCGGCACGGGCGTTCACCTCGTCCAGCCGGCGCAGCGCCACATCCCAGTCGAGGTGGCGCCGCAGCAGGGCGACGGAATCCTGGATCTGCCCGTTAAGGGCCTCGGCATCTGCGCGCATGGGGCTCTTTAGAACAAATGGGGGCGGAAATGAATGGGGGAGGGCCGGGGCGCGACGGGAAAGGCGAAAGCCGGGGGGCCGCATTCCCCCGGGACCCATCTTTCGTTTCCGGATGTGTGGCGCCGCCACGGCAGCGCCCGCGCGGCCAGCCGGCATCGCTGCCGTGGCGAAATGGTTTTCACGGTCTGCGCGGCACCGCCAATATGACGCCCGTACCGCCGCAACCCGGCGAACAGAAAAAACAGGAGCCCGGGGAATACCTTCCCCGGCCCAGCCTCAGTACAGCCCGCCGAGCGAGCTATCCGCCCCTGCCGCCGTGGCCGCCTCACCTTCGCCACCACCGCCGCTGCCGCCGATAGGCGCGCGGGCGGCATTCTCGGTGCCGGGACGGAAGGGTTCCAGGATGGTGTCGCCATTGCTGACCTGCACCCGCACCAGCGCGATGCCGGGCGGCGCGCGGAAGGGCACCGGCGGGCTGTTGCGCAGCGCCGCTTCCACCACGTCATGGAAGATCGGCGCCGCGTTGCCGCCGCCGGTCTCGCCCTCGCCCAGGCTGCGCGGGTCGTCGAAGCCCACCCACACGGCCACCACCAGTTCCGGCGTGAAGCCCACGAACCAGTTGTCCATGTAGTCGTTGGTGGTGCCGCTCTTGCCGGCGATGGGGCGGTTCAGCCCGGCGCCCGCGCGCGTGCCGGTGCCCCGCTGCACCACGCCCTGCAGCAGCGAGACCATCTGGTAGGCCGCGATCGGGTCGGTGATCTGCTTGCGCTCGTCCACCAGGGTGGGGGGGGTGCCGCCGGCGGGGGTGTCGCAGCCCTCGCAGCGGCGGTCATCGGCCCGCCAGACCAGCTTGCCGAAGCGGTCCTGCACGGTGTCGATCAGCGTCGGCGTCACCGCCTTGCCGCCATTGACGAAGCTGCCGTAGCCGGCCGCCATGCGCAGCACCGTGGTCTCGCCGGCGCCCAGCGCCATGGAGAGCACGCGCGGCATATGCGGGATGATGCCGAAGCGCGCCGCCGCATCGGCTACCTTGTCGATGCCGATCTCCTGCGCCAGCCGGATGGTGACGAGGTTGAGCGACTTCTCCAGCGCCGTGCGCATGGTGACCATGCCGTTGGTGTTGCGGGTGTAGTTGCCGGGGCGCCACATGCCCTGTGGCGTCATGATCTCGATCGGCGCGTCCAGCAGGCGCTGGTTGGGCGGGATGCCCATCTCCAGCGCCGGCAGGTAGACGAAGGGCTTGAAGGAGGAACCCGGCTGGCGCATCGCCTGCGTCGCGCGGTTGAACCAGCTCTGCTCGAAGCTGTAGCCGCCGGCCATGGCCAGCACGCGGCCGGTCGCCGGGTCCAGCGCCACCACGGCGCCCTGCACCTGCGGGATCTGCCGCAGCGCCAGGCGCCCCGGCTGCGCCGCGTTGCGGCCCTCGGCCGCGCGGGCGGGCAGGCTTTCGACCAGCACCACGTCGCCGGCGCTCAGCACGTCCTGCATGCGGCGCGGCGCAGCGCCGAGCCGCCCCTCGCGCGTGGCCGGCCGGGCCCAGCCCGATACCTCAGCGAAGTTCAGGGCGCCCTGGCGCGGCTGGGCCGGGCGGCCGTCGGCGGGATGGTCCAGCCAGGCCAGCTTGGCGCTGCGGGCATCCACCTCCAGCGCCACCGCCAGCTTCCATTCCGGCGGCGCGCCGCCGGGGCGGGTCGCGGCCTCCAGCTGCGGCATCCACTCGGTGGCGGCGGCGGAGATTTTGGTGACCGGGCCACGCCAGCCGCCGCGGCGGTGGTCATAGGCCATCAGCCCGTCGCGCAGCGCCTTCTCGGTCGCCGCCTGCAACTCGGGCTCCATGCTGGTGCGGACCACGAGGCCGCCCATGGTGGTCTGGTCCTGGCCGAAGCGGGCCACCAGTTCGCGCCGCACTTCCTCGGTGAAGTACTGGCCGGTCGCCACCGTGTCGGGGCGGAGGCGGCCGCGCGCCACGATGGGCTCCTGCTTCGCCGCCTGCGCCTCGGCCGCGGTGATGACGCCGTCATCGACCATGCGGTCCAGCACGTAGTCGCGCCGGCCGCGCGCGGCCTCGGGGAAGCGGTTGGGATTGAAGTTGTTCGGCGCCTTGGGCAGGGCGGCCAGGAAGGCCGTCTCGCTGAGCGTCAGCTCGTCCAGCCCCTTGTTGAAATAGTTCATGGCGGCCGAGGCCACGCCATAGGCCTGCTGCCCCAGGAAGATCTCGTTCAGGTAGATCTCGAGGATGCGGTCCTTCGGCATGGCGCTTTCCAGCCGGAAGGCCAGGATCGCCTCCCGCACCTTGCGCAGGATGGTGCGGTCGTTGCCGACCAGCATGTTCTTGGCCACCTGCTGCGTGATGGTCGAGGCGCCGATCGCCCGCCGCCCGCCGCCCAGCCCCTCGATATTCACCACCACGGCGCGCGCCAGCGCCACCGGGTCGACGCCATGATGGCTCCAGAAATTCTGGTCCTCGGCGGCGATGAAGGCTTCCTGGACGCGCTTCGGGATGGCGTCGATCGGCAGGAAGACGCGGCGCTCCAGCGCCATTTCGGCCATCAGCTTGGAATCGGCCGCGTACATGCGGCTCATCTGCGGTGGCTGGTAGGTGGCGAGCCAGGCATGGTCCGGCAGGTCGCCCGCGCCCTGGCGGTACAGGCCGTAGACGGCGATGCCGGCCACCACCGCCAGCGCGAGGCCCAGCGAGAAGCCCCAGCCGATCAGCCGGCGCATCCAGCGGCCGAAGCCGCCGCCACCCGGGCGGGGCGTGCGAGGCGGCCGGCCGCCGGGTGGCGTGCCGCCGCCGGCCGCCCCCCCAGGGGGTACCTGCGGGGCGGGGGGCGTGGTGCGGGCGCTGCCGCCGACCAGGGGCCGGTCGGCGCGGAGTTCGTTCGGTGCCATGGCGGCTCCCCCTTACACCGGTGCGCGGCCATGCGCGAAGCACCGTTTCGTTTGGTCGCATGGCAGCGGGGCGCATGGCGGCCGCGCCAAGCCGCTGGCATGGACGCCACCAGGGATGACAGAGTGACGGCGGATAACCCAGGCTCCCGCCGGAGAAACGGAATGCACCGCCGCCACCTGTTCGCCCTCGCAGGCCTCGCCACCACCACCCTGGCCACCCCCGCCGCGCGGGCGCAGCAGCCCGCGCCCGCCGCCATGCCGGCCCCGGGCAGGCGCGCCTGGGCGGCGGAGGTGCCCCAGATCCGCATCGGCGTGCTGGGGGGCGAATCGGAATCCGACCGGCTCGGCCGCTACGGCGCCTATGCCAGGCTGTTCGAGGATACATTCCAGGTGCCGACCCGCCTGTACTTCGCCAGCGACTATGGCGGCGTGCAGCAGGCCTTCGCCGCGAAGCAACTGGAAATCGCCAATATGTCCCCCGCCGCCTATGCCGGCGTCTGGATGGACACCAATGGCGGGGTCGAGCCCATCCTGGTGACGCGGGAGCCCGATGGCAGCACCAGCTACGTCGCCCTGATGTATGTGCGCGCCGATTCCGGCATCGCCAGCCTGGAGCAGATGAAGGGCCGCTCCATGGCGTGGTCGGACGCCAATTCCGCATCCGGCTACCTCATCCCGCGCTCCGAGCTGCGGGCGGGCGGCATCAACCCGGAGCCGGGGCAGTATTTCAGCCGCACCGGCTTCGCGGGTGGGCACGACCAGGCGCTGGTGGCGGTGCTGCAGAAACAATACGACGCCGGCGTCTGCTGGTCCTCGGGCCAGGGCGACGAAAGCCGCGGCTATTCCCGGGGCGTGCTGACCGCCGCGGTGGAAAAGGGCATGCTGGACATGAAGGACATCCGCATCATCTGGAAGTCCCGCCCCATCCAGAACGGCCCGATCGTGGTGCGTACCGACCTGCCGGCGGCCTTCAAGGAAGATATGATCGCTTTCCACCTGGCCCTGCCCGCCAACCACCCGGATATCCACAAGGCGGTGGAACGCGGCAGCGCCATCGGCTGGGCCCGGACCAGCCACGCGGATTACGCGGTGTTCGTGGACATGCGCGCGGCCGAGGCCCAGCAGAGCCGGCGCCGCTGATCCGTGATGGCGGGGTCTGGGGTGACAGTGTCACCCCAGA
>JAQGHX010000111.1 GCA_028288745.1 Roseomonas sp. | reverse complement strand
GCGGCACCGGCAGGCGCGGGCGGGCCGGCGGACAGGCGCGGGGCTGCGGTGGCCGGCCAAGCTGGCCATCGAACCGCCCTTCCGCACCGCTGTACGACAACCGGTGAAGGGGGCGACGGGACAACCGGCAGGCGGGAAACGGCCCCGCATGAAGCGGGAGCACAGCCCGGTGCCGGAGGTGTCCTTCGGGCCACCCCGTCCGGCGCACCCCGCAACATCGGGTAGCACACGGAAAGGCCGGGCGGCCGCGCCCTGAACCTCCACCGGCGGCACTGACCGCCGGGGCAATGCACCATAGGCGCCGCCCCGGTCTTCCACAAGGCTGACGCGCTTTCAGATGTTACATTCAGTAAAGCCGTGATCCCGCTGGATCATCATGTTAAGCCGCGCTTTTCCTGCATCGGCCCGGGGGGGACGTGCGGGAAGCCGGTTCGCTGGATGCAAAAGGGGGACGTCACGCCATGCCGCTTTCACCCACGCGCAGGCACCTGCTGCAACTTGCTTTCGGGCTGGTCGCGGCCAGCGTGCCCGGGCTCGCCGAAGCCGCCGTGACGGCGGCGCGGCTGGAACAGGTCGCGGGCCATGCGCGGCTGACCCTGACCCTGAATGCCGGCGCCCGCTGGCGCCTGACCGCCACCGCCCGGCCGGCCCGGCTCGTGCTCTCCCTGCCCGGCACCACCTGGCGCGGCGCCGCCAGCCTGGGCGCCGCCGGGTTGGTGCGCGGGGCGGCCTGGAACAACCGGGCGAAGCAACTGGTGCTGACGCTGGGCGGGCCCGTCACCGTCATCCGCGCCGCCGCCGAGGGGCGGCAACTGGTCCTGGAGGTCGGCCCCGGCACCACCGCCGGCTTCGCCCAGCTGGCGCGCGGCACCGTGGCCCAGGGCGAGGCCGGCGGCGCTGCCGTCGCGGCGCGCAACCTGCCGCTGGTCGTGTTGGACCCGGGCCATGGCGGCAAGGACCCCGGCACCATCGGGGTGACCGGCACCCATGAAAAGCGCATCACCCTGGCCGCCGCGCAGGAACTGAAGAAGCAGCTGGAGGCCACCGGCCGCTGCCGCGTGGCCATGACCCGCACCCGCGATGTCTTCGTGCCGCTGGGCGGGCGGGTGGAATTCGCGCGCAAGCGCAATGCCGACCTGTTCATCTCCATGCATGCCGACAGCGCCCCCGGCGCGCGCGGCGCCAGCGTCTATACCCTGTCGGACCGCGCCTCTGACGGGCTCTCCGCCGGGCTGGCGCAGCGCGAGAACCAGGCGGACCTGCGCGGCGGCCTGCACCTGCCACCCGTCTCGCCCGAGGTGGAGCGTATCCTGTTCAGCCTGGTGCGGCAGGAGACCCGGGCGGGGTCGGAGCGCATGGCGGCCTCGGTGGTGCGGTCGCTGGGGGGCGAGGTGCCGCTGCTGCCCAATACCCACCGGCAGGCCGCCTTCGCTGTGCTGAAGGCGCCGGAAGTCCCCAGCGTGCTGGTGGAGATGGGCTTCCTCAGCGACCGCCGCGATGAAGCCGCCCTGAAGCGCCCGGCGCACCGGGCCAAGGTGGCCAAGGCCCTGGCCGAAGGCGTCCATGCCTGGCTGGCGCGCCAGCAGGCGGGCATGAGCAACCTGGGATAGGAAAGGAGGGGGGGAACCCGTTCACCTCCCGCCATCAGGATACCGCCCTGGCGGCCTTCCGCCGGCTGCGAGCGGTCCAAGGTTGACGCGGTTTTCAGCCCTGGCGCGGCCGCGGGGGCCGCGCCCCGGCCGTCAGGCCACCGTCCGCCCGTGGCAGTGCTTGAACTTCTTGCCCGAGCCGCAGGGGCAGGCCGCGTTGCGCGGCGTGCGGTACCAGGTCGAGGGATCGGCCGGGTCCACGCCTTCCACCTCGCGCGCCAGCGCGGGCGCCGGCATGGCGTTGGGCGCATGACCCCAGCCGCCCCCCTGCCCGCCTTCCGCCATGATGGCGGCATCGGCCAGGGCCGGGTCGGGGTGGCGCATGTCGGTGACCATCACCGGCTCGGGGCTGGGCGGCGGGGCGCCGGGGCTCAGCTCGATGCGCATCAGCAGCGAGGTCAGACGCTCCCGCATCTCGTCCAGCAACCCGTTGAACAGGTTGAAGGCCTCGCTCTTGTACTCGTTCAGCGGGTCCCGCTGCGCATAGGCCCGCAGCCCGATGCCCTGGCGCAGGTGGTCCAGGTTCAGCAAGTGCTCCTTCCACACGGCGTCGAAGACCTGCAGCAGCAGGGACTTCTCGACCATGCGCATCAGGTCCGGGCCGATATTGGCGGCGCGGGCGGCGGCGGCCTGGTCGGCGGCGGCCATCAGGCGCTCGCGCAGCGCCACCTCGTCGATACCCTCTTCCTTGCCCCATTCCTGGATCGGCAGATCGAGGCCGAGGCTGTCCAGCACCCGCTGCTGTAGCCCCACCAGGTCCCACTGATCGGGATAGGCATTCTCTGGGATGGCCTTGGCGACCATCGCCTCCACCGTCTCCCGCCGCATTTCCTCGACGGTCTCCGAGACATCGGCGGCCTGCATGAAGGCGCGCCGCTGGGCATACACCTCCTTGCGCTGGTCGTTCATGACGTCGTCGTATTTCAGCAGGTTCTTGCGGGTGTCGAAGTTGCGGGCCTCGACCTTCTTCTGCGCCTTCTCCAGCGCCCGGTTGATCCAGGGGTGGATGATGGCCTCGCCTTCCTTCAGCCCCAGCTTCGCCAGCATCCCGCCCATGCGGTCGCTGCCGAAGATGCGCATCAGGTCGTCTTCCAGGCTGAGGAAGAAGCGGCTGGCCCCAGGGTCGCCCTGGCGGCCGGAACGGCCGCGCAACTGGTTGTCGATGCGGCGGCTCTGATGCCGCTCGGTGCCGATGACAAAAAGGCCGCCGGCCTCCTGCACCCCCTCTTCGCCCGCCCTCACCTCGGCCCAGATGCGGGACAGGATGGCCTCGTATTCCGGGCCCTCGAAGGGGCCGGCATGGCCGGTGGTCTTCATTTCCTCATGGGCCAGCATCTCGGCATTGCCGCCGAGTTTGATGTCGGTGCCGCGGCCGGCCATGTTGGTGGCGATGGTCACCGCCCCCGGCTGCCCGGCCTGGGAGACGATGCCGGCCTCCTGCTCGTGGTAGCGGGCGTTCAGCACCTTGTGGGGCACGCCCTGCGCCTTCAGCAGCTCGCTGATCAGCTCGGACTTCTCGATACTGGTGGTGCCGACCAGCACGGGCTGCCGGCGGGCCTGGGCTTCCTTCACCAGCACCGCCACCGCCGCGTATTTCTCCTGGGCGGAGCGATAGACCTCGTCATCCCCATCGATGCGGATGACGGGCACGTTGGTCGGGATCTCGACCACTTCCAGCTTGTAGATCTCGGCGAACTCATCCGCCTCGGTCGCCGCCGTGCCGGTCATGCCGGACAGCTTGGGATACATGCGGAAGTAGTTCTGGAAGGTGATCGAGGCCAGCGTCTGGTTCTCGGGCTGCACCTCGACGCCTTCCTTGGCCTCCAGCGCCTGGTGCAGCCCGTCCGAGTAGCGCCGGCCTTCCATCATGCGGCCGGTGAATTCGTCGATGATGACCAGCTTGCCGTCGCGGCTGACGATATAGTCCACGTCGCGCGAGAACAGCACATGCGCCCGCACAGCCTGGTTCACGTGGTGGACCAGCGAGACGTTGTGGAAGTCGTAGAGATTGCCCTCGGTCAGCAGCCCGGCATCGCGGAACATCTGCTCGACCGTCTCGGAGCCCTTCTCGGTCAGCGAGGCGGAGCGCTGCTTCTCGTCCTTCTCGTAGCTCTCCTTGTCGACCACCAGCTCGCGCACCACCGAATCGACGCGGCGGTAAAGGTCGGAACTGTCCTCGGCCGGGCCGGAGATGATCAGCGGCGTGCGGGCCTCGTCGACCAGGATGCTGTCGACCTCGTCCACGATCGCGTAGCTGAAGTCGCGCTGGACCATTTCGTCCAGCCGGTACTTCATGTTGTCGCGCAGGTAATCGAAGCCGAATTCGTTGTTGGTGCCGTAGGTGACGTCGGCGGCATAGGCGGCGCGGCGTTCCTCGTCGGTCAGGCCATGCACCACGCAGCCGGTGGCCAGGCCGAGCCAGCCGTACAGCCGGCCCATCTGCTCGCTGTCGCGCTTCGCGAGGTAGTCGTTGACGGTGACGACATGCACGCCGCGCTCGGCCAGGGCATTCAGGTAGACCGCCAGCGTGGCCACCAGGGTCTTGCCCTCGCCGGTCTTCATCTCGGCGATGCGGCCGGAATGCAGCACCATGCCGCCGATCAGCTGCACGTCGAAATGGCGCATGCCCAGCACGCGCTTGCTGGCCTCGCGCACCGTGGCGAAGGCTTCAGGTAGCAGGTCGTCCAGCGTCTCGCCCTGGGCCAGCCGCTCGCGGAAGCGCCGTGTCTGCGCCTGCAACTCGGCATCCGGCATCGCGGCCACCTTGGGCTCGAAGGCGGAAATGGCGGGCAGGCGGGCGCTGAACTGCTTCAGCACGCGGTCATTGGCGGTGCCGAAGACGGCGCGGGCAAGGCGGGCGAACATGATACTTCAGGTCTCTCCGAGAACCGCCCCCACCTCCCCCAGCGGCGCGGGGGCATTCCGGGGCGCAGGGGCCCGAAGGTCCCCGCCAGACCCGAGGCGGGCAACAGGCTGCGTCACGCGCACAGATAGGCGTGGGGCGGGCCAGGGTCAACGAAGCGGCGAGCGACAGGCCAGAAACCTGTGTCACGGCGCCTTCCGCCCCCTGCGATTGTGGGGCGGCGCGGCTTCCGTCATCTTGCGGTCTCCACGCCGCGAAGGCACATGCCCGTTATGCGTTCATCCGTCCTGCTCCTCCCCCTTCTCCTC
>JAQGHX010000082.1 GCA_028288745.1 Roseomonas sp. | reverse complement strand
GGCGGCCGGCGGCGCGGCCGGCCTGCTGCGCGTCGGCATGGCCGCGCCCAACACCACGCTGGACCCGCATTTCCAGAGCAACGCGCCCAACAACGCTGTCGCCAGCCACATCTTCGACGCGCTGGTCACCAATGACGCGAAATCGGGTTCCGCCCCCGGGCTGGCTTTGTCCTGGAAGGCGCTGGACGATACGCACTGGGAATTCAGGCTGCGCTCCGGCGTCAGCTTCAGCGACGGCCGGCCCTTCACGGCCGAGGACGCCATCGCCTCCATCCAGCGGGCCAACGACCTGCCCAGCACCTCCTCCTTCCGCACCTATACGCGCAGCATCAAGGCGATGACGGCGCCCGACCCGCATACCCTGCTGATCGAAACCAAGGGCGCCGACCCGCTGCTGCCCAATTCGCTCAGCCGCATCCGCATCATCAGCGCCGACCACAAGGACGCGCCGACCACCGAGTTCAACAACGGCAATGCCGCCATCGGCACCGGCGCGCTGGTGCTGCAGGAATACATCCCCGGCACCGGCCTGCGGCTCGCCCGCAACGACGGCTGGTGGGGCGGCCGGCTGCCCTGGTCCGAAGTGTCGCTGCGCGTGGTGACCGATGACGGCGCGCGGCTGGCGGCGCTGCTCTCGGGCGACCTGGACATCATCGAGGCCGTGCCCTCCCAGGGCACCGCGCGGGTGAAGGCCAATCCCCGCTTCCACCTGATCCGCGGCATTTCCAGCCGCTTCGTGTACTTCGCCATGGACCAGAAGCGGGACGTCAGCCCCTTCATCACGGATAACGCCGGCAAGCCGCTCGCGAAGAATCCGTTGCGCGACGTACGGGTGCGGCAGGCGCTTTCCATGGCCATCAACCGCCAGGCGGTGGTCGAGCGGGTGATGGAAGGCGATGGCGTCATCGCCAGCCAGTTCCTGCCCAAGGGCAGCGCCGGCACATCCGACAAGGTGGACGTGGTGCCCTTCGATGCGGCGCGCGCGAAAGCGCTGCTGGCCGAGGCGGGCTATCCCGAAGGCTTCCGCCTGACGGTCCACGGGCCGAACGACCGCTACATCAACGATGCCAAGATCGTGCAGGCCGTGGCGCAGATGTTCACCCGCATCGGCATCCAGACCCAGGCCGAGGTGATGCCGTGGTCGGTCTATTCCGGCAAGAACCCGCAGGGGGAGTTCAGCATGTCGCTCTCCGCCTGGGGCGTGAACACGGGCGAGACATCCAACCCGCTGAAGGCGCTGGTCGCCACCTATGACCGCATCGCCGGCATGGGCGCCAGCAATTCCGGCCGCTATTCCAACCCCGAGGTGGACAAGCTGATCGCCGAGGCGCTGCGGACCATGGACGATGCCGCGCGCGAGGCGCTGCTGGCGCGCGCCAGCGAGATCGTCTTCACCGAATACGGGCTGGTGCCGCTGCACCACGAGGTTTCGGTCTGGGCGGCGAGGAAGAACGTGACCTACGAGACGCGCGCGGACCAGTACACGCTGGCCATGGGCATCGGCCCGGCCTGAGGATTGTTCCCATGACCGACGCACCCGCCACCGCCGAGGCCACCGCCCGGGCGCGCGCGATCTACGACCTCGGGCCCACCGTCATCTTCTCCTGCAAGGCGGACCCGCGCTTCCAGTACTGCCTGTATGTGCCGCCGCAGGTGGGGCGCGGCGTGAAGGTGGACCTGCTGGTGGCGGTGCACGGCACCAGCCGCACGTCCTTCCTGGAGTTCCGCGACGGATTCTCGGAATTCGGCAAGTGGAACGACGTCGCCATCCTCTGCCCCATCTTCCCGGTGGGGGTGCGCGGCGACGGCGCCCGGAGCGGCTACAAGTACCTGCGGGAAGGCGATATCCGCTACGACCTGCTGATGCTGAAGATGGTCGCGGAAGTGGCGGAGACATACGGCCAGGACTGGTCGAAATTCGCCATGTTCGGCTTTTCCGGCGGCGGGCATTTCGCGCATCGCTTCGCGATTTTGCACCCGGAAAAGCTGTGGGCGGCGAGCATCGGCGCCTCGGGTTCCGTCACGCTGCTGGATGCGGATAAGGACTGGTGGGTCGGAATCCGTGATATTGGCGAGCAGTTCGGCATCGCGTTCGACAGGGCGGCACTGGCCAAAGTGCCGGTGCAGATGCTGGTGGGCGATGCCGACCTGGAAACCTGGGAGATCACCCACAAGCCCGGCGGCACCTACTGGATGGAAGGCGCCAACGATGCCGGCCGGACGCGCCCGGAACGGTTGAAGGCCCTGGCGGCGTCCTTCGAGAAGGCGGGGGTCGAGGTGCGTTTCGACCTCGTGCCCGGCGTCTCGCATGACCGGCTGAAGGTGCTGGACCGGGTGAAGGACTTTCTGGCCGGCGTATTGGCCAAGAAGCGGGGCGCCTGACCATGCCCGGCATGATCGTGGCGCCGCAGCCGGAAGCCGTGGAAGCCGGTGCCGCGGTGCTGGCGCGCGGCGGCAATGCCGTCGATGCCGCCATCGCCTGCGCCTTCGTGCAGGGGGTGGTGGACCCGCTGATGTCCGGCATCGGCGGCTTCGGCTCCATGCAGGTCTATATGCCGAAGCGCGGCCTGCATCAGGTGCTGGAATTCTATGCCCGCGCGCCCCTGGCGGCGAAGCCCGACATGTGGGCGGACCAGTTGCTGGGCCAGTCGCGGGACGGGTTCGCGTTTCTGCTGAAGGGCGGTGCCAGCGAGCAGGGGCACCTGGCCGTC
This sequence comes from Roseomonas sp., assembly GCA_028288745.1. Taxonomy (GTDB): domain Bacteria; phylum Pseudomonadota; class Alphaproteobacteria; order Acetobacterales; family Acetobacteraceae; genus Pseudoroseomonas. The sequence continues at coordinate 21,862 of JAQGHX010000082.1, read as the reverse complement.
TGCACCCCCGGCAGCGTCAAGGGCTATGCCGAGGCGCTCTCGCGCTACGGCACCCTGGACTGGGCCGATGCCATGGCGCCGGCCATCGCGCAGGCGAAGCGCGGCGTGATGGTGCGGCCGCACATGCACTGGTTCTGGAGCCAGGACCAGCGCGGCAGCGGGCAGGTCAACACCGCCGACAAGCTGCGCCTGACCCCCACCGGCCGCGAGGTCTATTTCAACGCCGATGGCAGCGCCCTGCGCCCCGGCCAGATGCTGCGCAACCCCGACATGGCGCAGACGCTGGAGCGGCTGGCGCGCGGCGGCCCCGACCTGTTCTACCACGGCGAGCTGGCCGAGGAGATGGCGGCCGATTTCGCCGCGCAGGGCGGCCTGCTCCGCCGCGAGGATTTCGCCAGCTACGAACTCTCGGTCGTGGAGCCGATCTGGGGGTCCTATCGCGGCCACCGCATCTCCACCACGCCGCCGCCGGCCAGCGGCCTCTCCATGCTGCAGATCCTGCATATGCTGGAGAGCTTCGATCTGCGCGCCCTCGGCCATAACAGCGCCGCGCATATCCGCCTGCTGGCCGAGGCGATGAAGCGCATGACCATCGACAAGGACACCCATATGGGCGACCCCGCCTATGTGGACGTGCCGGTCGGGCGCCTGGTTTCCAAGGATTACGCGGCGGAACAGGCAGACAGCATCCGGCGCGGCGAGCGCGCGACGGTCCGGCGGATCGACAGATCCCAGCGCGACACCACGCATATCTCGGTGGTGGACCGCGACGGCAACGCGGTGTCGCTGACCCACACGCTGGGCAGCCCCTCCGGCGCCATCACCCCTGGCCTTGGCTTCATCTATAACGGCACCATGAGCCGCTTCGACCCGCGCCCGGGCCGCGCGGCATCGGTGGCGCCGGGCAAGCGGCGGGCGAGTTCGGCCGCGCCCACCATCGTCTTCAAGGGCGAGGCGCCGCATATCGTCATCGGCGCCCCCGGCGGCAGCTACATCGCGCCGGCCGTCGCCCAGGGCATCATGAACGTCATCGATTTCGACATGACGATGCTGGAAGCCGTGGCGGCGCCGCGCATCATGGCGGTCTCCGACAGCATCGACCTCGGCAACCGCATCCCGCTGGCGGTGACGGACGCGCTGGAAGCCGATGGCTACGACATCAAGCGCAGCCCGATGAGCTACCCCTTCGCCGCCCTGCACGGCATCCGCATCGAGGATGGCCGGCTGGATGGCGGCGCCGACCCGCAGCGCGACGGCATGGCGATGCGGGTGGACTGACACGACCGGGCCGGGGCGGGCTGCCCCTGGTTCCGCCGGCTGGCCGGTGCCTCAGGCGAAGGCCGGCGTCACCCCTGGCGGCCGTTGGCCAGTTCCTGCAGGCAGGCGGCCTCGGTCCGGCGCTCCGCCCCCGCCGCGCGCGCCGTGGCATAGGTCACGCGCAACTCGGGCGAGGACGCGTCGCCATACATCATCAGGTCGAGGTGGCAGAACAGTCCCTGGTAGAGCCAGATCTCGGCATCGCCTTCCTTCCGGCGCAGGCGGGGCTCGCCCAGCAGGCGCCGCACGGTGGCGGGCGGCTGGCCCAGCAACTGCGCCGCCTGGGACGGCAGGCCGGCCAGCGTGGGCATGGCGGCCAGTTGGCCCGGCACCTCGGCCCCCGCCACGGGCGGGGCGGTCAGCGGCTGCATGCCGGCCAGGTTGGCGCGGTAACTGGCCAGGACCTCGTCCAACACCGCCTGGCGGTCCAGCGCTGGGTCCGGGGCGCAGGCCGCCAGGGCGGCGGCCAGCAGCAAGGGGGGAAGGACGCGGGCCAGCATGCCGGCGGGGTACCTGTCATGAGCGGAAACGAATGAGGGCGGGCCGGAGATCCCGGCCCGCCCTGGGCGGTCGTGAGCGCGGGCGGCCTCACTCCACCGGGTCGACATCGCCCTGGGCCAGCGGCATGGCGGGGCGCGGCGCCGGCATGGTGTCGCCCAGCATTTCCATGCGGCCGGACACCTGCCCGCCTTCCTCGACCTGCAGGCGGCGGCAGCGGGCCACGCCCATGACCCGGCCGGTGCCGCGGATGGTCAGGTTGCCGCGCACCGTCAGCGTGCCGTCGAACACGCCGGCGATCTCGGCATCCTCGACCTCGACCTCGCCCTTGAACACGCCGGAATGGCTGATCATCAGCTCGGCCGCGTGCAGCATCTGGCTCTCGACCGTGCCCTCGACCACCAGCCGCTCGGCATCGGTCACGGTGCCCTGCAGGCTGATGCCCTTGCCGACGACCATGGCGCGACGCTCAGGCGTGGGGGCCGGGCGGGTGGAACCGCCTGGGGCGACGATGGGGCCGGTGCCGGCCATGGGCGCGGGGCGGGGCGGCATGCCCATGCCGGCGGGCTGGCCGGGCTTCTGCGGCATGTTCATGGCGGCGGCCTCCTTGGTGGGCGCGGGGCGGAAAGGGGGAACGGCCAGGTCGGGGTCGCGCGCCACCGGGACGGTGGTTGGCATCGAATCCTCCGGAAACCCGGAGGGCGCCCCTGACCCGGGTGGAGTGGGTTCTTCGCGACGGCGGCGGAAGACGGACATGGGCTCCCCCTTTGCTCGGCTGGAGATATGGGCTCCCGTGCCGGCGGCACGGACGCTGGGCCTTGCGCCGCCCGGCCCGCGCCGCCCCGAAGCAGGGGTGGGCGGGCTGGGCGGCACGAAACTGGTGCCCGCGCATCCGGTTGGCGCGCGGAGCCTTGGGCTATCATGCGGCATGGCGGGCGGACAACGGGGGGTGGCCTACCTTCGTGAATTTTCTCAGGAACTTCTTCGCGGGGATTGAAGCTGCAGCCTGGCAATTATCCCGGCGTGGCGCCGGTTTCCGCGCCCAGGCGCCGTGGCCGCGGCAGCGGATGCGACACCCGGCGCGGCCATGGTCTGGCCGGCGGGCCGCCCGGCTGCTATCGCCCGGGGCTCATTCCCCGGCAAGGTTCCACCCCATGGCAGCACCCACCCTCGATATCCTCGGCATCGGCAACGCCATCGTGGACGTGCTGGCACGGGCGGATGACGGCTTCCTCGCCGCCCATGGCATGACGCGCGGCGCCATGGCGCTGATCGATGCCGGGCAGGCCGAGGCGATCTACGCCGCCATGGGCCCCGGCATCGAGAGCAGCGGCGGCTCCGCCGGCAATACCTGCGCCGTGGCGGCGGCCCTGGGGGCCAGGGTGGGCTTCCTGGGCAAAGTGGCCGACGACCAGTTGGGCGGCGTCTTCGCGCATGACATCGCGGCCGCGGGCGTGGCTTTCCCAACCGCCCGGCTCGCCGGCGGGGCGCCCACCGCGCGCTGCCTCATTCTGGTCTCGCCCGACGGGCAGCGGACCATGAACACCTTCCTCGGCGCCTGCGTCACCTTCGGCGAGGCCGATGTGGACGCGGACATGGTGGCCTCGGCCGCCGTCACCTACCTGGAGGGCTACCTGTTCGACCCCCCGGCGGCGCAGGCGGCCTTCTACCGCGCGGCGGCCCTGGCCCATGCGGCCGGGCGCAAGGTGGCGTTGAGCCTGTCCGACGCCTTCTGCGTCGGCCGCCACCGCGCGGCCTTCCGCGCCTTCGTGGCGGAGCAGACCGACATCCTCTTCGCCAATGAATCCGAAATCCTCAGCCTCTACGAGACCGACAGCTTCGCGGACGCGATGGCGGCGGCAAGGCGCGACGTCTCCATCGCGGCGCTGACGCGCAGCGGGGCCGGCAGCGTGATCGTGGCCGGCGAGCAGACGTTGGAAGTGGCGGCCGTCCCCGCCACGGTGACCGACACCACCGGCGCGGGCGATGCCTATGCCGCCGGCTTCCTGGCGGCGCTGACGCGCGGCCTGCCGCTGGCCGAATGCGGCCGCTGGGGCGCGGTGGCGGCGGCGGAGGTGATCGGCCATTTCGGCGCCCGCCCGCAGGCCGACCTGAAGGCCCTGGTTGGCGCGGCCTGAGGCCATGGCGCTGCCCCTGGCGGCGGGGGCCGACGCCTTCGCCGCCACCTTCGGGATGATCGCCCTCGGCGCCGTGCTGCGCCGGACCCTGCTGCGCGAGGACCCGGTCTGGGCCGGGCTGGAGAAACTGGTCTTCTTCGTGCTGCTGCCGGCACTGCTGGTGGGCTCTATCGGCACGGTGGAACTGGCCCGGCTGCCGCTGGGCGGGCTGGCCACGACCATCTGGGGCACGCTGCTGCTCGGCACCGCCGGGTCGCTGGCCCTGGCGCGCGTGCTGGGGCACGGGCACGCCGCCGCGACCTCGGTGCTGCAGGGGGGCATCCGCTACAACAACCTGCTGGCCTTCGCCGCCGCGGGCGCGCTGCTGGGGCCGCCGGGCATCGCCATGGGCGGCATCGTCACCGGGCTGATCGTGCCCATGGTGCAGGTCATCACCACCCTGGCCTTCGCGCTGGACGGCGCCAACCGGCCGCGCCCGGGACGCCTGCTGAAGCAGATCGCGTCGAACCCGCTGCTGCTGGGCTGCGCCGGGGGCTTTCTGCTGTCCCTGGCGGGGGGACCGCCGCCGGGCGTGTCGGGGCTGTTGCGCGGGCTGTCCCAGGCCAGCCTGGCCACCGGGCTGCTCTGCGTCGGCGCGGCGCTGACGCCGGGGGCGCTGGCCGACCGCTGGCCGACCCAGGCGCTGACCGCCGGCTTCAAGCTGCTGCTGATGCCGCTGGTGGCCCTGGGACTCGCCACCCTGGCCGGGCTGGCGCCGCTGGCGGCCGCCACCGCCATCCTGTTCATGGCGCAGCCCACCGCCACCACCGCCTATGTGCAGGCCCGCGCCATGGGCGGCGATGCCCCGCTGATGGCCGCCATGATCACCAGCCAGCATGTGGCGGCCCTGGCCACCCTGCCCTTCTGGGCCTTGCTGCTGGCGGGTTAGAGCAGGCTCCGCCCGCAGGGCTCACTGCGCCCGCTCCAGCATGTTGTTTCTTCGCGGGGTTCACGCTTGCGGTGATTCCACCTGAAAGCGATCACGCTCTAAGACCATTCCGGCGGAACCGTGCCTCCGGCGTCGGTAGCGCTGTGGCGGCGCGGTATCCAGTCAGCGCCCGTGCCTGCGCCTGATCGGGCGAGGCGTGGCGGCCCTATGACGCGGAAGCCATGGCGCTCATGCTGCCGGAGGGCGCATTGGCCCTGCCGCGCCATGGCCGCCATCCGCCATCCGCCGGAACCCGGCGCCTCGCGACCGAGGCATCGCGAAGGACCGGCGGCCCGGAACCACCCTTCATCCCCCATCCCCTGCTGGCGCGACCCGGTGCAGCGACGCATGATGCCCTTCACGGCATGCCGCAGGGTGCATGCCATTTGCGGAAGGCTGACGGTGCAATGCTGGGACGGCGCGACATTGCCCGTGGTCTGGTCTCGGGCGCGCTCCTGGGCGCCAGCGGCGCTGCCCTGGCGCAGAGCACCCCCTGGCCCGGCCACGCACCACGTTGGGTGGTGGGCTATCCGCCCGGCGGGCCCAGCGACACCTTTGCCCGGCTGATCGCCAGCGCCATGGGGCCGCGGCTCGGCCAGACCATCGTCGTGGAGAACCGCCCCGGCGGCGGCGCCGTCCTGGCCAGCGAGACCGTGGCCCGCAGCGCGCCCGATGGCTATACCCTGCTCCATGCCGATAACGGCAACCTGGTCTACAACCCCGCCCTCTACGCCCGCCTGCCCTACGACCCCGACCGTGACCTGACGGGCGTGGGCTTCATCGGCCGCTTCCCGCTCTTTCTTGTGGTGCGGGCCGAAAGCCCGGCCGGCACCCTGGCCGAATATATCGCCGCCTCGAAGACCCGGGCGCCGACCTACGGCTCCCCCGCCGTCGCCTCGCCGCATCATCTGGCCATGGAGATGCTGAAGCGCCGCGCCGGGTTCGAGGCCATTCACGTGCCCTATCGCGGTGGACCCACCGCCATGCAGGACCTGCTGGCCGGCATCGTCGACAGCGTGCTGATCGACTGCGCCACCGGCATTCCCTTCCTGCGCGACGGCCGCGTGAAGGGGCTGGTGGTGCTGTCGGAAAGCCGCTCCACCCAGGCCCCCGCCGTGCCGACGGCGGCCGAGCTGGGAATTCCGCAGGCGGTGGCCTTCGGCTGGCAGGCGATGTCCGCGCCCGCCGGCACCCCCGCCGCCATCATCGCCCGCCTGAACGCGGAGCTGAACGGCGCCGTCGCCTCGCCCGGCATGCGGGAGCGCATGGAAGCCCTCGGCATCGAGCGCGCGGCCCGCACACCCGCCGAACTCGACGCCTTCGTGGCGCAGGAGAACGCGGTATGGCGCCCGCTGATCCGCGAGCTTGGCATCCGGCTGGATGGGTAGGCGGCGTGTTCGGCCGGTGGGAGCGAAGGCAGCCGCAGCCCGGTAGCGCCACGCAGGTCAATGCCTGGAACAACAAGGTGCTGAGCGCCATGCTGGCGCGGCAATGCTACGCCGCCGGCCCCGGCATCGTCCTGTCGGAGCAGCCGGAATGGGCCGGCCTCTCCGCCGGCAGGCACGCCCTGGGCTTCGCCGTGGGTCAGGAGCCGATGCCGGCTTCCCGGGCACCGGATGCGCCCGGTGGATTTCAGCACCGGGGTCGGGCTGCTGGACCAGTTCATCGACCAGCCGCCCTAGAGCAGGTTCCGTTCGCAGGGGCTTACTCCACCTGCTCCAGCCTGTTGTTTTTCGCGTGATTCGCGCTTTGCGGTGATCCTAGCTGAAGCGATCAAGCTCTAGGCCGATGCCCGGGACCGCTGGCCGCTGACACGCCCGGCCGAGACCCCGCACATGCCGGTGATCGTGGGGCGGCACATCGCGCCCTCGGCCGGGCTGATCATCGAGGCGCGGCGGTGAGGGCCTGCGGACGGCGGGATTCGAACCCGCACTCCCCGGGGGGAACCAGATTTTAAGTCTGCTGCGTCTACCGTTCCGCCACGTCCGCATCTGGTGGGGGGTTCTTGCCACAAGCCGGGCCGGGGCCAAAGGGGCTGTGCCGCCATAGAGCGTGATGGCTTCAGGTTGAATCACCGCAAGGCGTGAATCACGCGAAAAACACCAGGCTGGAGCAGGTGGAGTAAGCCCCTGCGAACGGAACCCGCTCCAGGTGCCGCGGCGGGTGGAAACGCCGCCCCGCGCCACGCCGCCGGCGGCGGCCGAGGGTGAAAGGCCGCCTGCCGCGCCGCATGGCCTGGGGCCGCGGATCGCCGGCCCGGCGTGGCATCCGGCCGCCAGGGCTGCCAGCCGGGGGCGGAAGAGTTCCGCACCAGCCGGCGCCGCTCCGCCCCCGCCCCGCCGCCTCAGGCCGCCGCGATCCGCCGGCAATGCTCCAGCGCCGCCCCGATCAGGTTGTCGGCCGCTTCCGGCGTGCGGAAGGCGGAATGGGCGGACAGGGTGACATTCTCCAGCGTCGTCAGCACATGGCCTTCCGGCATCGGCTCGATATCGAACACGTCCAGCGCCGCGTGGCCCAGGGCACCGGAGCGCAGCGCCGCCACCATCGCCGCCTCATCCACCACCGCGCCGCGCGCCGTGTTCACCAGCACCGCGCCGGGGCGCAGCTTCGCCAGCTTCTCCGCGTCCAGGAAACCGCGCGTCGCGTCATTCAGCAGCAGGTGGACCGAGAGGACATGGCTCTCCGCCAGCAGCCGGTCGAGGGTGACGAACTCCACTCCCGGGTGGGATTTGGGGGAACGGTTCCAGGCCAGCACCGTCATGCCCGCGCCGGCGCAGAGCCGCGCCATTTCGGCGGCGATCCCGCCGAAGCCCAGCAGGCCCACGGTCTTGCCGGTCAGTTCCATGCCCTCGGTGCGCAGCCAGCGGCCGGCGCGCATACCGCCATCCATGCGGGCCAGGCCCTTGGCGGCGGCCCACATCAGGGCGAAGGCCATCTCGGCCACGGCGGTATCGCCATAGCCCTTGATGATATGCACCTCGATGCCGCATTCGGCCGCGAGTTCCTCCGGGTTCATGTAGCTGCGCGCGCCGGTGCCGAGGAACACGACATGCTTCAGCCCCGGAATCCGCTTCGCGATGGCGGCCGGCAGGGCGGTGTGGTCGATGATGGCGATCTCGTGCCCGGCCAGCACCCCGGGAAGCGCCTCGGGCTTCACATCGGGGTCGCGGTTGATGCTGACCTCCGGGTCGCCCGCGCGGCGCAGGCGCTGCATGACCTCGGCCAACTGGCTTCCGGCATCGACGAAACTGGCGCGCAACGGCCCCTCCCCTGTCTGTGGGGCGATGCTATCCCAGGCCGGCGCGATACGCGAAGCGGGGGTGGCGATTTCCCCGCCGCCGCGTATCCGGAAGCAGGAAAAAGGCCGGGCCTCACCCTGGCCGGGGGCCTAACCCACCGGCATCCGCACCACGAAGCGGGCGCCGACCACCTTGCCGGATTCGTCGCGGCGGTTCTCGGCGCTGATCCGCCCGCCCAGGCCCTCGACGATCTGGCGGCTGATCGAAAGCCCCAGGCCGGAATGCTGGCCGAAGCGTTCGGCGGTGGGGCGCTCCGTGTAGAACCGGTCGAAAATACCTTCCAGCCTGGCTTCGGGGATGCCGGGGCCTTCGTCCTCGATGGTGAATTCCATCATCGCGCCGGTCTGCCGCGCCCGCACCCAGACGGTGCCGAGTTCCGGCGAGAAGGACACCGCATTGCCCAGCAGGTTGCGGAACACCTGCACCAGTCGCCCTTCCACGCCGCGCACCACCAGGGGCACGGGTGCCGCGTCCAGCACCATGGTCGGGTCCTCGTCCTCGTCGCGCGTGGTGTTGTGCAGTTCCACGAGGGCAGAGAGGATCGGCGCCACGTCCACCGGCTCCGACACCGTGCGGGAGAGTTCGGCATCAACGCGGGAACTGTCGGCGATATCGCCGATCAGCCGGTCCATCCGCACCGCATCCTCGGCGATGATGGAGAGCAGGCGTTTCTGCTGCTCGGGCTTTTCCACGCGCAGCAGGGTCTCCAGCGCGCTGCGCACGCTGGTCAGCGGGTTGCGCAGCTCATGCGCCACATCGGCGGCGAAACGCTCGTTCTGGTCGATGCGGGCCCAGAGCGCGGTGGCGGAGCCTTGCAGGTCGCGCGCCAGGATGCCGATTTCGTCGGTGCGGGCCAGCAGCGCGGTGGGTACCGAGCCGGCGCGGCCCTTGCCCTGGCGCATCGCCGCCGCCGCCCCCGCCAGCGCCAGGATGGGCGAGGCGATGGTGCGGGAGAGATAGAGCGAGGTGGCCACCGTCATCAGCAGCGCCAGCAGGAACAGGCCGAGCACGGAGGTGCGGATTTCCAGCAGGCGCTGGTCCACCTGCCGCGCCTCGCGCGTCAGCAGCATGATGCCGACATTCTGGCTGCCGCGCCGGGCGGGCTCGGCCACGGAGACCAGCAGCCGGCCCTCGCGGGTACGCCGGATATAGGGGCGGACGCCGCCTTCCAGCGCCAGCCGCAATTCCTCCCGCCGGTCCGGCCCCAGTTCGGGCTGCCAGTCGAAGCTGGGCGCGTCGGGCGCCACGTCCACATAGATGTCGTCGCCGCGCCGGGCGCCGAACAGCGAACGCGGCAGCACCGTCAGCAGCCGGTCGTAGAACCGCCCCACCCCGCCGGCGAAGAGGCCGCGCGCCTCGGGGGGCGTCAGCGGCTCGGTGATGATGGCGCCGCCCTGGCCCTCGCGCACGCGGCTGTCGGCCACCAGCAGGCCGGAGGTGTCGAACAGTTTTGCCTGCGTGTTGGCGGAGGGTTCCACCAGCCGGCGCAGCAGGGGGCGGGCGGTGTCGGGCACCAGCACGGCGCGGTCGTCCTGCAGCCGCACCGCGGCCTCGGCGATGCCGGCGGCGTAGATGCGGGCCTGGGTGCGCAGGCTCTCCACCTCGGCGGAGAGCAGGCCGGTCTGGTACTGGTCAAGGTAGAGCAGGGATGCCGCCAGCAGCGCGGGCGCCACCATGTTGACCAGCAGGATGCGGCGCAGCAGCGGCGAGACGCGGCGGCGCTCGCGCGGCGCGCGGGCGCCCTGGGGCAGGGCCTGTGGCGGGATCGCGGGACCGCTGGCGTCGGGCATGGCGGGCCTCAGGCTTCCTTGTAGCGGTAGCCAATGCCGTAGAGCGTCTCGATCATGTTGAAGTCGTCATCCACCTGGCGGAACTTCTTGCGCACCCGCTTCACATGGCTGTCGATGGTGCGGTCATCGACATAGATGTTCTCGCCATAGGCGCTGTCGATCAGTTGGTCGCGGTTCTTGACCATGCCGGGGCGCTGGGCGAGGGCCTTGACCAGCAGGAACTCGGTGACCGTCAGTTGCACCTGCTGGCCCTTCCAGTTGCAGGTGTGCTTGGTCTCGTCCAGCACAAGGTCCCCGCGCGAGATGACGCCGGAAGGCGGCGCGCCGCTGCCCTCGGCCCGGCCGGCCTCGTTGCGGCGCAGCAGGGCGCGGATGCGTTCCAGCAGCAGGCGCTGGCTGAAGGGCTTGGTGATGTAGTCGTCGGCGCCCAGGCGCAGGCCCATCAACTGGTCCAGTTCCTCGTCCTTGCTGGTCAGGAAGATGACCGGCATGGAGGAACGCTGGCGCAGCCGTTGCAGCAGTTCCATCCCGTCCATGCGGGGCATCTTGATATCCAGCACGGCGAGGTCGGCGGGGCGGGCCAGCAGGCCCTGCAGCGCGCTCTCGCCATCGGTATAGGTGCGCACCTGGAAGCCTTCCTGCTCCAACGTCATGGAGACGGAGGTGAGGATGTTGCGGTCGTCATCGACCAGGGCAATCGTGGCGGGCATGGCGGGCGTGGCTCCCCAGCAGGCGGGTCTTGGGCGGATGGTCCGGTTCTGCCCGGCGGATACGGCAGCCGATTATGGCGCGAGCCGGGCCGGATACGGAACACAATGGGGCATAAGGCAGTTTGGCGGCGGATGGAAATGCGCTGTCCGCTTCTGACGCGGCGCAGCATAAGCGTGGCGCGGCGCCCGGCCCGGCAAGCTTACATTGACGCGCCGCCAGCCGGCGTCCTAAGGCTTCCTGGTCCCTTCCAGGTGAGAGATGGAGCAAGGGACAATTCCATGGCTACTGCCCCGCGGACCTCCGCCGGAGGATAAGCGCCTGACGGAGACGAGCCTGCAATGACAGCGTCGAACAACGCGGCCCCCGCCGCGCTCGCCGGCACCGGTGTCACCACCAGCGCCCCCCTGTATGCCAACCTGGCCGCCAATGGCCTCTATGCCCACGCGCTGCGGCGCGGCGAGGGCAAGCTCTCCGCAGACGGTGCCTTCATCGGCGTGACCGGCGTGCATACCGGCCGTTCCGTCGCCGACAAGTTCGTGGCCGACGACCCGGAAGTGACCAACGAGATCTGGTGGGGCAAGGTCAACCGCAAGCTGGCGCCCGAGAAGTTCGACGCCTTCACCGCCCGCGTGCGCAAGTACCTGGGCAGCCAGCAGGAACTGTTCACCCAGGACCTCTATGCCGGCGCCGACCCGGCCTACCGCATCAAGGTGCGGCTGGTGACGACCAATGCCTGGCACGCCCTGTTCGCCCGCAACATGTTCATCCGCCCCGCAAGCGAAGATCTGGCGGGCTTCGTGCCCGACTACACCATCCTGCACGCGCCCGAGATGGAAGCGGACCCGGCGGCCGATGGCGGCCGCGAGGGTTCCACCACACTGATCGCGCTGTCCTTCGCCAAGAAGATCATCGCCATCGCCGGCACCAGCTACGCCGGCGAGATCAAAAAGAGCATCTTCACCGTCATGAACTGGCTGCTGCCGGCGCAGGGCGTGCTGCCGATGCATTGCAGCGCCAATGCGGGCCGCGACGGCGATACCGCGCTGTTCTTCGGCCTGTCCGGCACCGGCAAGACCACCCTGTCCTCCGACCCCGAGCGCGCGCTGATTGGCGATGACGAGCATGGCTGGTCTGACAAGGGCGTTTTCAACTTCGAGGGCGGCTGCTACGCCAAGGTCATCAAGCTCAGCCAGGAGGCCGAGCCGCAGATCTGGAACGCTTCTCATCGTTTCGGCGCGGTTCTTGAGAACGTCGTCGCGGATGAGCACGGCAACCTCGACCTGAACGACGGCAGCCTTACGGAAAACACCCGGTCCTGCTACCCGATCGAGTTCATCCCCAACACCGCCCCGGGCGGCGTCGCGGGCCTGCCGAAGAACGTGGTGATGCTGACGGCCGATGCCTTCGGCGTGCTGCCGCCGATCGCCAGGCTGACCCCGGCGCAGGCGATGTACCACTTCCTCTCCGGCTATACCGCGAAGGTGGCGGGCACCGAGAAGGGGTTGGGCAAGGAGCCGCAGGCCACTTTCTCCACCTGCTTCGGCGCCCCGTTCCTGCCGCGCCACCCGGAAGTCTACGGCAAGATGCTGGCCGAGCTGATCGGCAAGCATGGTGCCCAGGTCTGGCTGGTGAACACGGGCTGGACCGGCGGCAGCTATGGCACGGGCCACCGCATGAGCATCAAGCACACCCGCGCCCTGCTGCGCGCCGCGCTGGACGGCTCGCTGGCCCAGGCTGAATTCGCGACCGACCCGTTCTTTGGCCTCGCCGTGCCGCAGAACGTGCCGGGCGTGCCGGCCGAGGTGCTGAACCCGCGCGATGCCTGGGCGGACAAGGACGCCTATGACCGCACCGCGAAGAACCTCGTGGGCCTGTTCGTGAAGAACTTCGAGACCTTCGCGAGCGGCGCCAGCGAGGACGTGAAGGCGGCGGCGCTGAAGAGCGCGGCCTGATCCACCAGACCGGCGTGGGGGTGCTCCCGCGTCAAAGCAATCACCGCGGCATGGCCCCTTGGGCTGTACCGCGGTTTTTGTTGAAGGGCGGGGGAAGGAATTCCCCCGGGCCCCATCTTTTTTCTTCGAATCAGGCGCCCGTGGGCTGATTTCGTTTGTTTAAATAAAAGAAGGGGACCAGCGAATTCCTTCGCCGGCCTTTGCCTTCACTCCGGCAACGGCCCCTTCAGCAGTTCCTCCCGTGCCCAGCTTTCGGCCGAGGCATGTTTCGGCGCCCAGCCCAGCGCCCGGGCACCGGGGCCCCGCACCCGGCTGTTGGAGCCAAGCGCGAAGACCGCCATCTCGCGCCCCCATTCCGCCATCGCCGCCTCGGCGGGCCAGGACTGCGCCTCGCCCAGATTCAGCGCGTCGGCGATGGCCTGGACCATGTCTCGGAAGGCGCTTTCGCCGCTCTCGACGAAGTAGAAGCCGCGCGCCGTCTCGTTCTCCAGTGCCAGCAGGTACAGGTCGGCGACATCGGCGATATGCACGGTGGACCAGCGGTTCAGGCCACGGCCGATATAGCGGGCGGTGCCGCTCTTGCGGGCCTGCTTCACCAGGCGGGGCAATTGCACGCTATGGGCCGGCAGCCCCAGTGCATGGCCGTAGATGAGAGTGTTGCACAGCACCACCGCCCGTATTCCGCTGGCGCCGAGGATAAACCGGTCCAGCTCAACGCGGGCCACCTTGTCGGGCTCCGGCACCACCGGCGTGTCGTCGGAGAAGATGCGGTCGGAGGGTTCGCCCATCGCCTCGTCGCCGACGATGCTGGACCCGCTGGTATGGACCAGGATCTTGCCGGTGCCGGACAGGGCACCCACCAGGGCCTCGATGGCGGGGCGGTTGTCGCTGCTCGCGGCATTGACCACGGCATCGGCGCGGGCGGCCTCGGCGCGCAGCAGGCCGAGGTCGGAGAGGCTGCCCTGCACCGGCTCGATGCCCAGCGCGAGCAGGCCCGCCGCCTTGGCGGGGTCGCGGATCAGCCCGCGCACGCTGTGGCCGGCGGCGACGAGCCGGGCGGCGATGGAACCGCCGATGAAGCCGCTGGCACCCGTGAGGAAGATATTCACTGAGGAATCCCTTGTTGGCGTGGCCCCGGGCGGGGCCCTTGCCGCATCAGATGGACGTGCCGTGGCCGCGCAACTAGGAAGGGTGTGGTCATCGCACCCGTGACCGGGCGTCACGAATGGAGGGCGGCATGGACCGGCTGGGCGAGATGCAGGCCTTCTGTGCCATCGTGCGGCAGGGCAGCCTGGCGGGAGCGGCGCGGGCCATGGGCCTGTCGCCCTCGGCCATCAGCAAGACAGTCAGCCGGCTGGAGGCGCGGCTGGGCGGGCGGCTGCTGGCGCGTTCCACCCGCGCCCTGGCCCTGACGGCCGAGGGCACCGCCTACCACGCCGCCTGCCTGCGCATCCTGGCGGAGATGGAGGCGGCGGAACGCGCGGTGGCCGAGCCCGACACGCTGCAGGGCCGCATCGGGCTGAATGCCTCGATGGCCTTCGGCAACCTGTTCATCCTGCCGCTGATCCCGGATTTCCTGGAACGGCACCCGGCGGTCTCGGTCGAGATCGGCCTGTCGGATTCGATGGTGGACCTGATCGGCGGGGATGTGGACATCGCCATCCGTGTCGGCCCGCTGCCGGACAGCGCGCTGACGGCGCGCAAGCTGGGCGAGAGCCCGCGCGTGGTGGTGGCCTCCCCCGCCTATCTCGATCGTCACGGCGCGCCCCGCCACCCGGAGGAGCTTTCGGCCCACCGGTGTCTGCGCTTCACCTTCCGCCGTGGCGGTGGCTGGCTCTTCCGGGATGGCGAGCGGCTTTGGGAAGTGGCCCCACCCGGCAGTGCCTTCGTGGATAGCGGGGAAACGGCGCGGCACCTGGTGCTGGGCGGCGCCGGCATCGCCCGGCTGGGGCTGTTCCATGTGGCGCGGGATATCGCGGCCGGCCGGCTGGTGCCGCTGCTGGAAGCCTTCAACCCGGGCGACCGGGAGGAGGCGCATATGCTGTTCATGGGCGGCGCCGGCCTGCCCCGCCGGGTGCGGGCCCTGCTGGAGCACCTGGCCGCGGGGGTGGATATCGCCGCCGCGCTGGCCCCGGCCGGCCCAGCCCTGGCGTCAGCTTGGAAAGTGAGGCCGGGGGGTTAATTTCCCCCCAGCCCTCATGAGTCGGAAAAAAGAAGGGGGCCTGGGGAATTCCTTCCCCAGCCTTCCTGTTATCAGAGCGTACCGCCCTTCCGCCCCGCCATCGCCCCCAGCCGCAGCCGCAGCGCGTTCAGCTTGATGAAGCCGGCGGCATCGGTCTGGTCGTAGGCGCCCTGGTCATCCTCGAAGGTGACGTGCTTCATCGAGTAGAGGCTGTTCGGCGACTGCCGGCCTGTCACGATGGTATTGCCCTTGTAGAGCTTCAGGCGGACGGTGCCGCTGACGCTCGCCTGGCTGGCATCGACCATTTCCTGGATCATGCGGCGCTCGGGCGCGAACCAAAAGCCGTTATAGATCAGCTCCGCGTAGCGCGGCATCAGGCTGTCCTTGAGATGCGCCACCTCGCGGTCCAGCGTGATGCTCTCGATCGCGCGGTGGGCCACATACAGGATGGTGCCGCCCGGGGTTTCGTAGCAGCCGCGCGACTTCATGCCGACGAAGCGGTTCTCCACCAGGTCCAGCCGGCCGATGCCATTGGCGCGGCCCAGCGCGTTCAGCTTGGTCAGCAGCGTGGCTGGCGAAAGGCGCTCGCCATTGATGCCGACCGCGTCGCCGCGCTCGAACTCGATGGTGATCTCGGTCGCGACATCGGGCGCGTCCTCGGGGCGGATGGTGCGCTGCCAGACGATCTCCGGCGGCTCGTCCCAGGGCTCCTCCAGGATCTTACCCTCGGAGGAGGAATGCAGCAGGTTGGCATCGACCGAGAAGGGCGCCTCGCCGCGCTTGTCCTTGGCGATGGGAATCTGGTTCGCCTCGGCGAATTCCAGCAGGCGGGTGCGGCTGGTCAGGTCCCATTCGCGCCAGGGGGCGATGACCTTCACATCCGGCTTCAGCGCGTAGTAGCCGATCTCGAACCGGACCTGGTCGTTGCCCTTGCCGGTCGCGCCATGGGACACCGCGTCGGCGCCGACCATTTCCGCGATTTCGATTTGTCGCTTGGCGATCAGCGGGCGCGCGATGGAGGTGCCCAGCAGGTACTGGCCCTCATACAGCGCATTGGCGCGGAACATCGGGAAGACGAAATCCCGCGTAAACTCTTCCCGCAGGTCATCCACGAAAATATTCTCGGGCTTGATGCCCAGCAGCAGCGCCTTGTCGCGGGCCGGGCCGAGTTCCTCGCCCTGGCCGAGATCGGCGGTGAAGGTCACCACCTCGCAGGCATAGGTGGTCTGGAGCCACTTCAGGATGACGGAGGTATCCAGCCCGCCGGAATAGGCCAGCACGACCTTCTTTACGTCCTTGACGCGCATGATCAGTCCTTCACAGCAGCACGGCCATGCGGCCGGGACAAAGAGAGGGGCGGAAAATGCCCCGAGCCCAGAGGGGTGGCAAGGCAAGGCAGGGCCGGGCCGCGGAATTCCCGGCGCGCCCGTCCTTTTTTGCGCCGCCGGCGGATGGCTTGCCGGGAGCCTCCCGGCCTTCCCTCAGCCTTCCGCCCGCACCAGCAGCGTCATGCCCTCCACCGCCACCACGACGACGCGGGCGCCGGGGGCGGCCTCAGCGGCGAGGCGCACTGGCCAGTCGGAATCGCCGATGCGCGCGCGGCCGGCGGTGCCCTCGGCCGCCAGCAGCACGCCGGCCCGGCCCACCAGCCCGGAAGCCGGGGTATTCAGGGTGCCGGCCCGCCCGCCGGCGCGGAACACCCGCAGCGACAGCCCGATGCCCAGCCCCAGCAGCAGGATAAAGACCAGCACCGTGACGGTGAGGGAGGGCGCGAAGGCCAGCAGCACCAGCCCGGTGAGCACGGCGGCCGCGCCCACCCAGACCAGGAAGACGCCCGGCGCCAACAACTCGGCCGCCATCGCCAGCAGGCCGAGGCCGACCCAGATGACCCAGGGCTCCATCGCTTAGTCCCGCACGGCGGTGGGCGGCACGGACCCGGCGCGGGCCGGCGGGACAGACGCGGGCGGGGCGCCGGAGACGTTGCGGAACATCTCCATCGCGGCCGTGATGCCGCCGGCGATGCCCGCGGCTTCCATCGGCACCACCACCAGCTTGGAGGATGGATTGCCCGCCAGCTTGCCGAAGGCGGCGATATAGCGCTCGGCCACGAAATAGTTCAGCGCGGCGGTGCCGCCGTCGCGCGCGGCGGCGGCCACCACACGGGTTGCCTCGGCCTCGGCCTGGGCCAGGCGTTCGCGGGCCTCGGCGTCGCGGCTGGCGGCTTCCAGGCGGCCCTCGGCCTCCAGCACCTGGGCGGCCTTGGCGCCCTCGGCGCGCATCACGGCGGCCTCGCGGTCGCCCTGGGCGCGCATCACCACGGCGCGGCGCTCACGCTCGGCCATCATCTGCGTGTTCATGGCGGCGACGAGATTGGCCGGTGGCTCGATCTTGCGGATCTCCACGCGCGTCACCTTGGCCCCCCAGGGGTCGGTGGCGCCGTCCAGCACCGAGAGCAGGTGCGTGTTGATCTTGTCGCGCGACGACAGCGCGGCATCGAGATCCATCTCGCCGATGATGGCGCGGATATTGGTCATGGCCAGCGCGGTCAGCGCCTGGGTCAGGTTCTGCACCTGATAGGCCGCTTTCTCGGGGTCCATGACACGGTAATAGACCACGCCATCGACCGAGACATTGGCGTTGTCGCGGGTGATGACCGCCTGCTCGGGGATGTCGAGCACGGTCTCCTGCACGTTCACGCGGTGGCCGATGGTGTCGATGAAGGGGACGATGAAATTCAGTCCGGGCTGCAGCACGCGGGTGAAGGCGCCGAAGCGTTCGACGGTCCAGTTCTCCCCCTGGGAGACGGTGCGGATGCCCTTGAAGGCGGTGAGCACCACGAGCCCGAGCAGGATGACGACGACGATGAGCGCGCCGGGCACTTGGTCCATGGTGTGCTTCTCCCTCTTCAGCCGCGCATCCTAGACGGTTCCGCCCCGGCTGCCGAGCGGCGGCGCGCCGGCGGTGGATATCATGCCACGGCCCCGCAGCCCCGCCCGCCTCGATCAGCCCAGCCCAGCCAAGCCAGGGTCCCGCCCGTCCGATGGCGGGAAGACCGCCCGAACGACCCGCGCATTCCCGGAAGCGGCCTGGGCCGGCCGCTGTTGCCCCGGCGATACCGCGCCCGCCGCCGTCCCTTTCAACACTGTCCGGAAACGGTCATCATCAGCGCCATCAATGGCGGACCTCTCCACCCTCGACCTGAATCTGCTGCGGGTGTTCGACGCGGTGGCGCGCGAGCGCCACGTCACGCGCGCGGCGCAGCGGCTGCACCTGTCCCAGCCCGCCGTCTCCAACGCCCTCACCCGCCTGCGCGTGGCCCTGAACGACGAGTTGTTCCTGCGCCGCCCGGGTGGCGTGGAGCCCACCGAACTCGCCCTCTCCCTCACCCAGCCGGTGGCCGAGGTGCTGGACCGGCTGCGCGAGACCCTGGCCGCCCACGCCCCTTTCGACCCCGCTTCCTCCGACCGGGTCTTCACGGCCGGCTTCTCGGAATATGCCGAGGCCGTGCTGGCCCCGCCGCTGCTGGCCCATATGGCGGTGGAGGCACCGGGCTGCCTGCTGGCCATCCGCCATGCCGACCGCGTGAACGCCATGGCGCTGCTGGAACAGGACGAGGCGCAGATGGTGCTGGGTATGCTGGCCGAGCCGCCCGCGCTCTATACCCGGCTGCGCCTGCTGCCCGAGGCCTTCCTGGTGCTGATGCGCCCCGGCCACCCGCTGGCGGAAGGCGAGATGAACGTGGAGCGCTTCAGCCAGTGGCCGCACCTGCTGCATTCGCCCAACGGCTCCCGCGACGGGGCGCTGGACCAGCCGATGCGCGAGGCCGGCTTCCCCCGCCGCCTGGGCGCCGTGGTGGCGCATCTCTCCGGCGTGCCGTCCATCCTGATGCGCACGGACATGGTCATGGCGCTCTCCGCCCGGTTGGCACGGCAACTGACGGCGGCCCACGGGCTGGTCATCCGCCCTTGCCCGGTGGAGACGAAGCACACCCGGCTCTCGCTGATCTTCCACCGCAGGTTCGAGGCCGATCAGGGCCATGCCTGGCTGCGCCGCCTGCTGCTGAGCGTGGCGCGCGGCGCGACCCCGCCCGAGGAATGCGAACGGATGCGGCAGGGGCTGGTCTGAACCAGGCTTCTGGCGAGGGCCAAAGTGGCGCCGCGCCCGCCGGGTGGAAGCCGCATCCCCGGCCCGGGTCTCCGACAATGGCACAGGGTACGTCGCGAGCTTCTTAAGAAGCAGCCGAGTGGGCGACCTGCCGGGACCAAGCCCCTGCGCCGCAGCCACACACCCGTTATCTAAATCTAAGACCGGATCTAAATCTAAAACCGGCGGCGGGGTTCGGGGGCGGCCCCGGCCGCGTCCGCTGCGCTGACCGAGACCAGCGCCGCCAGCAGGTCCACCGGCGGCGCCCCGGCCGCGCCCGCTGTCTCAGCGCAGCAGCACCCGCCGTTCCTCCGGTGGCTCCGCCCCCAGATAATCCTCCACATAGAGTCTCCGGGTCAGCATCAGCAGCAGGGCCGCGAAGGGCGTGGCCAGAGCCAGCCCCATGATTCCATAGAGCGTGCCCATGGCCACCTGCACCACGATGGTCAGGGCCGGCGGCAGGTCCACGCTGCGTTTCTGGACATAGGGGGTGATCAGGTAGCTCTCCACCGTCTGCACCGCCAGGTAGACGCCGATGACGGAGAGCGCGCCGGACAGGCCCGATTCCAGCCCCAGCAGTACCGCGGGCACCGCCGCCAGCACCGGCCCGATATTCGGGATGAAGGCCATCAGCGCCGCGATCAGGCCGAGCAATGGTGCCAGCGGCACGCCCAGCAGCCACAGGCCCAGCGTGGTCAGCACGCCCACCACCGCCATCGAGATCATCTGCCCGCCCAGCCAGCCGCGCAGGGTCTCACCGGCTTCCTCGCAGGACGCAGAGGCCTTGAGGCGCAGCGAGGGGGCGAGCAGGAACTCGATGCCGCGCCGGTACAGGCCCGGGTCCATCGCGAAATACAGGCCCAGGAAGATCAGGAGGACGAAGTTGCCCAGCGCGCCGAAGGTGGTGCCCAGCACCGCGAAGGCGCCGCTGCCGCCGCCACTGGGCATCGAGAGGTTCTCGGGTTTCGCGCGTTCCAGCAGTTCCTGGCCCCAGCTGTAGGAGGACAGGCGCTGCGTGACCTGCTGCACCACGCGCGGCACCTGCTGCCAGAGCTGGCTCATTTGCTCGGCCAGCGGCGCCGCGGCCATCCAGCCGAGCCCGGCGAAGACGACCACCACCAGCAGGGTGAACAGCAGCACCCGTTTGGGCCCCGACATTCCGAAGCGAAGCCCGATCAGGTCGCCACCCCCCCGCAGGAACACGGCCAGCAGCACGCCCGCGAAAATCAGCAGCAGCACGTCGGGCACCAGCCAGAGCAGCAGCAGAAGTGTCACGGAAAAGACCAGCAGGGAGATCGGCCGGCGCCGCATAGGCGGGTTCCTTTGGAAGCGGGTGCGGGTTTAAGCGCCGGGGGTGGCGGGAGTTGCCAAGCCCCCGTCTGGCTGTCACGCCGCCGCCCCTTGCGCCCGGCGGCAACCCCGCTTATCCGGCGGCGCTGATTTGCTTATCGTTTCCACAAGGAGGTCTTTCCATGGCCGAGCGCACACTTTCCATCCTGAAGCCCGATGCGACCCGCCGGAACCTGACCGGCAAGATCAACGCCAAGTTCGAGGAGCGCGGCCTGCGCATCGTCGCGCAGAAGCGCATGCAGCTCTCCCAGGCCCAGGCCGGCGCCTTCTATGCCGAGCACAAGGCGCGCCCCTTCTACAACGACCTGGTCGCCTTCATGACCAGCGGCCCGGTGGTCGTGCAGGTGCTGGAAGGCGAGAACGCTATCGCCGCCAACCGTGAGATCATGGGCGCGACGAACCCCGCCAACGCCGATGCCGGCACCATCCGGAAGGAATTCGCCGAAAGCATCGAGGCGAACAGCGTGCATGGTTCCGACGGCGCCGAGGCGGCCGCCCGCGAGATCGGCTTCTTCTTCGCCGGCACCGAAATCGTCGGCTGAGGCCGGCGGCAGGCGCCGCCGGGGGTCACCCGGTGGCGCCCGCCCATGAAAAAGGGCGGCCCCCGCGAGGAGGCCGCCCTTTTTCATGCCCGCGCGGGCGGGTGGGTCTCAGGCGACACAGGCATTCAGGACCAGCAACAGCACCGCGACCGCCACGATGGTCCAGGTGGTGGCCTTGGTGAAGGCGCCCCAGCCCTGGGTGCGGGCCCCGATAATGTCCTCCGCCTTGACTTCCACGAAGTCGATCTCGTGCTGAACCTCGGCCATGGACGTCCCTTTACTGCGTCATCATCTCGCCCGAGGTTTAGGCAGCGCGGGCCATTCCGGCAAGGGGGAACGGGGCCCCCGCCTGCCGCGTTGAAACACCCGTGACACCCGGTGCCGGAGGACCCCGCCCGCCATGCCTCTCACCCTCGAAGGTTCCTGCCGCTGCGGGGACGTGCGCTTCACGGTGCGAAGCCACACCCCGGTGCCTTATCAGCGCTGCTACTGCAGCATCTGCCGCAAGACGGCGGGCGGCGGTGGCTATGCCATCAACATCATGGGCGACGCGGAGACCCTGGCGGTGGATGGCCGCACCGCCACCTACCGGGCGGAGCTGTGCGGCGATAACGGCCAGTGCGAGACCAGCAGCGGCCGCCGCCATTTCTGCCCCCGCTGCGCCAGCACCCTCTGGATGGCCGACCCTGCCTGGCCCGGGCTGGTGCACCCCTTCGCCTCGGCCATCGATACCCCGCTGCCGGTGGCGGAGGAAAAGGTCCACCTGATGCTGCGGTTCAAGGCGCCCTGGGTGGAGCCTTCCATCGGGCCCCGCGACGCGTGCTTCGACGAGTATCCGGCCGAATCGATCGAGGACTGGCACAAGAAGCGGGGGCTCTGGGTGGAGTAGCGCGGCCGGCGGCGCCCTCTCCGGGCACAACGCCGGGCACAACGCCGGGCACAACGCCGGGCACAACGCCGGGCACAACGCCGG
>JAQGHX010000050.1 GCA_028288745.1 Roseomonas sp. | reverse complement strand
CGGCCCCGGCCAGCCCCACGACATCCAGTACCAGCATGGATTTCTGGTAGACCGGCGAGGCGTCCAGCTCGTCGTTGCGCGGCCCCTTGTCTGTCCATTCGTTATAAACGCGGTAGCCCGAGACCGTGCACTGCACCCGCCACGGTGGCCGCACCGCTGGCATAGGCGGCCACGCTGGAAAGCCCGCCCGTGGGCGCCGCCGCCGCGCTGAAGAACACCGTGCCGGCCGCGAAGAGCGCGGTGCCGCCGCAATTCAGACCGAGTTGGAACAATTCCCACCCGATCTTGCTCTTACGGGCCGGCGAGACGGCGCGCGGCGTAGGGCTAGGCGGGCCGGCGGTGACCTCGAAGACCACGACGGGGCGCGACCCGGCGCCGACGGGTGCCGGGCGCAGCAATTCGCATGTCCCGCGCTTGCAGAACACGATGGCGGCGCCGCGCAGGTCGGCCTGGCGCTCCACCGCCACGGCCAGGGTGAGGCGGGCCTGGGCAGACAGGCCGAGGCCGCCTGGGCGAGTGGCTGACATCTTCCGAACCGGACTTGTCGCGTTTTCCGGCATAGCCCGGATGCCCGGGCCGGCCTGCCGCTCATTCCCGGCGCGGCGCGGCGGCCGTGTATCCGTGGAAAATCTGTGGCCGCCCGGCAACTTCATGCGGCGATTCACGCTTTAGGGAAGCGCTCTCAGCCAGGGATGACCCAGTGCCTCCTTCGATCAATACGTCCCGCGTCATGCAGGGGCGGCCTAACCCGTTGGGTGCGACCTGGACGGGCCTCGGCGTTAATTTCGCCCTCTTCTCGGCCAATGCTACCAAGGTCGAACTCTGCCTCTTTGATAATTCGGGCGAGACGGAGCTCGAACGCATCGAGCTGCCGGAATACACCAGCGAGGTATTCCACGGCTTCCTGCCGGACGCGCGGCCGGGCACCGTCTATGCCTACCGCGTCCATGGCCCCTACGCGCCCGAGGAAGGCCACCGCTTCAACCCGAACAAGCTGGTGCTGGACCCCTACGCCCTCTCTCATGTGGGCGAGTTGCAATGGAATCCCGCGCTGTTCGGCTACACCATCGGCCACGAGGCCGAGGACCTGTCCTTCGATGAGCGCGACAGCGCCGCCTTCATGCCGAAATGCCGCGTGGTCGACCCCGCCTTCACCTGGGGCAACGACCGCCGCCCGCGCATTCCGTGGGAAAAGACTATTTTCTACGAGACGCATGTGAAGGGCATCACCAAGCGCCACCCGCTGGTGCCCGAGGACCAGCAGGGCACCTATGCCGGCCTCGCCAACCGCGACGTGATCAGGCACATCAAGTCGCTCGGCGTCACCTCGGTCGAATTGCTGCCGGTGCATTTCTTCCTGAACGACGACTACCTGATCGACAAGGGGATGGTGAATTACTGGGGGTATAATTCCCTCGGCTTTTTCGCGCCGGCGCGGCGCTACGCGCGCACTCCGGATTTCGCCTTCTCCGAGTTCAAGGAAATGGTGGCCCGCCTGCATGATGCCGGGCTCGAGGTCATCATGGACGTGGTCTACAACCACACGGCCGAGGGCAATGAGCGGGGCGCCACGCTGTCCTTCAAGGGAATCGACAACGCCAGCTACTACCGCCTGCTGCCGGACCAGAAGCGCTACTACATCAACGACACCGGCACCGGGAACACCGTCAACCTCTCGCACCCGCGCGTGCTGCAGATGGTCACCGACAGCCTGCGCTACTGGGTCAACGAGATGCATGTCGATGGTTTTCGCTTCGACCTCGGCACCATCCTGGCGCGCGAACCGCATGGTTTCGACGACCAGTCCGCCTTCCTGAAGGCCTGCAACCAGGACCCGCTGCTGGCCGACGTCAAGTTGATCGCCGAGCCCTGGGACATCGGCCCCGGCGGCTATCAGGTCGGCAATTTCGCGCCAGGCTGGGCGGAGTGGAACGACAAGTTCCGCGATACCGTGCGGGGCTTCTGGGTGGGCGAGGAAGGTGCCGCGGCCGATCTCGGCAAGCGCCTCTCCGGCTCGGCCGACCTGTTCGACCACCATGGCCGCAAGCCCTGGGCCAGCGTCAACTTTCTGGCCGCGCATGACGGCTTCACCGTCAATGATCTCGTCAGCTACAACGAGAAGCACAACGAGGCGAATGGCGAGGAGAATCGCGACGGCCACTCGCACAACCTGTCGATGAATTTCGGCGTCGAGGGCCCGACCGACGACCCGGAGATCAACGAGCAGCGCGAGAGGCAGATCCGCAACCTGCTGAGCACGCTCTATCTCTCCCAGGGCACGCCGATGCTGCTGGCGGGCGACGAGTTCGGCCGCACACAGCAGGGCAATAACAACGCCTATTGCCAGGACAACGAAATCTCCTGGCTGGACTGGGACTGGAAGGACAAGGGCGACCGGCTGGTCGCCTTCACCCAGCGCCTGGCCCGGCTGCGCGACCGCTTCCCCATCCTGCGCCGCGGTCGCTTCCTCAGCGGCGACTTCCATGAGGCCAGCGGCGGCAAGGCATTGTCCTGGTTCAAGCCCTCGGGCGAGGAAATGGACGCCGGGGACTGGAACGACCCCAATACCAAGTGCCTCGGGCGGATGCTGGACGGGCGCAGCCAGGAAAGCGGCATCCGCGTCGCGGCGCATGACGCCACCCTGCTGACCATCCTGAACGCGCATCACGATGCGGTGGAATTCATCCTGCCCGACAGCCAGGGCGGCGTGAGCTGGACCCGCCTGCTGGACACCAACGTCATCGGCGAGGAGGAGGATGAGGACCCGTCCTTCGACATCGGCGAGACCTACACGGTCACCGGCCGTTCGCTGCTGCTGTTCTACCTGAAGACACATAAGGCCAAGCCCGGCCCATAGGGCCACTGGCCACGACCCGGGCGGGCATGATGCCCGCCCGGAACAGGTGATATTACAACCCCGCCTCGCGGCACGCCCCGCGCCACCCGCTCTGCCGCCCGGCCAGGGCTGGGCGCGACCCGCTCTAACCCTGGTGGGCGGCGGTGCAACCGGCGCAACGGCCCTCGATCTCCACGGTGGCGTGCACGGCGGTGAAGCCGGCTTTCGCCGCCGCCTCGGCCACGGCATCGGAGACGGCGTGATCGCTGATCTCCACCGTCAGCCCGCAATCGCGGCAGATCAGGAACTGGTGCGGGTGATGGTGGCCGCCATGCCGGGCATGGTCGTGCCCGGCCTCGACGCAGCTGACGAAGGCGTTCAGCCGCTCGACCTTATGGATCAGCCCCTGCTCCAGCAGGAAGTCCAGGGCGCGGTAGACGGTGGGCGGCGCCGCCCCCGGCCGCTGCGCCTTCAGCTTGTCGAGCAGCGCGTAAGCCCCCAGTGGCTGGTCGGATTCCAGCACCAGGGCAAGGACCTGCCGCCGCAGCGCTGTCAGTTGCGCGCCCGCGCGGGTGCAGCGGGCATCGGCGGCTTCCAGCGCATGCCGCACGTCCGCCGGCAGCTCGCGCTGCCCCGGTGCCTCACCCGCCGCGCTGCCCTGCCCTGCCGCCATGCCCATTCTCCAGTTCCAATAATCTGTTATACAGTAACACTACCGCAGAAGGACACCGCCATGACGGCTGCCGCTCCCTCGCCAGAAGCCCGTGCGCGCTTCCTGGCCGCCACGCGCTTCGACAAGAGCGGGCTGGTGCCCGCCATCGCCCAGGCGCATGACACCGGCGAGGTGCTGATGATGGCCTGGATGAACGCCGATGCGGTGGAAGAAACCCTCGCCACCGGCCGTGTGGTCTATTTCAGCCGCAGCCGCAACGCGCTCTGGCGCAAGGGAGAGACCTCGGGCCAGGTTCAGCATCTGGTGGACCTGCGGCTGGATTGCGATGGGGACACCATCCTCGCCCTGGTGGAACAGACCGGCGTCGCCTGCCACACCGGGCGCCGCAGCTGCTTCTTCCAGGCGCTGCGCGAGGGCGAACTGACGCCGCTGACCGTGCCGGAAGCCGACCCCGCCGCGCTGTATGGCCACGCCCATGGCCACTGATGGCCTGATCCCGGTCACCGTGCTGACGGGCTTCCTCGGCGCCGGCAAGACCACGCTGCTGAACCAGTTGCTGCGCCAGCCGGAGATGGCCGGCACCGCCGTGATGATCAACGAATTCGGCGAGATCGGCCTGGACCACCTGCTGGTGGAGACATTGGACGGGGAAGCCATCCTGTTGCAGGCCGGCTGCCTCTGCTGCACCATTCGCGGCGACCTCTCGGCGGCGCTGTCGCGGCTGGCGGAGCGGGTTGCGGCCGGGCAGGCCGTGAAGCGCGTGGTGCTGGAGACTACTGGCCTCGCCGACCCCGTGCCCATCCTGCAGACCCTGCTGGCCGACGCCGCCATCCAGCGGCACTTCATGCTGGCCGGCGTGGTGACGCTGGTCGACGCCGTGAATGGCATGGCCTCGCTGGACATCCACCCCGAGGCGCTGCGGCAGGTGGCGGTGGCCGACCGGCTGCTCGTCAGCAAAGCCGACCTGACCACGCCGACCCTGCTGGAGGAACTGCTGACGCGCCTGCGCGAGCTGAACCCCGGCGCCGCGCCGCTGCTGGCCGGGCATGGCGCCGCCCCCGCCAGCCTGTTCCTGCATCAGGGCCGCTTCGATCCCGCCAGCCATGGCGAGGCCGTGCGCGACTGGCTGAACCCCGCCGCCTGGGACGCGCATGGCCACCACCATCATGACCACCACCATCACCATGACCGCAACCGGCATGACGACCGCATCCAGGCCTTCTGCCTGACCTTCGACGCGCCCTTGCCCTGGGCCGGCCTCGCGACATGGCTGGAAATGCTGACCGCCACGCGGGGCGAGAGCATCCTGCGCATCAAGGGGATCCTGGACCTGGAAGGGCAGGACAAGCCGGTGGCCATCCATGGTGTGCAGCATGTGTGGCACAGCCCGACCCTGCTGGCAGGCTGGCCGCCGGGCGAGCGGCGGCAATCGCGCATGGTCTTCATTCTGCGCGACCTGCCGCGCGCCGTGGTGGAGGATGGGCTGGCCGCCTTCGTGCGCGCCGCGGGCATGGACACGGCAATGCCCTAGCTTCGCGGCAACCGCGCGTCATATTCTGGCGTTGGCTTCGCAGATAAAGCCGACAGGAGGCGTTCCATCATGCCGTTGACCATGCCAGAGGAAATCCTCCTCCTGATGTTGGATGACGAGTCCGGGCGACTGACCGACCATGCCGCCCCGGCCGGGGATTACGCGCTGGTCGGCGCCATCCTGGCCGAGCTGGCGCTGGAGGAGCGGATCGACACCGACCCGCCGCGCCTGCGCATCAAAAACGCCGCCCCCACCGGCGAGACGGTGCTGGACGACGTGCTGGCCCGCATCCAGGCGGAGCCCGAACCGCGCGACAGCCGCTGGTGGGTCGAGACCCTGGCGCAGGATGCCGACACTTATCGCGACGCCTGCTTCGCCCGGATGGTGGAGCGTGGCGTGCTGAAGGCCGAGGAAGGCCGGTTCCTCTGGTTCTTCTCCGAACGCCGCTACCCGCTGGTCTCCGACAAGGAGGAACGCGAGGTGAAGGCGCGGCTGATGAACGTGATCTTCGAGGATGGCCCGCCCGAGCCGCGCGACGCGCTGCTGATCGGCCTCGCCCGCGCCGCCGGCCTCCTGCCGATGCTGCTGGCCCCGGCCGAGCTGGACCGCGCGCAGGCGCGCATCGACGCGGTGTCGCGGCACGAGGCGCTGAACCAGACGGTATCGGACGCCGTGCGGGACATTTTCATAGAAGTCGCGCGCTACGCACCCATGATGTGAGACGCGGCCTCAGAGCCGCATCTCGTCCCGCAACTGGCTGGCGATGCCGTGCAGGGCATCGCCGCTCTCGCCCGGCGGGGCCAGCACGCTGTAGCCGGTGCGGCCGGCGATCCAGGCGAAGCTATCCACCGCGCCGGCGGCCACGCGCTGGATCCCGGCCACGCGCCCCAGCCTCATCGGCTGGACATAGAGCGTGATGCGGCCGCTGCGCGGGTCCTCGTAGGTCAGCATGGCGGCGGGGCCGTACATGGCCGTCAGCGTCCGCCCGCCCAGCAGCCGGTAGCCCTCCGCCGAGAGGTCCGGCACCAGGGCGGGCCGGCCGAGCGTGCGGGTCATCCAGCGCGCCAGCGCGGCGCGGTCGTCAGGCCCGGCTCCGGCGGGGTGCGCCTCGTCGGCCGCGAAGACACGATAGGCCGTGGCGGCCTCGATCTGCAGGCACGCGATCTCGCTCGGGCGGGCCGGCTCGCGCAGCGCCCAGGGACCCGCCGCGCCGGATGCCGCCCCCAGCCCGAGCAGCAGCGCCACCGCCGCAGCCCTTCGCCAGGCACGCGGGCGGGCGCCGCGCCAAGCGCTGTTCCAGCAGCACCGCCGGGTTCAGGGGGGCGGCGCCGGGGCGCGGGGGGCGGCCATCGCGGCGCGCAGGGCTTCGCCCTGCCGGGCCCAGGCTTCCACCCTCTGCCGCAGGCCCGGGTCGGCGGCGATCAGCCGCCCGACCTCCGCATGGCGCGCGGGGTCCAGGCGGCC
Organism: Roseomonas sp.; assembly: GCA_028288745.1. Classification (GTDB taxonomy): domain Bacteria; phylum Pseudomonadota; class Alphaproteobacteria; order Acetobacterales; family Acetobacteraceae; genus Pseudoroseomonas. The sequence goes on along the minus strand of JAQGHX010000050.1, from coordinate 12,597 downwards.
ATCCACGTAACCGTGCAATTCCTCTTCCCGAATGGGACGCAGTGGAAAGCCGCTCATTTCAAGCGGCGCAGCGGCTGACGCTCGCGCCCCTCCATATGCAGCCGCAGCGCGTCGCGCGCCCGGCTGAGCCGGGACATGACGGTGAAGTACGGCACTGGCGAGAAGCAGATCGTCGTGCCTGACGACGTGCCCATCGTCACCTTCGCCCCCGGCACGCGCAACCTGCTGGTGCCCGGCGCGCAGATCGTGCTGAACGGCACCCGCGCCGCGGATGGCACCGTGACGGCGACCTCGGTCTCCGTCGGCGAGGACGGGCTGGTGCCGCCGAACTGAAGCGCGGAAGGCGGGATGAGCGGCGAGCCCAATGGCTGGGCGGCGGTGCACCCCTGGCCGGTGCGGCTGACACATTGGGTCAATGCCTTCGCCATGGCCTGCATGATCATGATCATGATCATGAGCGGCTGGCAGATCTACAACGCCTCACCGCTCTTCGGCTTCGCCTTCCCGCGATGGGCGACGCTGGGCGGGTGGCTGGGCGGCGCCATCGCCCGGCATCTGGCGGCGATGTGGCTGCTGGTGGCCAATGGCCTGCTCTACCTGGGCTATGGCCTGGCGAGCGGCCATTTCGCCCGCGCTTCCTGCCGCTGGGGCCGGGCGCGGTGTGGCGCGACCTGCGTGCGTCGCTCGCTTTCCGGCTGCCGCATGTCTCGCGCGAGTACAACGCGGTGCAGCGGGCGATGTATGCGGGCGTGCTGGTGCTGGGTGCGCTGGCCGTGGCCTCGGGCCTCGCGCTGTGTAAGCCGGTGCAGTTGTCCTGGCTGGCCACGCTTTTCGGCGGCCACGAATGGGCGCGGCGGGTGCATTTCCTGTGCATGGCCGGCATCGCCGCCTTCATCCTTGCGCATCTGGAGCTGGTGCTGATGTTTCCGCGCACCCTGCCCGCCATGATCACCGGCGGCGCCCGCCTGCCACCAACCGCCTGCCCACCAGCCCCACCGCACCGGCCGCCGCGGCAATTCGGGAGACCCGGCCATGACCCTCCGCCTGTCCGGCCACCGCGCCGCGCCGCGCTGGCCAGGGTGGAGCGCCGGCTGCTGCTGCGGCGGGGCCTGTCGCTCGGGGCGCTGACCATGCTGTCCGGCTGCAACCTGCAGGATGGCGACACGGTGGACCGCGTGCTCTGGGCCATGTCGCGCTGGAACGACCGGGTGCAGGCGGCGTTGTTCAGCCCCGGGCGGCTGGCCCCTACCTACGCCGCCGCCGACATCACCACCCCCTTCCCCTTCAACGCCTTCTACCCGCAAGACGACGCGCCCGAGGTGATGGCGCGAGCTATGCGCTGGAGGTTTCCGGCCTGGTGCGGGACCGCACACCCTGGGGCCTCGCGCGGCTGCGCGCGCTGCCGCAGGAAAGCCAGATCGCCCGCCATATCTGCATCGAGGGTTGGAGCGCCAGCGGGCGATGGAGCGGCGTGCCCTTCCGCACCTTCCTGGAGCGTGTCGGCGCCGATACGCGGGTCCGTTATGTCGGCATCCGCTGCGCGGACCGCTACTACACCAGCCTGGACATGGCGCGGCGCTGCACCCGCAGACGGTGCTGGCGCTGGATTTCGCGGGCGCGCCGCCGCCGGTGAAATACGGCTACCCGATGAAGCTGCGCGTGCCCACCAAGCTGGGCTTCAAGAACCCCAAGCATATCGCCGCCATCTTCGTGACCAATGACGATCCGGGCGGATTCTGGGAGGACCAGGGCTATAACTGGTTCAGCGGGAGCTAACCGCCGCGCGTCTCCCGCGTTAGCACCCCGGACACGAACTGCCGGAGCCTCGCAGCATGACATCCCCCTCGCCCGTCGCACTCGTCACCGGGGGCGCGCATGGCATCGGTGCTGGTATCGCGGCCTATCTGGCGGAACGTGGCTGGCGCGTGGTGACGGCCGACCTCAACCCCGCCCCGGACGCGCCCGGCCGCCACGTGGTGGCGGATGTGGCGGAGGAAGCCGCCGTCGCCGCGCTGGTCGGCGGCATCGGCGCGCAGGAAGGCCGGCTGGACGCGCTGATCTGCAATGCCGGCATCATGGTGCGCAAGCCGGTGGAGCAACTGACACTGGCCGAATGGCAACGCGTGCTGGGCACCAACCTGACCAGTTGCTTCCTGCTCACCCGTGGGGCGGCGGCGCTGCTGCGGGCGGCGAGCGGCTCGATCGTCACCATCGCCTCCACCCGCGCCCATATGTCGGAGCCCGATACGGAATCCTATTCCGCCACCAAGGGCGGGCTGCTGGCGCTGACGCACGCGCTGGCCATCAGCCTGGGGCCGCAGATCCGGGTGAACTGCGTCAGCCCCGGCTGGATCGACGTGGCGGGCGAGGCGCTGCGGCCCGAGGACCACGCCCAGCACCCGGCCGGCCGCGTCGGCACGGTACGCGACATCGCGGCGATGGTCGGTTGGCTGGTGGGGCCGGAAGCGGGCTTCGTCACGGGGTCCGAGTTCATCGCCGATGGCGGCATGTCGCGGAAGATGATCTACGCCGGGTAATTCCGGCGGGATAGCGGGAGGGGGCGCGCCGACCACCGCTGGTGGCCTGGGGCCTTCCGGCACCGGCGAGGCCGTGGCCGCGCCGGGAGCGGCCCCGCGTCCGGAACCCTCCAACCTCGCCCGCGCCGCCAATCCGCTGTATTCCCGCATTCATGGACCTGCGTTTCGAGACCCTGCGCGGCAGTGCGCTGCATCCCTGGCTGCCCGCCCTGGCGCGGCTGCGCATCGCCGTGTTCAAAGACTGGCCCTACCTCTACGAAGGCGACGAGGCCTATGAGGCCCGCTACCTGCGCGCCTATGCCGATAGCGCCGGGGCCGCCGTGATCCTGGCCCAAGACGGCGCCACGGCCGTCGGCGCCGCCACCTGCGAGCCGATGGCTGAAACCCATGGCGAGGTGCGCCAGGCCTTCCTGGATGCCGGCCGCGACCCCGCCGCCTACTGCTATTTCGGCGAGAGCGTGCTGCTGCCGGCCTATCGCGGCCAGGGCGCCGGGGTGCGGTTCTTTGAATTGCGCGAGGCCCATGCGCGCAGCCTTGGCCTGTCCCGCACCACCTTCTGCGCCGTGCGGCGCGATGCGGACGACCCGCGCCGGCCGCCGGGCTATACGCCGCTCGGCGCCTTCTGGCACAAGCGCGGCTACGCCCCCTGCGCCGGCCTGTCCTGCACGCTCGGCTGGCGCGAGACCGGCGCGGATGCCGAGACGCCCCATATCCTCGACTTCTGGGAACGCGCCCTGCCATGACCGCCCCGCCAATGGCCCCGCTGCGCCTCGCGCTGCTGCAATACCCGGTGGAGCGGCCGGATAGCATCGCGGCCTTCGGGGCCAAGCTGGACCGCTGGCTGGCCGAGGCGAAGGCCGGCGGTGCCGGGCTCGCCGTGCTGCCGGAATATGCCTGCGTGGAACTCGGCGCCGCCCTGGCCGGCACCGGCACCGCCGATGAGGCCGCTGAGCTGGCGGCGATGGTGGAAGCCGCGCCCGCCATCCTGGACGCCATGCGCGCCGCCGCCCGCCGCGCCGGGCTGTGGCTGCTGCCCGGCACCCTGCCGATGCGCGGCGCCGATGGCGCCATCCACAACCGTGCGCCGCTGATCGATGCCGAAGGCCGCATGGCCCTGCAGGACAAACACGCCATGACGCGTTTCGAGCGCGAGCGCTGGGGCGTCTCGGCCGGGGCCGGCCCGGCGGTCTTCGCCACGCCCTGGGGGCTGATCGGCATTTCCATTTGCTACGACGTGGAATTCCCGAAGCATGTGCGGGCGCAGGTGGAAGCGGGCGCCTGGCTGGTGCTGGTGCCGTCCTGCACCGACACGCTGCACGGCTTCAACCGCGTGCGCGCCACCGCCGCCGCCCGCGCGGTGGAGAACCAGTGCTTCATCGCCATCACGCCCACGGTCGGCACTGCGCCCTGGTCGGCGGCGCTGGACGAGAACCGTGGCCATGCCGCCGTGTTTGGCCCGATTGACCGTGGCTTCCCGGAAGATGGCGTGCTGGCGCGCGGCGCGCTGGACATGCCGCAATGGGTGTTCTGCGACCTCGACCCCGCGCGGATCGTGACGGTGCGGAAGGAAGGCGCCGTGTTCAACCACCGCGACTGGCCGAAACGCTCCTTTGGCCGGCCGGCCGTCACGGCGCCGGCATGACGCTGGTCTATCTCATCGCCGGCGAGGCCTCAGGCGACCTGCTGGGCGGCCGGCTGATCGCGGCGCTGCGCCGGGCCCGGCCCGACCTGACCTTCGCCGGGGTCGGCGGCGAGAGCATGGCCGGGCAGGGCCTGCGCAGCCTCTTCCCGATGCGCGAACTGGCTCTGATGGGATTGCTGGAGGTACTGCCCAACATCCGCCGCCTCTCCCGCCGGCTGAATGAGACGGCGGCCGATATCGTCGCGCGGAAACCCGCCCTGGTCGTCACCATCGACAGCCCCGGCTTCGGCCTGCGCATCGCGGCGCGGGTGAAGCCGCGCGGCTTCCGCGTCGTGCATTACGTCGCCCCCCAGGTCTGGGCCTGGCGGCCCGGCCGGGTGAAGCGCATCGCGCGGGAGGTGGACCGCATCCTCGCCCTGCTGCCCTTCGAGGCACCCTTCTTCGAGGCTGCCGGCATCCCGGTCGATTTCGTCGGCCATTCCATCCTGGAATCCGGCGCCGGTGCCGGCGATGCCGCGCGATTCCGCGCGAAGCACGGCATCGCCGCGCATGAACGGGTGGTGCTGGTGATGCCCGGCAGCCGGCGCAGCGAGGTCGGCCGCCTGCTGCCCACCTTCGGCGCCGCGCTGCGGCTAGCGGCCGCACAGGTGCCGCACCTGCGGCCGGTGGTGCCGCTGGCCGGCCCGGTGGAGGAAGCGGTGCGCGCCGCCGCCGCCCGTTGGCACCCCGCGCCCATCCTGCTGCGCACGCAGGACGACAAATACGACGCTTTCGCCGCGGCCGAGGCCGGGTTGATCAAGTCCGGCACCTCCTCGCTGGAAGTGGCGCTGGCGGGCGTGCCGATGGTCGTGGGCTACAAGGTGAACCCCTTCACCGCCATCATTGCCCGGCGGCTGGTGAAGGTGGAGCACATCAGCATCGTCAACCTTCTCGCCAAATGCCGCATCATTCCAGAGCTGGTGCAGGAGGATTGCACGCCGGAAAAGCTCTCGGCCGAGCTGGTGCGGCTGCTGACCGACCCGGCCGCCGCGCGTGCCCAGCGCGAGGGCTTCGCGGGCGTGTTCGACATGCTGCGGCCGCCGGGCGGCGTGCCAAGCGAGGCAGCGGCGGCGGCCGTGCTGCGGATGCTGCAAGACGGCGCCTAGGAGGGAGGCTTCACGGCCGGCTGTTGAGCAACCCGCCCGCTCCGGCAAACAGACCGCGTGCGCCGCCCTGAAGCGTGATCGCTTCAGGTGGAATCACCGCAAGCCTAATCACGCGAAGAAACAACATGCTGGAGCGGGTGAATAAGCCCTTGCGAACGGAACCCGCTCTAGCCCCGCAGCAGGGCCGCCAGGGCCGGCGAAAGTCCGCTGCTCTCCCGCCCCGAGGCGGCCGGCGCCAGGCTGCCGGCGCGTGGCTTCGGCAGATCCAGCGCCACCAGGACTTCCGCCAGCTTCACCGCGCAGGCGATGCCGTCCAGCAGCGGCACCGGGGACCGCGCCGCCAGCTTCGCCGCCAGCCCGGCCAGCGCGGCGCCGCCCAGCACCACCGCGTCGGCGCCCTGTTCCGCCAGCCGGCCGATGCCCTCCAGCACCAGAGCCTCGGCCCGCGCGGGGTCGCGCACCGCGTCCTGCGGCGTCAGCGGCAGACCCTCCAGCCCGGAGAGGCGCGCGGAGAGGCCATGCCGGCCGATCAGTTCGCGGTAGGTTTCCACCCCGCCCAGCGTCAGCAGGCCGAAGCGCCCGCCCACGAGGCAGGCGGTAAGGCAGGCGGCTTCCGTCATGCCCACCACCGGGCAGGGCATCAATTGCCGCGCCGCTTCCAGCGCCGTGTCGTGGCTGACGGCCAGCACCACCGCCTGGACCTGCCCGGCATGTTCGGCCAGCAGTTCCAGCAGGGCGTGGCCGGCCACGATATTCTCGGCGCGGGAGGAAATCACCGCCGGGCCGAAGCGCGGCGTCGCCGCGACGATCGTGGTGCCCGGCGCGGCGGCGGCACGGGCGGCGGCGGCGCAGAGTTCCGTGATGGCCACGGTGGTATTGGCATTGGCCACCAGAATCCGCATCACGCCGACGCCCCGGGGGCCAGCCCGGCGAAGGCGCCGTCGGCCAGCCGCGAATCCCCGGCCGAGACCAGCGGCAGCATCGCCAGCCCCGCCGCCCCGCTGGCCCAGACCAGGAAGGGGTTGAGGCAGAGCACGTCGCCCGGCCGCAGCGGCAGGGTCAGCGCCAGACCGGGCGTGTCCAGCGCGGCATCCAGCGCCGCCAGCGCCTCAGGCGGGGTGGCGCGGCCAATGGCGGCGCGGTCGAGCCGGGCGGAAAAGACGCCGCTGCTGACGGCGAAGACCGGCAGGTCCAGGTCCTCGCCATGCGGCAGGGGGCGGTAGAGCACCTCCAGCGCCGCGCGGTTCGCCTTCATCATCGCGTTGTGCACGGCGGCGGCGGAGCGCAGCACGACCGTCTTGGCCTCCTCGCACACCAGCAGCACGATATCGGCGGGCGCGGTCAGGAAGGGGGCGCCGGGATCAGGGGGGGGCAGCACCGGCCGGCCGATGCGGCTGCCCAGCAGGCCCAGCAGCGCCGCCGTGTCATCCGGGGCCGGCAGGCCGCGCAGCAGCACGAAGCCCTGGCCATGCGCCAGCCGCTCCACGACGCGCGAGAGCAGCGGGTCCAGCCGGGCCAGGGGCATACCGGGCGAGGCGAGGCCGGCGGCCATCTCGGCCGCGGCCTCGGCGCCCAGGGGAATCATCCAGTCGGCGGGTGACAATGCCTCGGCGGACCAGAGATGCGGGCCGCTTTCGGGGGCGACACGGCGGGGGGGCGAGGTGTCTGTCATGGGCGCCGACGATAGCAGCCAGCCGGGGCGGCCGTCAGCCACCGGCTTTCCCTGGGTTGGGCGGCGCGCGCCGGGCCGGCCCTTGCCCGGCCGGCCATTGCGCCGCACCCTGCACCACAGCACCATTCAGGAGTACCGCCATGGATGCCGAGACGCCCCCGGCCCTTTCAGCCCAGGCGCAACGCGCACTGGCCCTGCCCTTCACGGCCGATGCCCTGCTGGCCGCGCTACGCCCCTGGGTCGAGCAGGAAAGCCCGACCTTCGATTGCGTGGCCGTCAACGGCATGATGACCCTGGCCGCGCGCGAGATGGCGGTGCTGGGCGCGCGGGTGGAACGCATCCCCGGCCGCATGGGGCTCGGCGACTGCATCCGCGCCCGTTTCGCGCCGCCCGGCGCGGCCGAGGGCGGCATCCTGGTGCTGGCGCATCTGGACACGGTGCACCCGGTGGGCACGCTGGCCAGCGGCCTGCCCTTCCGGCAGGAGGGCGACCGCGCCTTCGGCCCCGGCATCTTCGACATGAAGGGCGGCACCGTGCTGACGCTGCGGGCGCTGGAGGCGCTGGCGCGCGCCGGCATCGCCACCAGCCGCCCGGTGACGGTGCTGCTGACCAGCGACGAGGAAATCGGCAGCCCCTCCACCCGCGACCTGATCGAGGCCGAGGCCGCCCGCCACCAGGTGGTGCTGGTGCCCGAGCCCGGGCGCGCCGGCCACGGCGTCGTCAGCGGCCGTTATGCCATCGCGCGCTTCAACCTGCGCACCATTGGCAAGCCCAGCCATGCCGGGGCGCAACTGTCCGCCGGCCGCAGCGCCGTGAAGGACATGGCGCGCCGGCTGATCGCGATCGAGGACATGACCACCGAGGCCTGCACCTATTCCGTCGGCGTCATGCATGGCGGGCAGTGGGTGAACTGCGTGCCCACCTATTGCGACGCCCAGGCGCTGACCATGGCCAAGCGCCAGCCGGACCTGGACGCGGCGGTGGAGAAGATGCTGGCGATGAACGTGGCCGATGGCGACGCGCGGTTCGAGGTGACGCGCGGCGTGACCCGCCCGGTCTGGGAGCCGGATGCGGGCACCATGGACCTGTACGGGCTGGCGCGCCGCCTGGGTACGGAACTCGGGCTCGATATCGGGCATGAGAGCGCCGGCGGCGGCTCGGACGGTAATTTCACCGGCGCGATGGGCATCCCGACGCTGGACGGGCTGGGCGTGCTGGGCGGCAATGCCCATACGCTGAACGAGCATATCCTGATGGACAGCCTGGTGCCCCGCGCCCGGCTGATGGCGGCCCTGCTGGCGAGCGCCTGAGGCAACCCGGCCCGGGGGCAGCCCCCCCGGAGCCAGCCCCTCTGGGTCAGCCTCTCTGGGTCAGCCCCTTGGTCAGCCCGCCCGCAGGCGCCATCCCAGCGGCAGCGCCACGGCGCAGAGCGCGGCCATGGCCCAAAAGACCCCGCCGCCCCAGACGGCATAAAGCGGGCCGCAGGCGAGGGTCAGCAGCCCGCTGGTGAGCCCCACCCCCAGGCTGGCATGCAGCGACTGCGCCGTGGCCGCCTGATGCGGCGGCACCAGCGCGAGCAGCAGCCGCATGGAGGCCAGGTACTGCGCGCCGAAGGTAAGCCCGTGCAGCAATTGCGCGAAGGCCAGCACCGGCAGCCAGGTGGTCTCCGCCAGCAGCCCCCAGCGCAGCACGCCGGCCAGGGCCGCGAGGCAGGTCAGGCCGCGCGGGCCCAACCGTGCCGCCAGCCGGCCGCCGTAGAAGAACAGCATGATCTCGGCCACCACGCCCTCGGCCCAGAGCAGACCGATGGTGGCGGGCGAATGACCCGCTGCCCCCCAGTGGATGGAGCCGAAGGCATAGAGCGCGGCGTGGCTGCCCTGCACCAGCGCCGAGAGCAGCATCAGCCGGCGTATGCCCGGTAGGGCCAGCACGCTGCGGAAGCCGCCCGCGCGTGGCCGACCCGCCTGCCCCGTGCGGCGCAGCCCCAGCGCCGCCACCGCCGCCAGCGCCAGCATGGCCGCCAGCAGCATGGGCACCACGCTGTATCCCTCGCGCCCCACCAGCCACCCCGCCAGGGCCGAGGCGAGGATGAAGGTGGCCGACCCCACGGAGCGGACCCGGCTGTACTCGAACAGCCCCTGCCGCGCGGCGCCCAGCGTGACCGTCTCGCTGAGCGGGATGAGCGGCGCCAGAACGATGCTGTAGAGCAGTTGCGCCAGCAGCAGCCCCAGCAGCCCGGCCCCCACCAGGAAACCGCAGGCCGCCAGGGCGGAGGCCGCCGCCACCGCCGCCAGCAGCAGGCGCGGGTCGCCCAGCCGGTCCGCCAGCCGCCCCGCCAGTGGCCCCACCACCAGCCGCACGCCGGAGCCGAGGGCGAGGGCGACCGAGACCTCGCTGGCACTCAGCCCCCGCGCCGCGAAGAAGGCGGGCAGGAAGGGTTGCGAGATGCCAAGCGCCGCATAGGCGGCCCCCAGCAGCGCCGCGTAGCGGGCGGCATCGGGCAGGCGGTGGCCGGATGGCAGGGAAAATGGCAGGGGCATGGATAGGCCCAACCTGCCCCAGCCGGCGCCGCATCGCCAGACGGGGGAGCAGCTTCGGCCCGGCCAGTGGCGGGCGGCGCATGAATTATTAGCCCTTGCCAAGAAGCGGTGCTGCGGCGGCTGCCGAAATACGGCGCCTGGCTTTCGGTTACGGCTTGGCCCGGGCCCTGCACCTGCGCCCGACCGCTGCGGGGCTGCCGGCGGGCGCCCGGCCGCAGCGCAGGCCCGGCAGCGTAATGACCAGCGTCACCAGCGCCGGAACCCCATCAGGGCCACAGGGGGCATGAGGCCGGGGAAAAGCGGGCGGCCTGCCCTGGGACGGCCCGCCCTCCGGCGACGCCCCGGGCCGGGCAGCAGCGCGGGGTGCCGGTCCACCCGCCCGCGGCCCTTTCCACCCGCTTAAGCGCGCCGCCGCCTCACACGCCCCGTTGCCAAGCACCCCCATTGGCGCCACACACTGGCAGGGATGTCAGCCTTCGTCCCCACGAGCGTCTCCGCCTCCATGTTCCCGGCCCGCGTCAAGGCCATTCTGGGTCCGACCAACACCGGAAAGACCCACTTGGCCATCACGCGGATGCTGGCGCATGCCTCCGGCATCATCGGCTTCCCGCTGCGCCTGCTGGCGCGCGAGAACTATGATCGCATGGTCGCCGCCAAGGGGGCGCGCTACGTCGCCCTCATCACCGGGGAGGAGAAGATCGTCCCCCCGGAGGCGAAGTGGTTCGCCTGCACGGTCGAGGCCATGCCTTTGGACCGGCAGGCCGAGTTCGTGGCGGTGGACGAGATCCAGCTCTGCGCCGACCCGGACCGCGGCCATATCTTCACCGACCGCCTGCTCCATGCGCGCGGCCTGGTCGAGACCATGTTCCTGGGCGCCGAAACCATCCGCCCCCTGCTTCAGCGCCTGGTGCCGCAGGCCGAGATCGAGACACGGCCGCGCCTTTCCCAGCTCACCTACGCGGGCCCGGCCAAGCTGACCCGCCTGCCGCCGCGCAGCGCCGTCGTCGCCTTCTCCGCCTCCGAGGTCTATGCCATCGCGGAGGCCATCCGCCGCCGCCGGGGCGGTTGCGCGGTTGTCATGGGGCGGCTCTCGCCCCGTACCCGCAATGCCCAGGTCGCGCTGTACCAGAACCGCGAGGTGGATTTCCTGGTGGCGACCGATGCCATCGGGATGGGGCTGAACATGGATGTGGACCATGTCGCCTTCGCCAGCCTGAACAAGTTCGACGGCCACCGCCCGCGCGTGCTGACGCCGCAGGAAGCCGCCCAGATCGCCGGGCGCGCCGGGCGCGGTATGCGCGACGGCAGCTTCGGCGTGACCGCCGACTGCCCGCCCCTGCCCAATGAGATGGTGGACAAGATCGAGGGCCATCAGTTCGAGGCGCTCTCCACCCTCGCCTGGCGAAATGCCGACCTGGACATGACCAGCATCGACGCCCTGCTGGACAGCCTGGGCCAGGCGCCGAACCAGCCGGGCCTCGCGCGCGGCAATGACGCGACCGACCACATCACGCTGGAAGCGCTCTCCCGCGACCCCGACATGCGCAAGCTGGCGAATTCTCGCGGGCGGGTGCGGCTGCTGTGGGAAGCCTGCCAGATCCCGGACTTCCGCAAGCTGGCGGATGACAGCCACACCAAGTTCGCCGCCAAGATCTTCGGCCATATCGTACAGGATGGCGCCCTACCGGACGAGTGGGTGGCGGGGCAGATCGCGCAGCTCAGCAATATCGAGGGCGACCTCGACACGCTGATGTCGCGGCTCTCGGCCATCCGCGTCTGGACCTATGTGGCGGCGCGCGCCGACTGGGTGCGCGACGCCTTCCGTTTCCAGTCCGAGGCCCGCGCGGCCGAGGACGCCGTTTCCGACGCGCTGCATGAGCGCCTGACCGCCCGTTTCGTCGACCGCCGCGCGGCCCACCTGATGCGCCGGCTGGACGACACGGAGGAAGAGCTGCTCTCCGCCGTCAATCGCAAGGGAGAAGTGGTGGTGGAAGGCCATCCCGTCGGCCATATCAGTGGCTTCGTGTTCGAGCCCGATGCCTCGGCCGCCAGCGAGGACGAGCGTAAGCTGGTGCTGCGCGCCGCGCGCCGCGCGCTGGTCACGGAAATGCCGCGCCGCGTCACGGCCCTGGAAGCCGCGGCGGATGACGCTTTCGCGCTGACCCCCACGCACCGCATCACCTGGGAAGACGCCGAGATCGCCCGCCTGAAGACCGGCGCGACTCCGGACAAGCCACAGGTGGACCCGCTGGCCTCCGAGTTCCTGGACGGCGCCCAGCGCGAGCGCGTGCGGGCCCGGCTCGCCGCCTGGCTGGAAGGCACCATCGCCCGCGAATTCGCGGCCCTCGGCACGGTCGAGGAGAAGGCGGCCGAGGACAACACGCTGCGTGGCCCGGCCTTCCGCCTGCGCGAATACCTGGGCCTGGTGCCCGGCGGCACGGAAACCGACATCAACCCGGAACTGCGCCAGAAGCTGAAGGCGATCGGCATCCGCGCCGGCCGCTTCGCGCTCTACCTGCCGGAAGTGCTGAAGCCCCGCCCGATGGCGCTGCGCGCGCAGCTCTGGGCGCTGAAGGCCGAATGCATCGTGCCGACGCTGCCGGGCGGCGGGCTGGTCTCCATCGCCCCACCCGAGAACTGGCCGCGCGGTTTCGCCGCGACCATGGGCTGGGTGCAGGCCGGGCCGGTGCTGCTGCGCCTGGACGTGGCCGAGCGCGTGGCCGGCGAGCTGGGCCACCTGACCCGCCGCGCCCCCGCCATGCTGCCGCCCGACGTCGCCAGCCGCCTGGGCGTCAAGGCCGATGCCTTGCCGGCCGTGCTGGGCGTGCTGGGCTTCCGCCTGATACCGGCCGAGGCGCTGCCGGAAGGCGCCTTCGGCCCGCCGAGCCCCGCCATGGTCGGCGCTCGGCGTGAGGAACACCATCGCCGCCCGCGCCAGGACCGTCCCGAGCGTGAACGCCAGGACCGCCCGCAGCGCGACCGCCGCCCGCCGCCGGCCGCCGCCACGCAAGAGACCGTGCCCGCCGAGGGTGCCGCCACCGCCACCGCTGGCGAACCTGCC
>JAQGHX010000031.1 GCA_028288745.1 Roseomonas sp. | reverse complement strand
CCGCAAGGCTGGCCGCAAGGCTGGCCGGGCCGGAAGCCGCCCCGGCCCCGGCGTGCCGGCGCGCGCACGGTCCCGCCCACCGGGTGCCGGGCTGGCGGGGCGTCTGCGGGCCTCAGGCGGCCTTCGGCAGCAGTCGGGAGGTGGATTCCGCCCAGGCGAAGTAAAGCTCGCGCGCCTTGGTGCCGAGTGGCCCGACCGGCAGGGCGCGGCCCTCGAAATTCGTGCAGAACTGCACCTTGCCGAAATTGCCGGTGGCGAAGATCTCGTCCGCGCCGCGCAGCATCTCCGGCGTGACGGTGCATTCGCGGGCGTCGATGCCGGCCTGGCGCAGCAGGGTCAGCACGCGGGTGCGGGTGATGCCGGCCAGGAAGGTGTTGTTGGCCACCGGCGTCATCACCACGCCGTCCTTCACCATCATCAGGTTGGAGGTGGCGAATTCCGCGACATTGCCCTCGAAGTCGCAGAGCACGGCATTGTTGAAGCCCTTCTCGCGGGCGGAGGCGGCGGCGCGGGAGGAATTCGGATAGAGCGCCGAGGCCTTGGCATTGGTGGGCGCCATGTCCGGCGCCGGGCGGCGCTCCGGCACCATGCAGGCGGAGAAGCCGACGGAGGCATCCGGCATCGGCGCGTCATAGATGGAGAGCACGAATTCGGTGCTTTCCGGGTCCGGGAAAGCGGCGCCGATGCCGCGGCGGATGAAGAACTGCGGGCGGATATAAAGCTCGGCATCGGCCGGCATCTTGGCGACGCCCTCGCGGCACAGCGCCTCGATCGCGCGGGCCTCGATGCCGGGCTTCATCATCATGTTCAGCGCGCTCTGGATCACGCGGTCGCAATGCGCGTCCAGGTCGGGGACCAGCCCGCGAATGGCGCGCGCACCATCGAACACGATGGAACCCAGCCAGAAGGCATGGTCCATCGGACCCAACAGCTTCGGCTCAACGGTGGACCACTTGCCGTCGTGCCAGAAAACGCCCGCCATGACCTGAACTCCTTGGATTTCAATGCTACGCGCCGGCGGCGCGAGGGGATGGAGAGTGGCACGGGGAGCGGGGGAATTGAAGAGCGAGGGGGAAAGGGAAGGCCAGGGGAAGGAATTCCCCTGCACCCTTACTTTTTTCTTTGGGTCATTCAGTGCGCCTCGGCCCAGTTGGCGCCATGGCCGAGTTCTGCCCGCAACGGCACGCGCAGGACCGCCGCCCCTTCCATCACGCGCTTGACCACGGCCGAGGTCGCGGTCAGCTCGCCCTGCGGCACCTCGAACAGCAATTCGTCATGCACCTGCAGCAGCATCCGGGCCGAGAGCCCGGCCTCGCGCAGCGCCTGGGGCATCCGCACCATGGCCCGCTTGATGATCTCGGCGGCGCCGCCCTGGAAGGGGGCGTTGATGGCGGCGCGCTCGGCATTGCCGCGCCGGGCCATGTCCTTGGAGCCGATGCCGTCCACCCACAGTTTCCGCCCGAAGGGGGTCAGCACGTAGCCCTTGATGCGGGCCTCTTCCTTCAGCCGCTCCATCTCGGCGCGGATGCCAGGGTACTGGGCGAAATAGGCGTCGATGATGCCCTTCGCCTCGCCCGGGCCAATGCCCAGCCGCGCGGCCAGCCCGAAGGCCGACATGCCGTAGATGATGCCGAAATTGATGGTCTTGGCGCGGCGGCGGGCCTCACGGTCTACCTTGTCCGGCTCCAGCTTGAAGATATCCGCCGCGGTGCGGCTGTGGATGTCCTCGTCATGGGCAAAAGCCTCGCGCAGGCTGGGCACGTCGGCCAGATGCGCCAGCAGCCGCAGCTCGATCTGCGAATAATCGGCGGCCAGCAGCACATGGCCGGGACTGGCGATGAAGGCGCGGCGGATGCGCACGCCTTCCTCGGTGCGGATCGGGATGTTCTGCAGGTTGGGCTCGGTCGAGGACAGCCGCCCCGTCGAGGTGATGGCCATCGAGAAATCGGTGTGCACGCGGGCATCGCGCGGGTCCAGCTGCGCCGCCAGGCCTTCCACATAGGTGGACTTCAACTTGGCCAATTGCCGCCAGTGCAGCACGGTCTTCGGCAATTCATGCCCACGGGCGGAAAGATCCTCCAGCACCGCGGCATCGGTGCCCCAGGCGCCGGCCTTGCCGCGCTTGCCGCCGGGCAGCTTCTGTTCGTCGAACAGGATTTCTCCCAGCTGCTTGGGGGAGCCGACATTGAAGGGGCGGCCGGCCAGGGCGTGGATCTGCTGTTCCAGCAGCACCATGCGCTGGGAAAAATCCTCGCCGATCCGCGCCAGCTCGGCGCCATCCACCTTGATGCCGGCGACCTCCATATCGCGCAGCACACCGATCATGCGGCGCTCGATCTGCTCGTACAGCGCCAGGGCGCCCTCGGTCCGCAGGCGCGGCTTGAGCACCTGCCACAGGCGCAGGGTGACGTCGGCATCCTCGGCGGCATAGGCCGTCGCCTTCTCCAACTCCACCTGCGAGAAGGGCAGGCGCGCCCGGCCGGTGCCGGTCACCTGGTCGTAGGGGATCGGGCTATGGCCCAGGTGGCGCAGCGAAAGCTCGTCCATCCCGTGCCCGTGCCGCCCGGCATCCATGCTGTAGGAGATCAGCATGGTGTCATCGACCGGGGCGATGTCGATGCCCGCATTGGCGCCCTCGGCCTGCGGGCGGCCCAGCACCTCCAGGTCGTATTTGGCGTTGTGCAGGATTTTCAGGGATCCTGGCTCCTCCAGCAGCGGCCGCAGCGTGGCCAGTGCCTCCGCCAGCGGGATCTGCGTGGGCGCGACGGGCGCGGCTTCCAGCATGTCGCCCGTGCCGGGCTTGGGGCCGTGGCCCAGCGGGATATAGCAGGCCCGCCCCGGCGCCACCGCCAGCGAGATGCCGATCAGCCTCGCGTGCAGCGCGTCCAGGCTGTCCGTCTCGGTATCAATGGCGAAGGCCCCGGCGGCGCGGGCTTCCTCCACCCAGCGGTTCAGGGTGTCGAGATCGGTGACGGTCTCATAGGGGCCGAAGGGCGGGGCATCCTCGGGCGGCATGGCCACCGGCTGGGCCACGTCCCCGCCTGCCGTACCCCCACCTGTTGCCCCCAGGGCGGCGACGACCTGCGCGGGGCGCGGGCGGCTGACGGCGGGCGTGCCCTGGTCGCCTTCCAGCCCCATCCGGTGCGCCAGGCTGCGGAACCCCTGCTCGCGCAGGAAGGCCGCCAGCCGCCCGGCCTCGGGCGGCCTGGCCAGCAGATCGTCGATCGGCCGGGGCAGCGGCGCGTCGGCATCCAGTTGCACCAGCCGGCGGCTGATGCGCGCCTGCTCGGCGAAATTCTGCAACGACTCGCGCCGCTTCGGCTGCTTGATCTGCCCGGCCGAGGCCAGCAGCCCCTCCAGGTCACCATATTCCTGGATCAGCGCGGCGGCGGTCTTCAACCCGATGCCGGGCACGCCGGGCACGTTGTCGGTGCTGTCGCCGGCCAGGGCCTGCACGTCCACCACCTTGTCGGGGGTGACGCCGAATTTCTCGAAGACTTCCGGCTCGCGGATCGGCTTCTGCTTGATCGGGTCCAGCAACTGCACGTTGGGACCCACCAGTTGCATCAGGTCCTTGTCGGAGGAGACGATGGTCACCTGCCCGCCCTCGGCCGAAAAGACCTTGGCATAGGCGGCGATCAGGTCGTCGGCCTCGTAATTCTCCAGCTCGATGCAGGCGACGCCGAAGGCGGCCGTGGCCTCGCGGATCAGCTTGAACTGCGGCACCAGCTCCGGCGGCGGATCGGGGCGGTGGGCCTTGTAGTCGGCGTAGATGGCATTGCGGAAGGTGACACGCGAGACGTCGAACACCACCGCGATATGGCTGCCGGCGTGTTTGGTCAGGAAATTGCCCAGCATGCCGGTGAAGCCGAACACGGCATTGACCGGGACACCATCCGGCCGCGTCATCGGCGGCAGGGCATGGAAGGCACGGAAGATATAGCCCGAGCCATCCACCAGGATCAGGTGCGGCTTATCCTGCCGCACGACCTCGGCCGGCAGGTCGGATCCTGTCTTTTCCACGCCTGTGTTTTCCAAGTGGGCGCCCTCAGTGGTGGCCGTCGTCGCCGGCACCCTCGGCCAGCACATAGGTGCGCGAGCAGTAGGGGCAGGTGACCTGCCGGTCCTCGATGCGCAGGTAGACCAGCGGGTGGCCCAGCGCGCCGCCGCCATTGTCGCAGCCGACCACGCGGCTGTTGACCGTCACGGTCTCGTCCGGCGTGACGCCGGGGGTGGCATGGGGGGCATAGCCCGTCAGTTTCGCGTCGCGCATCGGTGGGAATTCCGGGTGTTGCGGCAGGGGGTTCGCTGCCCGGGACCATAGGGCGAGCAAGGGGGCCGGGCAAAGGGCGGCTTCGATGACGGGGTTGGGCCAAAGAGGGCGCTGCCCTCTCCGGGCACTCCCGCTGGGGTGATGAGATCACCCCAGACCCCACTGTCAGTTTAAGAGTTCAAGGTTTGTAGCGCGAGGGAGGGACATGCCCTCCCTCGACTGATGGTTCAGCCTGCGCGGCCATTATTAAAATCAAACAGCGCCGCCTGAAAGCCAATTACTGAAACTCGAAGCGGGGTCCGGGGTGGACTTTCCACCCCGGCGGGGTCCCAGGGGCAGCGTCCCTGGCCTGCCTCGGTCAGGCGTTCTCCTTGACCGCCGGCTGCCCCCGCGTCTTCCACAGCGACAATGCGATGGAGCCCACGATGATGCCCCCCGTGACGATCAGCGCGTATTCCACCGGGATGGCCTTGCCGCCCGCGTACCAGTTGGCCAGCATCTTCACGCCCACGATCATCAGCACGATGGAAAGCCCGTGCTTCAGGTACTTGAAGCGGTGGATGACGCCGGCCAGCGCGAAATACATCGCCCGCAGGCCCAGGATGGCGAAGACATTGGCGGTGTAGACGATGAACGGGTCGGTCGAGACGGCGAAGATGGCCGGGATGCTGTCCAGCGCGAAGAACAGGTCGGTCAGCTCGATCAGCACCAGCACCAGCAGCAGGGGCGTGACCATCAGCTTGGCGCCCTCGCGCACCGTGAAGGCATTGCCGTGGAAGCCCTGGGTGACGGGCAGGTGGCGGCGCAGCCAGGCCAGGATGGGGCCGTCCTCGGAGCTGGGTTCCTCATCCGCCGCGCGCAGCATCTTCCAGCCGGACCAGACCAGGAACAGGCCGAACAGCACCATCAGCCAGTCGAATTCCCGCAGCAACGCGGTGCCGACCAGGATCATGACGCCGCGCATCACCAGCGCGCCCAGGATACCCCAGAACAGCACGCGGTGCTGGTAGGCGGCCGGCACGCCGAACTTGGCGAAGAGCAGCACGAAAACGAAGATGTTATCGACCGAGAGCGACCATTCGATCACGTAGCCGGTCAGGAATTCCAGGCTTTTGGTGGCGCGTTCCTCCTCCGTCGCGCCATAGCTCATGCGCAGCCAGACGAAAAACAGGCCGGCGAGCGCGATATAGGCGGCGGATTTGAACAGGGCGGTGCGCACGGGCACCGGGACAGGCTGGCCGTTGGCGTCCTTGCGGGCGAAGACGCCAAGGTCGAGCAGCAACAGGCCAATGACGGCCGCGTTGAAAGCGACCCAGAAGGTCATCGTGGCTTCCATGCCGGATAGGCTCCTCAGTCGGGGGCCCGGCATGCGGAGACACCTTGGTCTGCATGATGGAAGCGCGCCGGGCCCGATTGCGCGAATAGTCGATCCGACATCGCGGCGGCGGCATGACCCGGGTAAGCCGGGGCATCCGCCGGACGCCAGAGGGGCCCGGATCCGGACAAAAGTGGATGTTTTGTCATGTTTGGCAAGGGGGAAACGGCCAGAACCCGCCACTTTCGCGCTATGCCATGGACCGGCTGGCCTGCCCGCCCTATCCCCATGCGCCATGCCGCATCGCGTCGTGTCGTTGTCCTGGCCCGGACTGCTGCTGGCCACCGCGCTGGCCGTGCCCCTGGCGGGCTGCGCGCCCCAGGTCGTTCCGGACGGCCCCCCTGCCCTCGGCTTCCGGCTGGACGCGGCGCAGATCGCGGCGCCCATTCCCTCCGGTGCCGCCCCGGCGGCGCCCCTGGCCGCACCCGTCACCGCCGATGACGGCGCCCTGCTGCCGCACCGCGTCTGGCCGGCCACCGCTGGCCCGCCGCGCGCCATCCTGCTGGCCCTGCACGGCTTCAACGAGCATTCGGGCAACTTCCTGCTCGACAGCGTCGGGGCCCTGAACGCGGCGGGTATCGAGGTCCACGCCATCGACCAGCGCGGCTTCGGCCGGGCGCCGTCGCGCGGCTACTGGGCTGGCACCGATGTCATGGTGGCCGATGCCGCCGCCGCCGCCCGGCAATTGCACGCCATCCACCCGGGCCTGCCGCTTTATCTGATGGGCGAGAGCATGGGCGCCGCCATCGCCCTGCTGGCCGTGACGGCGCCCGGGCCGCCGCCGATCGACGGGCTGGTGATGCTGGCCCCCGCCTTCTGGTCCCGCGACGCGATCGGGCCGGTGGGCATCGGCATCTTCTGGACCCTGGCGCACAGCGTGCCGGCGCTGGCCTTCCGTGGCACCGCCGCCGGCATTTCCGCCAGCGACAATACCGAGGCGCTGCGCCGCAACGGCCGCGACCCGCTGGTCATCAAGGACACCCGCGTCGATGCCGCCTGGGGCCTGCTGGATGCCATGGACCGCGCCACCGCCGCGCTGCCCCGCTGCTGCGCCATACCCACGCTGATCCTGCAGGGGTCGAAGGATTCCGTGGTGCCGCCGGACGTGACCCGGCGGAGCCTGCGCCGCATGGCGCCGGGCCCGCGCCTCGCGCGTTACGAGGGCGGCTACCACCTGCTGCTGCGCGACAGCGTGCGACAGGTTGTGACCGCCGACCTGCTGGCCTGGATGGCCAGCCCGCGCGTAGCCTTGCCAAGCGGCGCCGACCGCGCCGGCGCCGCTTGGCTCGCGGCCCCATGATCCCGCCACCACCCCGGCGGCCATCTCGCCCGGCAAGGAGAATCGACGCATGAGGCTGCATCGCCGGCAGGCCATCCTGGGCGCACTCACGGGCTCGGGCGCCGCGGGAACGGGGCTGCTGGCGGCCCCCGCCCTGGCCTTCGCTGCCGTCGCAGCCACCCCCGCCGTGGCGGCCGGGTTGCCGTCGCGCCGCCCCTATACCCTGCCGCGCGCCGAGGAATGGGCCTTCACCGCCCGCAGCGGCCGCCGCTACCGCGTGCTGTTCTCCTGGCCCGCCGGCGAGGTGCCGGAACATGGCTGGCCAGTGCTCTATGCCCTGGACGGCAACGCCATGTTCGACGTGCTGACCGGCGCCAACCGCTTCCTGCCCGATGACGGCCAGGGGGTGATCGTCGCCATCGACTTCCCGCTGGACGAGGCGGAGCCGGACCGCCGCGACTTCGAATACACCCTGCCGTCCGGGGAGGCGCCCGGCCGCCATGGCGGTGCCGACGCGCTGCTGGACGTGATCGAGGCCGAGCTGAAGCCCG
Source organism: Roseomonas sp. (assembly GCA_028288745.1). GTDB lineage: Bacteria > Pseudomonadota > Alphaproteobacteria > Acetobacterales > Acetobacteraceae > Pseudoroseomonas. The sequence goes on along the minus strand of JAQGHX010000031.1, from coordinate 2,172 downwards.
CCATCGCCGGGGCCGTCCGCCTGGCCCCCGCGCGGCAGTCGCTCTTCGGCCATTCCTATGGCGGGTTGTTCACCCTGCACGCCATGTTCACCCGCCCGGGCGGCTTCTCCACCTATCTGGCGGCCAGCCCCTCCATCTGGTGGGGCGGCGGCGTGCTGCTGCGGGAGGCCGACGCCTTCGCCGCCCTGCCGCCGCCCGGTGCCCCGGCGCCGCGCCTGCAGATGACCTTCGGCGAGCTGGAAGGCCGCCCTCGCCCCGATGCGCCGCGCCCGCCCCCGGGTGGGCCGCGCCGGATGATGGGCGACAATGTGCGGCAGCTGGCGGCCCGGCTCGGCAAGCTGGAGGGGCGGTTCGCAGACCTGGAGGTGCGGGAATTTCCGGGCGAGACGCATGGCAGCGTGCGCGCCGCGGCGGCGGGGCGGGCGGTGCCGTTCGCGTTTCAGGGCTGAGCGGGGGAGAAAAGGCTCCATCTTCGTTTTGCCTGTCAGGTTGTCGCCCGGCGGGGAGCGCGCCCGGAAATTAAAAAAGATCCTGTGCTAGGGGCGTGAATTCGTTGCATGGGCGGCGCCCCGGCGCGGCCCCGTGGGGTCAGCCCTGCGCCGCCTCCGGTTGAGCGCGGCGCCCTGAGGGTCTATCCCGGCCGCGACCGCGACACCCGGCCCCGGAAGGTATGCCGCCATGATCCATCCCGTAAAAATCCGCCGCGCCCTGATGTCGGTGCACGACAAGGCCGGGCTGGTCGATTTCGCCCGCTTCCTGGCCGGGACAGGCGCCGAGATTCTCTCCACCGGCGGCTCGGCCAGGCTGCTGCGCGAGGCCGGCATTCCCGTGACCGAGGTCTCCGACCACACCGGCTTCCCCGAGATCCTGGATGGCCGGGTGAAGACCCTGGTGCCGCAGATCCATGGCGGGCTGCTCGGCCGTAGAGCCGACCCGAAGCACGTGGCGCAGATGGCGGAGCACAAGATCGCGCCCATCGACCTGCTGGTCTCCAACCTCTACCCCTTCGAGGCGACCGTCGCGAAGGGCGCCTCCTACGAGGAGACGGTGGAGGAGATCGATATCGGCGGCCCCGCGCTCACCCGCGCCGCGGCCAAGAACCACGCCGACGTGGCGGTGGTGACGGATGTTGCGCAACTCGCGGACCTGCGCGCCGAGATCGAGGCCACGGGCGGCACCTCGCTCGCCACCCGCAAGCGGCTGGCGGCGGCGGCCTTCGCCCGCACGGCGGCCTATGACACCGCCATCTCCACCTGGTTCGCGCAGAAGCTGGAACAGGACTTCCCGCCGCGCCTGGCCGTCGCCGGCATCCTGAAGCAGACGCTGCGCTACGGCGAGAACCCGCACCAGCAGGCCGCCTTCTACACCGATGGCAGCAACCGCCCCGGCATCGCGACCGCCATCCAGGTGCAGGGCAAGGAACTGTCCTTCAACAACCTGAACGACACCGACGCCGCCTTCGAATGCGTCGCCGAGTTCGACCGGCCCGCCATCGTCATCGTCAAGCACGCCAACCCCTGCGGCGTGGCTGTGGGCGAGAGCATGGCGGCGGCCTGGGACCTGGCGCTGCGCTGCGACCCGGTCTCGGCCTTCGGCGGCATCGTCGCCGCCAACCGCACGCTGGACGCCGCCGCCGCGCAGAAGATCTCCGCGATCTTCACCGAGGTCGTCGTGGCCCCGGATGCGGATGAAGAGGCGCGCGCCATCTTCGCCCGCAAGAAGAACCTGCGGCTGCTGCTGACCGGCGGGCTGCCGGACGCGGCCTCGCCGGGACGCATCATCCGCAGCGTCTCGGGCGGGTTCCTGACGCAGTCGCGCGATGCCGGGCGCATCACCCAGGCCGAGTTGAAGGTGGTGACGAAGCGCGCCCCCACCGAGCAGGAAATGGCCGACCTTCTGTTCGCCTTCCAGGTCTGCAAGCACGTGAAGTCCAACGCCATCGTCTATGTGAAGGGTGGCGCCACGGTGGGCATCGGCGCCGGGCAGATGAGCCGGGTGGACAGTGCCCGCATCGCCGCCTGGAAAAGTGCCGAGGCCGCCAAGGCCGCCGGGCTGGCGGCACCGCTGGCGCATGGCTCCGTGGTGGCATCCGACGCCTTCTTCCCCTTCGCGGACGGGCTGCAGGCGGCGGCGGCGGCGGGTGCGACGGCGGTGATCCAGCCGGGCGGCTCG
>JAQGHX010000047.1 GCA_028288745.1 Roseomonas sp. | reverse complement strand
GATGATGTATTCCCTCATCACCACCGCGAAGCTGAACGGCGTGGATCCGCGAGCCTGGCTCGCCGGCGTACTGGCCAGGATCGCCGGCCATCCCGCCTCCAGGCTTGACGAACTCATGCCCTGGCAGTGGAAGCGTACTCAAACACCCGCGACAGCCGCCGACTAAACGTCAACCGCGGCCATCACCGCAGGGGTACATACGCCAAGCCGCCGGACTGCGGCAAATGTGCAGATTGGCTGCCTGCGTGGCCAAAGGCATCTCCAGATGGCACCCAGCGGGTTTGACATGACAACCAGATGCAGCGGCTGTGAGCGACGGCTCCATGGATCAGGCCGGCTGGGTGGAGGACAACCCCGCCGGGTGTAGGCTTACAACCGCGTCTTCGCACGGAACAGAACGATCCGGCTGATCCAGCCCAGCAGCGCCGCGACCGTATGTCCGATTTCCCAACACAAGCGGTAGGACGGCCGGTCTGCGGGCAGGGTCGCCGGCGTCCAGGACGCGAGCGCAGCGTTCACCGGCGCGTTCAACAGGACGAAGGCCGCTAGCATCCCGAGATAGCCGAGGCCAGCGATCAGGAAGGGCGGGCCGCGGCGTGGGAGCGATGCCGGACCGCGAGCATGCCGCTCGTCACCAGGGCGCCCAGTTCGGCCGGCCCGCCGAGGAAGGGTCCCCAGCCCCGGTGAAGATGCTGCTGGACGGCGAGCCAGAGCTCGCCGGACAAGGCGAGCTTATCCGGCAGCTCCAGCACATGGAGCCGTGGGCGCCAGCACGGCCAGCACGGCCAGGGCCAGATTGCTCCAGCCGAGCCAGATTCCGGCTGACAGTCGGTGCGCCATTGTCCGAATGGTCGCGCACGGTACTCCTGTCCAGCGCGGGGGCCAAAGGTTTGGGCATGACAGCGCTCCGCCCCGGCATTTTGGGCGCCCGCGATCCAGAAGCTTCACCGCGTCACGCCGGCAGGGCCTGAAATGCGACAGCGCGGCCGCTTTGCTGATACTGACACGATAACCCAGACTTATCGCACGCAGCCAGAGCGGCTGATCGGCATCCCAAGCCGACCCGGATTGCTGTGTAGCTACCTCGGCAACCCCGCTGCGCCCGGATCGTTCCCGCTCCGTTTCAAAAAAGAGCTGGGGTCACGCCATGGCCGAGTCTGTTCCTCCTGCCCCCGCTCTCCCTGCGGACCTGACCCCCTCCAGTGCCGCGGAGATCACCGCGGCGCTGTCCGGCGCGCTGCGCTTTGATGAGCGTGGCAAGCCGCGCCGCGCCGGCAGTGAGATGCTGGCCGGGCTGGCGGCGGAGCGGCTGGCCGAGCCTCTGCGGCGGGCCGGCTTTGTTGTCCTGCGCCAGCCCGCGTGCCGTCCGCACAGCGCAGAATAAGGCGGCGCGGTGAGCGGCCATACCTGTGCCGATACAGTTGATCATGCCAACAGAATGCCAGTGGGTGCGGGAGTTGTCGGGGATCCTGTAGGTCGTACCCGGCCGGCGTATCGCGCGGGATAAAATCTTGCGGATGGTAAGATTCCAACGGCTGCTGAGTACAGCAGGCCACCGCATCGCGGCGGTCCGGTGGCTGCCCGCATCGGCGTCGCTGGTCCGTCGTTGCAGCCCTATTTCAGCAAGCCTGAGGCCGTATCGCGTAGCGTGGCCGCAAAGAGGGAAGTCGTTGAGAACATCACCATTTTGATTCCGCGCTGGAAAAAGGCTTTCGCCTCAGCGGGGCTGGTGCAAAGGTCGAGACAATGCTGCCAGCTGCGCGTGCTTCCTGCGCAGCCTTCTCAATAGCAGCGAGGACCTCAGGTTGACCGGGGTTGTCGGACGACCAAGGGAAATCGATAAGTCTGCCGGGCCAATAAAGATGCCGTTGACTTCCGCCGTCTTCGCAATGGCGGAGACGTGTGGCAGCGCATCCGCGTCCTCAACTTACGGCAGCACGATGGTGCTGCCGTAGGCGCGGGAGAGATGTTCGGCGACGCTGGTGAAACCGTGCCGGCCGGCACGGCCGGTGGTTGCGATGCCTCGGCATCCATAGGGTGGGTAGAGTGCCGCTGAAGCAATGGATTCTGCATCGGCAGAAGTACGCACATGCGGGAAACGATGCCAGCGGCACCAGCGTCGAGCACGTGAAGGATCTCGCCCCGGATTAATGCTGTTGGTCCGCACGAGTGCCGAAATGCCCGACGCATCGGCTGCACGCAACTGGTGCTCCAGGGTCTCACTCGTGTCCGCGCCATGATCCGTGTCGAGAATGACGAAGTCAAAGCCTGCATATCCCGCCATTTCGACCACGGCGGACGATGGCAACATGATGAAGCAGCCGGCAAGGTTCTCCCTTTCCCTCATCCGCGCTTTGAGCGTTTGCACCATTTCATTTGGTTCCTCGTTGACCATTGATGCTTCTACGACGCGAGGGCTCGGCGCCGAGTGGAACAGGTCCGAGATATGCGCCGCAGTGCTCTTGCACATCGAGTTGGGAGAATCAGGTGGGCGTGCGGGTGCGTGCTTGTGCAAGCTCAATCCAGCCGGATGCCCGTTTCTCTGACCACGGCTCCCCAGCTCTCGATCTCGGAATCCACGAAGCGTGCTAATTCTTCTGCGGAGCCGCCAACCGGCAGCCCACCTGCCTCAAGAACTTGCGTGCGCACGGCCTCAACCGCCATTGATTCCTGGATGGCCTTCGAATAGCGCTGGATCAGCTCAGGTGGAGTTCCCGCAGGCGCGAACATCGCGACCCAGCTGGAGGCCTGAAGTTCCGGAAAACCTACTTCAGCGAAGGTGGGCACGTTTGGAAGCGCGGGCCAGCGCTGGGGCAACGCGACGGCCAGCGGCCTGATGCGCCCGGCCTGGACGGCACCGATGGTGGTCGTGATGTTGTTGAAGGACGCATCAATCTGGCCGGACATCAGTTCCGACATCAATGGTCCCGCCTCGCGGTATGGCACGCTGTTCAGCTCGACGCCTGTCCGCAACCACAGCATGCCGCCGGCCAGGTTCTGGGTGGAGGCTGCTCCAACCGAGCCATAAGTTACCACCCCAGGACGAGCCTTCGCATAGGCCATGAACCCTTCAAAGGTCGTCACGGGCAGGCGTGGTGAAACCACCAGAAGCGTCGGCAACATCGCCACCAGCGAGATCGGTGAAAAATCTCTCTTCGTGTCGTAGGGCATGTTGGGTACGACAGCGGGATTGATCGCGTGGAAGGCGGCGGCGAGCAGGATGGTTCCGCCATCGGGACGCGCCTTGGCTACGATGTCGCTCCCGATCGTGCCGGATGCTCCGCTACGGTTCTCGATGACCACTGCTCTTGCTCCGAGCCGCTCCTGGAGCTGCGGCGCAAGAAGACGAGCGATTTGATCGGTTCCGGTTCCCGGCGAGTTCGGCACCACAAGTCGGATGACCTGCGGTATCGGTTGGGAAAGCGCCGGCCCCGAGAGCAACACGACGAAACCACAAATAAAAGCAATCGTTCTTATCATATCATGTCTCCCCCGGCTTTATGGCGCCGTCGGTGCACTGCTTGCCGGAGGGCCGGTGCGCGGGTGCCGTCAGAGCCAGCGTTCTTTGGATCGATTGATGATTGGGAAATCAGTGGCTGGCGGCCACATCTGCTGACCTGCAGTAGCCCCTGGGATGCTGCTCACGGGCCTGTCCCCCTCGCCGCAGCAGCGGCGGCAGAGAAGCTCCTGGCAGCAATCCGCTGCACACTCGCACGCTCACCCCAGGCCAACCGGGCATGATCCTTTTTGTTACGGTGAGGATGCCAGACGTGACACTTCGTTGTCCACCCCTCCATATCCGGCTGGTGCGTATGCAACAGCCTCTTATGGGCGAGATGCTCGGCCTGGGCTATCACGCATCAGCCAGTTGGATCGCGAGCCTTTGCCATATGAAGGGCCGCGACATAGCCGAAGGTCATGCCTGGCCCGAGCGTGATGCCACCCCCCGGATAATTGCCGCCCATGATGCTGGCGCTGTCATTGCCTGCCGCATAAAGCCCCAGGATGGGCTGGTCCCCCGCATCCAGCACCCGCGCCCAACGATCAGTCTTGAGTCCTGCATAGGTGCCGATATCGGCGGGAACGACCTTCACGGCATAGAACGGGCCATGCTCGACCGGGGCTAGGCACGGGTTTGGCTGGTGGCCCGGGTCGCCCAGGAAGCGGTTATAGGCGGTGCTGCCCTTGCCGAAATCCGGGTCCTCACCCTTCTGGGCATAGTCGTTGTAGCGGGCGATGGTCTGCCCAAGCCGCTGCGGATCCAGGCCCGCCTTCTGCGCCAGTTCGGCGATCGTCCGGCCACGCAGCAGGTAGCCCGAGCGCACATGGTGGCCGATCGGCACCGGAAACGGCTTGGCGAAGCCCAAGCCATAGCGGCGGATCGTGGCGTGGTCGCAGATCAGATAGGCCGCATTCTCGCCCGTCCCGCGGCACTCCGACAGCAGGGCGACGATGAAATCGTGGTAGGAATTCGCCTCGTTCACGAAGCGGCGCGCATTCCTCGTCACCGCGATCACGCCCGGCTTTGGGCGGTCCACGAAATGCGGAAACAGGCCGGTGCTGCCATCGCGCCGCCTGACGCGCGACACCGGTGCCCAGGCCGCCGGATTGGCGAGCGCGTTATCCACGTTGCCGCCCGCCCCCTCCCCCAGGCACAGGCCATCGCCCGCCGCACCCGCCACTGTTGGTGAGACATGGTCTCCATTGCCGAGATGGGGATACAGCGCGCGCGCGCGCGCCGCGTCATGCGAGAAGCCGCCCGAGGCCAGGACGACACCCCGGCGCGCCTCGATCGAGCGTATCTTCCCGGCATTGTCCACCACCACGCCGCAGACCCTGCCCTGGTCGTTCTTGAGCAGGCCGGTCGCGGGGCTGGAGGTCCAGAGCGGGATGCCAAGCTCGAAAGCGGTTTTGGCAAGGCGCGCGATGAGAGCATTGCCATTGGTCAGACGCATGCCGCGTTTGTGCAGCAGAATATCGCGCCCATAGCGGGCCAGCACGCGAGAGACATAGAGGGCCGAGCGAATGGACCGCGTCACATTGAAGAAGTGGCGGATCTCCGTACCCGAGCCGATCGACATGCCCAGAAATGTGGTCTCGCGCAGCGGTCGGCTGAGCCGCGCGACATCCGGCCCCAGCCCGCGTGCGTCGAAAGGCTCTGTCCCGATGGAACGCCCGCCCGTGACCCCGCCCGGCGTATCCGGGTGGTAATCGGGGAACTCGGCGCTCAGGAAGAACTCAACCGCCGTTTCCTTCTGGAGGAACTCGACCATGGCCGGGCCGTGCTCCAGGAAGGCATCCACCTTCTCAGCGTTGAAGTGGTTCCCGGCCTCGTTGCGGAGGTAGGTACGCGCAGCCTCTAGATCGTCGGCGATGCCGGCATTCACCGCCAGCGGATTGCACGGGATCCAGAGCCAGCCGCCGGAACGGCTGGACGTGCCACCAAAGGTTGGCTCCTTTTCGAGGACGAGAACCTCCAGCCCCTTTCGTCGCGCGGCCAGCGCCGCCGTCATGCCGGCCGCACCGGAACCGACGACGACGACGTCGTAAATATTGCCCTGCGATGTCATCGTCATGATCCCCAGACCGCCGGTCGAGCTTCAGAGCTCGGCCGCGACGGCCTCGATAGCGCCGCGGACAGCTCCGGCGATGACGTCGACATCCTCGCGGCTCAGGCAGAGCGGCGGACCGAAGCCGAGCACGTCGCCATTCGGCATGGCGCGGCCGATCACGCCGCGCGCCAGCGTCTCTCGGTACACGCGCGCGCCGATCTTCAGGGAACGGTCGAAATACACGCGGTCATCCCGGTCGGCCACCAGCTCGACGGCCGCCAGCATGCCCTCGCCACGGACTTCACCGACCATGGGATGGTCGCCCACCGCGTCCGTCAGGGCCTGCTTCAGGTAGGCGCCGACAGTGCCGGCATTCTCCACCAGCCCGAGGCGGTCGATCAGTTCCAGATTGGCGACGCCGGCGGCGGCGCAGAGCGGATGGGCGGAATAGGTCCAGCCGTGGCCGATAGGCCCGAATTTCTCCGATCCTTGCTCGAAAACCCGCCACAGCTTGTCGGACACCACCACGCCGGAGAGCGGCGCATAGGCCGAGGTCAGGCCCTTGGCCACGGCCATCAGGTCAGGCTTCAGGCCGTAATGGATGGAGCCGAAATTGGAGCCAAGGCGGCCGAATCCCGTGACCACTTCATCGGCGACGAGAAGGATATCGTACTTCTTCAGGACGGCCGAGATGCGTTCCCAATAGCCGGCGGGCGGCGGCACGATGCCGCCGGTGCCCAGGACGGGCTCGGCGAAGAAAGCCGCGATCGTTTCGGGCCCTTCAGCCAGGATCATCTCTTCCAGCTTATCGGCGCAATGCTGGGAGAATTGCTCCTCCGACATTGAGCGGTCGGCGCGGCGATAATAGTAGGGCGATTCCGTGTGCAGCACGCCCGGCAGCGGCAGCCCGAAGGTCGCGTGCCAGGTGGGCAGGCCGGTCAGGCTGCCGGTCATGACGCCGGAACCGTGATACCCGCCCAGGCGCGCGATCAGCTTGCGCCGCCCCGGCCGGCCCAGCACGGCATTGTAGTACCAGACGAGCTTGACGCAGGTCTCGTTCGCATCGGAGCCGGAGAGGCCGTAGAAGACGCGGCTCATGCCCTCCGGCGCGCGGTCGATGACCATCTTCGCCAAGCGGATCGCGGGTTCGTTGCCATGCCCAGCATAGGCATGAAAATAGGCCAGCTTCCGCGCCTGCTCGGCGATGGCGTCGGTGATCTCCGTGCGCCCGTAGCCCGCATTGACGCAGTAGAGGCCAGCGAAGCCGTCGAGGCTGCGCTGCCCGTCCACATCGGTGATGTAGACCCCTTCAGCCGAAGCAATAACCCGGTTCGTCGTCTCGCCCCGCGCATGGCCCGCCATATGCGTCGAGGGGTGGAACAGGTGATCCCGGTCCCACGCATCCAGTTCATTGGTGTTGTACAGAGTCATGAGCTTTTGAACCTATCTGCCGGGATCACTAGGGTAGGAAGAAGTCAGGCGATGCTCAGTTCGAGCGCTGTCCGGTGCCGATGGTCTTAAAGCCACGGCAGGCGTTTTTGACGGCGGTTTCGACCGGGATGCGCTCCACGCTGGAGGCCGCCACGAAGCCGACGGCGCCTGTCCGCTCATTGACGTACTCCGCATGCTCGGCCGAGATGATCGGGCCGCCATGCGACAGGAAGATCAGGTCGTCGCGGACGCGCCGGGCGCCGGCAAACACGCCTTCGAGGAACTCGACCGCACCGTCGAGCCCCACGGCGAGCGGCGAGCCGACATCGCCGCCACCCGTCAGGCCGACATGGCCGACCAGCACGTCGAGCCCGGCCTCGGCCAGTTGCTCGGCCTGATCGGCGGTGAAGGTATAGGCCATGGTGAAGAGGCCGCGCTGATGCGCCTTGCGCACCATCTCGATCTCCTTGCCATACCCGAGGCCAGCGGCTTCAAGCTCCTGGCGGTAGCGGCCATCGATGCGGCCGACCGTGGGGAAGTTGATGATGCCCGAGTAGCCGACACGCTCCACGGAATCGAGAACGTCCTCGATATCGCGAGTCGGGTCAACGCCATAGAGGCCGCCGATGACAGGGATGTTGCGCACCGCCGGAAGAATGTCGCGGCTGCCCATCTCGACGACCATCGCGTTGGCGTCGCCGACCGGCAGGCTGCCAACGAGGCTGGCGAGACCGTTCAGGCGGTAATGGCCGGAATTATAGACCACAAGCAGGTCGGCCCCTGCATCCTCGGCGCAGCGCGCCACCAGGCCATTGCCCGCGCCGACCACCAGGATGGAGCGCTTTGCCGCGACCTCACCACGGAGACGGCGCAGGATTTCGTCGCGAGCAATTCTCTTGGTCATAACGGGATATTCCGATCATTGGAAAGCATATCGAGCAACATTCGGCTCGCGAGCAAGGCGCAGGCAGGGTCGTTGATGTGCGCGTCAATGCGGCGCAATTCGATGCCGGCATCCAGTTCGGCGGCCAGCGTGTCACAGAAGGCGGCATCGGCTTCGGGGTACCAGAACGGACCGCCCTCGATGTCATAGGCAGAGAAGCCTCGCTGCGGCAGGAGCACGGCGACCGGCCCTGTGGCCTGGTTCAGCTTCTCCGCGACGAAGCGCGCCATCGCCACGTTCTCATCGGGTGTCGTGCGCATCAGGGTCGAAAGCGGCGTGTGGGATACCAGGGATCGGCCGTGGTAACTCGCAGGAACCGTGTTCCGCGCACCGAAATTGACCATGTCGAGCGAGCCCGGCAGCACCACCTGCGGCAGGCCGGCGGCACCGGCGGCGGAAAGCCTGCCGGACCCCGCGCTGAAGATGCCGCCTACCAGTTCATCGGCGATTTCGGTGATGGTGAGGTCGAGCGTGGCGCAGAACCGACCCTCGCGGATAAGGGATTCCATCGCGCGACCGCCGGTGCCGCGCGCATGAAAGGTCAGGACTTCGTAGCCGGCCGCAGTCAGGTCCTGGCAGATCCGCATCGCCGCCGCCGTGGTGGAACCGAAGGCGGTGAGTGATATGAGGCGGGAATGCGCGGGCCCTGCGGAAGCTGAATCCGCGGCTTCCCTCAAGGCACCTGCAAGAGCCGCGCAGGACTGGCGAAGAATCCCCCGCAAAAAAGCATTTAGCCCGAGGATGTCCACCACTGAGTGGACCAGCATGACATCCTTGATGTCAATGAAGCCGCGCGTATCCCCTGCCGCAACCGTCGAAACCAGCATCTTCGGCATGCCATAAGGCAGCAGGCGGAAGGCGGCGGCGGCCAGCGCCGCATTCGTGCCGCCCCCGACGCCGAGATAGCCCAGAACCCGCCCTTCGGCCAGAAGACGGCGAATCGTTGCCTCCAGCCCGCGGATCATCGTGGGAATGGCGACGGAGCGGTCGCGTTGCTCACGCAGGGCCTCGATCGTGCTGCCGCCGGCTGCCGCGATCTCGGCGCGTGAGACCGTGGGCTCGATGGAGGGTGCACCCAGGATTCCGCAATCGAGGAGAATCGGATGGAGGCCATGCCGCCTCAATTCCTCGCAAACGAAGCCGATTTCCTCGCTTTTGGTATCAAGGGTGCAGGCCATCACAATACCAGGCGACATGCTTGGCTAACTCCGAGATGCGATCGTCCCCATTGGGCAGTCTTTGCGTAGCCCTGATGCCCGTGAGCCGGAGGGTAATGCGCCAAGCCCATGCCCTTCGCCGCACGGAGAGCCAGGATCACGGCACGCCAAGCTGCAATAGGGCTCTATTTAAATATCATATATTCTATGCGTACTGGCCGCAAGCGGCCTCGGCTGTAACCACAGTTCGGAGTGACAACGGAACCGCTTAGTTACTCGTGGAAGGCAGATCCGCCCTGGCGCAGAAGGCGTGCCGCAGGCAGCATGGCAGGCTTCGTCACCGCCTCTAAGCGCCCATCCGGAAATAGCTTTAATTGTCGGAATCACTTGTGATTCGATGGCTGCTGGACCGATTCGCGGGAGGCGCCTTGTGTGGACGAGCGACAATCGCGGTCGGCACGATCGCAGCAAGCTGCGCTATCCAAGCGACCTGACTGACGCGGAATGGACGATCATTGGCCCACTGATTCCGCCAGCCAAACGCGGCGGAAACCGACGCAGGGTGGATGTGCGGCAGATCGTCAACGGGCTGATGTATATCCTGAGCACAGGCTGCCAGTGGGCCTCGTTGCCCAAGGCCCTGCCGCCGCGCAGCACGGCGGGCGACTATTTCCGGCGCTGGGACTGGGAGGGCACGTTGGGCCGCATTCATCACGCATTTTACGTGCAATGCCGGGAAGTGGCGGCGCGTGAGGCCATCCCGACGGCGGCGATCATCGACAGCGAGAGCGAGAGCGAGAGCGGGGAAAGGGAGGGCCTCCATCGATCCGCCTGGCGACGACGCTGGTAAGAAGATCAAGGGCAAGAAGGCGGCATGTCCTGGTAGACCCAAGGCCTACTGCTGCACGCCATCGTCCACGCGGCCAACATCCAGGATCGCGACGACGGCGTGCTGTTGATGAGCACGATGCTCGGCCTGTTCCCGTTCCTGTTGAAGCTTTACGCCGACAGCGGATACCAGGGGCCGAAATTCCAGCAGGGACTGAGCCACGTCTGCCGCCAAATCAACGCCGAGATCGTCAAGCGCTCCGACGTGGCGGAGTTCGTGGTCCTGCCAAAGCGTTGGAGCGTCGAGACGACCTTCGCCTGGCTCAACCGCTGCCGCCGCTTGGCCAAGGATCTGGGGTGCTTGAAGCGCAACACGATGTTGCTGAACGGCGCGGAGGTGGAACGGAAGCCCTGTCGCCGGAGACAGGGCTTCCGGGGGAAGGCGCCTGCCGTTACACCCGGCGGACGCCGTAGAAGAGCGGCAGGCCCTTCTGCATATCCACCAGATCCTTCCGATACGCGGTACCCTGGTAGAAGACGCCCAGCGGAATGAACGGCAGTTCCTCGAAGGCCTTCAACTGAATGTCGCGGCAGATGCGCTGCTGCTCGGCCAGGTTTCCGCTGTCGAGCCACTGGTCGCGAAGCCCCTCGATCGCGGGGCTGGAGGGCCAGCCGAACAGTGCGCCGGCACCGTTGCCACGCAGGTAGGAGAAGGCGGCGGGGTTCATCGCGCTGAGGCCGGCCGTGTAGTTGCAGTGAATGTTCCAGCCACCCTTGTCGATGGACTCGCGGGACTGCAGGCGCTGCCAGACGGAGCCCCAGTCCTGCGTCTGGTAGTCCAGGTTGATGCCGACATCACGCAGATAGGCCGCGCCAACTTCGTTCAATGGGAAGGTCAGCGAAGAGTCGGCCGCGGAGAGCATCACGACGCGCTCGCCATTATACCCGGCCTTCTCCAGCGCCTTTTTGACGGCCGCATTGCTGCGCGGGCCGGTCAGGGCCTCCAGGCCGTCCTTGCTGGCCATGGCGGAATCGGGCTGGAAGAAGCCCACCCCGTCGCGCCACTTCTTGGTGTCATCGCCCGCGACCGAAATCATGTAGTCGGACTGCACGATGCCGGCCAGCAGCGCGCGCCGCAGTTCGGGATTGTTGAAGGGCGGTTGGAGATGGTTGAAGCGCATGACGCCCATCGATCCATCAGCCTGCAGGATCTCGCTCTTCAAATTCCGGTTGCGTTCCAGCAGCGGCAGCAGGTCCGGCGACGGATGTTCCCACCAGTCGATCTCGCCCATCTGCAGCGCCGATGCGGCGGTGCCGGCATCGGGCATCGTGTGCCATTCGACGCGGTCGAAATGGGCGACCTTCGGGCCGGCCATGAAGCTGGTCTTGCCGTTGGGGCGCGGCACATAGCCTTCGAAGCGGCGATACACAGCGAGGGCGCCGGATGTGCGCTCCTCCGGCACGAACTGGTACGGGCCACTTCCGACGATTTCTGAAATCTGGGTCGAGCCGGAAGTCTTGGCCAGGCGCTCTGGCATGATCGCCGGCAGGTATGGCGTGGGCTTGCCCAACACGTCCGCCAGATGCGGGAAAGGCTTCTTCAGCCGGAACACGACGACGCGGTCGGACTCGGCGAGCAGTTCTTCGGTGCGCTCCATCAGCGTCATGCCGTAGGGATCCCGGCTGGCCCAGCGCTTCAGGCTCTGCACCACGTCGCGGGCCCGGACGGGCTCGCCGTCATGGAAGCGGAGGCCTTCGCGCAGCGTGATGCGCCAGGTCTTACCATCATCGCCGATGGTATGCCCCTCGGCCATCTGCGGCTGCGCGCGCTGATTTTCGTCTGCGCCATACAGGGTATCATAGACCATGAGGGCGTGGTTGCGCGTGACGAAGCCGGTCGTGAACATTGGATCCAGCGTGGTCAGATCCGAACTGGGCACGAACTTCAGGACACGTGCGGCCGTCTGGGCGGAAGCCAGACGAGGCGCGGCAAGGGATAATCCCGGGATCGCGGCCGCGGTGGACAGGAACTGACGTCGATTCATGAAGGCGCTCCACTGGGGCAGCGAGGACAAGCTGAGGGACAAGGGCCGACTGGCGGATGTGACTATCGTACGCGGCTTTTCCCGTTGTCAAAGCATAAAGCTAATATCATATATCGTTGGCGTCGTTCATTGACAGAAAGTGGCTCATTTTTTGTGCAAGAAGGCGCGACATTCCCTGGAATGGATCCTATCCCGAGCCGTGTGAGCCTCACCGTGCCGCCGCACCCAGCCTCGCCTTTAGTCGTATAAGGAAGCCCCGATGGTCGCCCCTGCCCTGCTGGATCAGATACGCAATGCTGTCGACGCGAATTTCGAGGATCAGGTCGAATTCCTGGCGACCGTCGTCCGCTTTCCCAGCATACGCGGCCAGGAAGCGCCACTTCAGGACTTCCTGGCCCGGCGGTTCAGCGAGCGGGGCTATGCGGTAGACCGCTACACGCTGGACGAGGTGCCGCTGAGCAGCCACCCGAAGGCGAGCCCGGTCGCCGATACCGACTATTCCCGGGCCGTGCAGGTGGTGGCAGCCCACCGTCCCGCCAGCCCGAAAGGGCGCAGCCTGATCCTGCAGGGGCATGTCGATGTCGTGCCCCCCGGCCCCGCCGAGATGTGGACCTACCCGCCCTTCTCCGCCACCATCAAGGATGGCTGGATGTATGGCCGCGGTGCCCACGACATGAAGAGCGGGGTTGTGGCCAATATCTATGCGCTGGATGCGTTGCGCAGGGCCGGCTTCGTGCCGGATGCCGATGTCTACCTGCAATCCGTAACAGAAGAGGAATGCACCGGCAACGGCGCCCTTTCGACCCTGATGCGTGGCTACCGGGCGGATGCCTGCCTCATTCCGGAATCCACCGACCGCAAGTTATGGCGCAGCCATACCGGTACGCTCTGGTTCCGCCTCCGCGTGCGCGGAATGCCGGTCCATGCGTCTATCACCCAGTCCGGTTCCAACGCGATATTCTCGGCCTTCCGGATCTCGCAGGCGCTTCTGAAGCACACGGCAGAGCTCAACAAGGCCGCCCCTTCGCACCCCTGGTACAAGGACGTGCCAGAGCCGATCAAGTTCAATGTCGGCGTCATCAAGGGCGGCGACTGGACGGGCTCGACGCCGGCTTGGTGCGACATGGATTGCCGGATCAGCATTCTCCCCGGAGATTCCGTCGCCGAGGCACGCCGAGGTGTCGAACGCTGCGTCGCGGAGGCCGCCGGGCAGGACCCGTTCCTCGCGCAATTCCCCCCCGAATTCATCTGGCATGGCCATACGTCCGATCCCTACGTGCTAGAACCGGGATCCGACGCCGAGGCCGCGCTGGCCGCCGCCCACCTGCAGGTCTTTGGCCAGCCGCTGGAAACCATCTGCACGACCGCGATGGCGGATACCCGGTTCTACGGGCTCTATTACGGCATTCCGGCGCTCTGTTATGGCAATATCGGCGAGGGCGCACATGCCTTTGACGAGCGCACAAACCTTGCGGCGCTGCGCCAGACAACGCTGAGCATCGCAACCTTCGTGGCAGAATGGTGCGGCCTTCGCAGCATTACAGACGGCGCCTTGTAGTCGGCGAAGGAGAGCCAATCCGTCGGGCATTGCTTGAATGGGCCCGCGAGCCGCAGCTCGCGGGCCCATGGCCGAACTGGCCAGATGTCGACCTGCTGCCACCAGGGGTGCTTGGCGCGGGCATCCATCCGGCCCCCCTTCTCCTCCAGGGCGTCCCCGCTAACCTCGAACACCGCCGCGCTGGCTGGAGTAGGGTGAACTCGGCGCCTCGATCACAGCAATCTAGCGACGCTTGAAGAAGAGTTTACTCCGCGAGGCGCCGTGAGCGACGGGCCACCTTTGGCTCTGGCGCCTTTTCCACTAACCCGTCGCGGATCTGCTCAACGATTGCTGCGCTGCCATGCAGAATATCCTGCTCCACAGCCTGTCCGGCTTCTTCGGCGTTCCCGGTGCGGAGCGCGTGCAAAATACGCTCGTGGGGTTGAGCGGAGTGGTAGGAACGCCTCTGTCCTCGATAGACGAGGTTGATGAAAGGACCTGCCAGCAACCAGAGATTTTCGATCACTCGCACAAGGATTGGCAGGCGGGATGCCCGGTAAACCGCGAAATGAAACTCCTGGTTGGCTGCCAGGGCTTCCTTCCAATGTTGTCCGCTTTCGGCATCGAGGCACCGGCGCGCTTGGTACTGCAACTCCAGGATCTCGGATTGCGTGATGTTCTGCGCGGCCTTCTCTGCGGCCAAGCGCTCCAGCGGAATCCGCACGGTGCGGACCTCGATATAGCGGTCGATGGAAATGTCCGACACCCGCAACTGATGCCCTGGCCGTAACTCGAGCGCCCCCTCGCGCACCAATTGCATCATGGCCTCGCGCACGGGCGTCACGCTGGTCTCGAAGGTCTTCGCGATTTGGCTGATATTGATCCGCTCGCCCGGCTCATATACGCCGGTCATGATACCTG
The DNA here is from genome assembly GCA_028288745.1 of Roseomonas sp. Lineage (GTDB taxonomy): Bacteria > Pseudomonadota > Alphaproteobacteria > Acetobacterales > Acetobacteraceae > Pseudoroseomonas. The sequence continues at coordinate 2,056 of JAQGHX010000047.1, read as the reverse complement.
AGCGGAGGCGCTCGTAGATCTTCTCCGATAGACTGTCACGGGGCATCGCCATCTTAGGTTCGTTCATGTGCGGCGCCTCGATCAACCCCATAGCCATTGCTCACCTGCATGCGGAATTTAGACTGCCTTATATCATGTAGCGACCGGGCCGTAACGGCGTCTCGGGCGCCCATGCCGGGGGTTGGCGTAAGTGTAGGTCAATCAGCGAAGATGGGACACCGACCCCAAAATTGGGTAGGCGCCATTCCGCCAGGAGCTTTTCCAACCGGAAGCTTGTCCATCCGGCCGATTGCGTGATGAGTAGGAAGCCGGCCTTATGCAGCCGCCTGGGGCGCCAGTAAGAACACCTAACAGAACCGCCTGCCACGCCCGAGGCAGACGAGGGCTGCGGCGAGAGTGGCGAAGGCGCGATGGATGTCGGCGCGGCGTCCGTAGCGGACGGTCAGACGGCGGCAGCGGTTCATCCAGGCATGGAGGCGTTCCACCACCCAGTGGGGCCGTCCCAGCCGGGCGCTGCTCTCAATTCCTCGCAGGGCAATCCGAGGCGTGATGCCGCGGGCCCGGCACTCCTGGCGACAGCGCTGGTGGTCGTAACCCTTGTCGGCGTGGAGCTTGTCCGGCCGCTGTTTCGGACGGCCTTTCCTCCCCGGAGAGGCGGGATCGCATCGAGCGTCGGCGCCAGCATCCGGCTATCGTGCTGGTTGGCAGGCCCGGACAGGAGGCTGAGCGGCGTGCCGCGAGCGTCGGTGACGAGATGGCGCTTTGTGTCTCCCTACCGCGATCCGTCGTGTTCGGGCTCGTCGCGGCTCCCCCCCCCCTTTGCTGGGACAGAGGCGCTGTCCAGCGAGGCCGGGCGCCAACTGGACACCTCCCTCAACCGGGGTTCGCGCGGCATTTCGTCGGCAAAGATGCCTGGCAGGGGCGACGGCATGTGACAGTGCTGCACATGGCCGGTCGCCCTGATGGCGAACCGAGGCAGGAAAGCCTCGCTGTTGGCCCAGTCCCTACGCCGGCACATCCCTCCCGCTGAGCCAGACAAACCGCCGCATGTCGCAGGCCAGGTTGACCAGCCCGATCTTCACCCGCGCCCGGGCGAGGCCGATCGTGCGCACCATCAGGCGCATCAGTCCCTTCCGATGCGCAAAGACGTGGTCCACCTTCGACCGGACGTACGCATCGTACGCATCCGGTGATGGCCGCGGTTGACGCTGAGGCGGCGGCGGCGGCGGCGGTTATCGGTGTCTGTGTGCGGTGCCAGTTCCAGGGTAGCAGTTGGTCGAGCCTGGAGGCGGGGTGATCTGCGATGCGGGCGAGCACGTCGGCGAGCCAGGCGCGCGGGTCGAGGTCGTTCAGCTTGGCGGTGGTGATGAGGGTGTAGATCATCGCCGCCCGCTCGCCGCCGCGGTCGCTGCCCGCAAACAGCCACGCCTTTCTGCCGAGGGCGATGCCGCGGAGTGCGCGCTCCGCCGCGTTGTTGCTCAGGCAGATCCGGCCGTCGTCGAGAAACCGGGTGAATGCGGGCCAGCGCTTCAGGGCATAGTCCAGCGCTCTGGCCAGGTCGTTGTGGCGCGACAGCCTGCCGCGGGTTGCCAGCATCCAGCTGTGCAAGTCGGCCACGAGGGGGGTGACGACGTGCTGTCGGTGCGTCAGCCGATCGGTGGCTGGGCATCCGTTCACCACCCGCTCGGCCTCGAACACCTGGTCGATGCGTTGCACCGCCTCGGCAGCCAGCGGGGCGCGGGCGACCTCAGCCAGCTCGAACACCTTGCGCCGGAAATGCGCCCAGCAGGCTGCTTCCCTGATCGCCCCGGGCTTGCGGCTGGGCCAGTAGAGTTCGCCGTATCCGGCATAGGCATCGGCCTGCAGGATCCCCGCGTAGCGCGCCAGATGTCGTTTGGGATGCTCGGCGGTGCGGTCGCGCGAGAAGTAGAACAGCGCGGCCGGTGGCGCTGGCCCGGCAAAGGGCCGATCGTCCCGGACGTAGGTCCACAGGCGCGCCGTGACTGTCTTGCCGCGGGCCAGCAGCGGCACGGTGGTATCGTCGCCGTGCAGGCGC
>JAQGHX010000182.1 GCA_028288745.1 Roseomonas sp. | reverse complement strand
TCTGACTCCAGCATCTTCTCCTTGAAGACCGTGTCCACATAAGCGACGGCATCACCGTCGGTGATCTCCCCCTCGAAGAGGTCGTTCAGCGCCAGGATGATCTCTTGCAGGCGCTGCTTGTGCTTGTGCTTGTCCTGCACCTGATCGGAACCCGCCTGTGTCACGGGCGCCAGACCGGGGCCTGCCTCACTTCCAGAGAGATTGAGCTTCTGCTGACCCAGGTCGCGCATACGGTGATGCGTCAGCTTCAGGGCCGAGAGATCCAGCCCATCGCGGCTCGCCGCCATGAAGAAGCGGCAGAACTCCGCCAGGCGTCCGTCAGATAGAACCCCGCGTCCATCGAGCGCGCCCTGTGGCGGCGCATCGGCGCGGGCTAGATAGGCCTTGTAGGCATCCACGTTCCTGGCCAAGCCACGCGACACCGACCACAATACCGACCGACTTCCGCTCGCCGCAGCAAAGCGTGCGACAGCAGACGAACGGTTCTTCCGTTGCCAGCGGTGAAAGGATGGATCCAGAGCAGGCGATGGTGCAAGGCGGCCACTACGACAGGCCGTTCGGCACGACCGAACCGCTCAGGGGCACCTTCGTTGAAACGTGCTAGCCATCCCGGCAGTTCGTCGGGCGGGGTGCGAGATGGGTGCCCACCTTAACGTGGCCGGTGCGCAGCTTGCCAGACAGCACCTCCACGCGACGGCCGCTGCTGCGCTCCTCAACAACACGTAGGGTTTCTGGAAGCTTTTCATAGAAGCGGCGGTGGATCTCCATCATCAGTGCTGATGGTGTTGCGAACCCATCAAGCTCGCCTGCATCAATCGCGGCTTGCAGGGCAATGTGGGCCGTCGCCTCAAGCTGAAGATCACGGCGCCGCGGTTCTGTCGCGAGGTCGGCTCGCAGTGCGCGCTCAATATCCACGGGGCGAGTGTCATGGCCCTCGATCAGATTCGAGTAGTAGCAGTTCATCCTGCGGACGAGGTCGCCTACGGCGGTGACCGTTGCCGGCGCCAGTCGACCGGCCAGTGCGCCTGCTTCCGAGGCGAGCAGGAAGGCGAGAACGCGCAAGGCGGGCCATGCGGGCCGCTCGCTTCCGGGCACCAGGGTAAGGGAGGCAGGACCTGCGTGAGGCATGTTAAATGGTCGGCTTTGTTGTCGTGTGCCTTACTGACAGCACCGACAAATTTCTGGCCTATGGCCGGCTTGATGACCGCTTCTGTTCTGGCCGAGAGACTTTCCCTTAAGGAAGGTCTCATCAAGGTGATCCGAACAGGTTGGCCTTCTCGACGGGCCGAGTGGAACGTTCGGCAAGCCGCTCATGTTGGGTTGATATGGGCCAGTTGGGGCGGAGTGCGGTGGCTTGGCGGACCGCCTGGGTGACTATGCCGCTTGGGTACGCAGCAATCTGCCTCGGACGATGAACAGGTTGGCTCGCGCGCAGGTGGAAAACAGCCGTTGCGCGTTCTTCTCCAACCCGCGATAGCGCAACTTGGTGGAGCCAAAGGCCTGCTTGATCACAGCCGATGCTGTGCTCGGCCTTCGCCTGCACGCGCGACTTGTTGCGGTTACGTGCTTTCTCGGCTTCGTCGGCCACACCACGATCGCGGCGGTTGGTTAAATCTTGAGCCGTCGGGGCATGGTCCCGGATCATCTCGCGCTGGCCGCGATACGCCTGGTCGCCCCGGACCCGGGTCTCCTCGCCGTGCAGCAGATCAGGCAGCACCGTGGCATCGGCCACATTCGCCGCTGTCGTCACGACCGCATGGATGACCTTGGTGCGGCTATCCACGCCGACATGGGCCTTCATTCCGAAGTACCGCTGTTGGCCCTTGCGGGTCTGGTGCATGTCCGGGTCACGCGCCTAGTCCACGTTCTTGGTCGTATCCGATGCATTAATGATGGTCGCGTCCACGACCGTGCCGGTGGCTACACCCCGCGGTGGGACAGGATTGGAAGCCAGGACCTTGCTCAGACTAACAGCGCGGACATCTCACGCGCCGCTGCCTGCAGCAGTGGCACCATCTCCGTCTGTAGCGCAGCCGCGTCGCGGCGGCCGGCATGGCTGCTGGTAGCCAGCGCCGCGACCAAGCGCCCAGCAGAGTCAGTCAGTGGCACCGCAGCCGAGGCGAAGCCTTCCTCCAACTCTCCATTCAGCACGGCGAAGCCTGCCTCACGGCATTCCGTCAGCGCGCGCAGCAAAGCAGCGGGTTCCGTGATGGTCCGGGGCGTGTAGCGTGGCAGCGGGGCCGCCAGGCATGTTGCTAGTTCGGTGGGGGAAAGGGCCGTCATCAACACGCGGCCGGAGGCGGTGGCATGCGCCGCCATGCGGGTAGAGACCGTCAGGGTGTGGCGGAAAGGGCGGTCTGGTGCCTCAGCACGGGCAGCGTTCACAATGTCTGGCCAGTCCAGCACACTCAGGGAAACGCTTTCCCCGATGCGGTGCGCGAGGGCCTCCAGGGCTGGTTGCATACGGCGGTCCAGCCCGGCGCCACCCAGATAAGCCTGCGCAAGCCCCAAGACTTGCGGCGTCAGAGAGAAGTGGCGGCCCTCGCTGCTGGCCAGGCCCAGTTCGATCAAGGTCATCAGCAGGCGCCGTGCTACAGCGCGGTCCAGTCCGGCGCGCGCTGCGACCTCGGACAGGGTCAGCCGCCCAGCTCCGGGGCCAAAGGCGCGGATGACCTCCAGGCCACGGGCAAAGGCAGTGACAAAGCCGCGGCTGCGCGGAGTGTCTCCCGCCCCCTCTTCACTCGACACGAATGTTGCGCTCCTTCACCAGCGCGCCCCAGCGGCGGAACTCCTGAGGCACCATGGCGACGAAGTTAGCATTCGGGCGGCTGGCGGGCACGGCGCCGAAGGTGGTAATGCGCGCGCGCACCGCCGGGTCCGCCATGGCCTTGGCCAAGATCGTGGAGAGCCGCTCGATCGCCGCAGGTGGGGTACCACGCGGCGCAAACATCGCCTGCCAGCCATCGACCTCGATGCCCGGGAAGCCGGCTTCCGCCAGGGTCGGCACCTCCGGCAGTTCGGGCAACCGGGCGGCGTCGGCTACCGCCAGCGCGCGCAGCGTGCCGGCCCGCAGATGCGGCAGCACGGTGGAGAGCGTCAGGAAGCCGAGCCCGACCGCATTGCCTAACAGGTCCGGCATCAGCACGCCCTCCCCGCGATAGACGACCGGCTCCAGCGCCACGCCCGCCTGCCGATTGAACAGTTCGGCCGTCATGTGGGAGAGCGTGCCATAGCCGCTGTTGGCCGTCGCAAGGTTGCGCGGCTTGGCCTTCGCCGCCGCCACCAAGCCGGCGACGTCGCGGAAGGGCGAGGCCGCCGGCACCACCAGCAGGAAGGGCGTGGAGGCGATCTGCGCCAGTGGCGTAAAGTCCTTCAGCACGTCGTAGCCGACCGGCTGCGCCTGCAGGTGCGGCACGATGGTCATGCTGATGCTGCCGAACAGCAGGGTGTGGCCGTCATTGGCTTGCGCGGCGGCGGCGGTGCCGATCACCCCGCCGGCGCCGGCGCGGTTTTCCACCACCACGGGCTGGCCCAGCATCGGGCCCAGCACTTGCTCGCCCAGCATGCGCGCCAGCCCATCCGCCGGGCCACCGGGGGCGAAGGGCACGATCACCCGCAGCGGCCGGTTGGGCCAGGGCGCGCCGGATTGCCCATGTGCGGCCAGCGGCGCCATCGCCAGCGCGGCGGTCGCGGTCAGCAACGCACGGCGGCACGGGACGAAGAGCGGGATGTTGTTCATTGTGTTGTTTCCTCCGTCATTCAGGATCGCGGCATCAGGTGGGCAGGAAGGCGCCGTCCTGCCGAAGCCTTTGGCGCAGCTGGACGGCATCCACCTGCCGTGTGTCGCCATGGCCGGCGCAGGCCAGCGCCGCGGCCGTGCCGGCGGCTTGGCCAATTGCCATGATGGTGGGCATCACGCGAGTCGAGGCATGAGCGCCGTGGCTGGCGGAGATGCCGCGTCCGGCCACCAGCGCATTGTCCAGGCCCGCCGGCAGCAGGCAGCGGTAGGGGATCTCGTAGCTGCGGTCGCCGCCCAGCGTCTCGAAATGCAGGCCGGTACCCTTGGCCGGGTGGATGTCCATCGGGTAGGCGCCGACAGCGATGGCGTCGGGGAAGCGGCGCTCGGCGCGCAGATCGTCCGCGGTCAGCACCAGTTCCCCCCGCACGCGCCGCGACTCCCGGATGCCGAGTTGCGCTGCCAGCGCCACCAGCCGTCCGCCCTCGCAGCCCGGTACATGGGCCGTGAGGAAGCCGGCGGCGGCAAAGGCCTGACGCCGCCCCTCGATCTCGCCGGCCGAGACGGCGAAGGGATCGGTCGCGTCCAGGCTGACGCGGCTGATGTTGAACCAGCCGTCGTTGGTGCCAGGGATGCGGCTCTGGTGCAGGGCGGCGCGGGCCAGTGCGCCGCTCTCGACCCCCTGCCGGCACAGAGCCCGCAACTCCTCCCCGGTCAGCGCGCCGAAGCGGGCGAAGTCGACCGGCCCGAAGCGGAACATCATGGTGGCGGGCTGCGGCGCCTCGTCCGGCTCCAGCGGCAGGAAGCCGGCGCCGGCGCGGGCCAGCACGTCGAGGTCGCCGGAGGCATCGATCACCATGCGCGGGCGGATGGCCAGCGGTCCGGCCTTGGTCAGCACTGCCACGGTATCGATGGCAGCGCCGGCACGGGTCACATTGAGGACCGTGGCATGGAAAAGCAGGCGAACGCCGGCCTCAGCAGCCATCTCGTCTAGTACCAGCTTCAGCCGTTCGGGGTCGTAGGACACTTGGTCCATCGGGTGGCCGGTGGACATGACGAAGTGGGTATGGCCGCCTGAACCGCCATGCCGCTCCAACCGCCGCACCACTTCTTCGGCCAAGCCTTGGATTACCTGCCGGCCAGCGGCGGTTTCCCATCCCACGAACTGGCCGACGGCGCCCGCCGTGGCGCTGCCGCCCAGGAAGCCCCAGCGCTCCACCAGCAGTACTCCAGTGCCGGTCCGCGCCGCTGCGACCGCGGCCATCATGCCCGCCATGCCGCCGCCACAGACCAGAACGTCGACTGCCAATTCGGAAGATGACGGCATGATTCCATTTTTATTTGTGCGCAGTGCGCATTTTCGTGCGTTGTGCGCATGAATTAATGCCAGCACCCTTTGGGTGTCAACGACTGCTTTAGGACTAGGCTCAGGACCTGTTAGCTTGCGTCCTTGTGCTTTGAGCCTGTTGTGGTTCCAGAGTGGCGGGAGGTGCTGCCATGGCTGACATGTTCTGGCTGACGAAGGCGCAGATCCAGCGGATCGCGCCCTACTTCCCGCTCTCGCATGGAGTGCCGC
>JAQGHX010000131.1 GCA_028288745.1 Roseomonas sp. | reverse complement strand
AGGTAGCGAAGAAGGGGTCCATCATGGGCCTGTGCACCACCCCTCGGCTAGACAGCCGCTTCGCACCTGCGGAATCGCGCCGTGGCGCCGGCGGTGGCCCACCGCGCCGGGCTCGCGGCGCCGAAAGCGCGTGCCCTGTGCTGCGGACATCCGGAGCCATGCCCGCTTTTGCGAGGTGGGCGGCGCGCCGCCCTGGGCCTCACTCCAGAATCCGGGCAGCGCCAGAATTCACGGTCCTGACACCAAGCCCCCGCGAAGGAATGCCTGGGCGGCGTGGAGCGAACCCGATTCGCCGCTGCTTTCCGGCGCCACGCGGGCGCCGGGGCGGCCAGATACCGGCGGCCAGACAATGGACAAGATGAGCGCCCGGAAGAAGGTTGCCCGCCGGCCCGCTTCAGTCGCGCCCGGCCCGGGCAGGTCAGGGCAGCAGGGCGTTGTCGACGCCATGCACGATGCCATTGCTGGCCATCAGGTCCGGCATGACGATGCGGGCGGCCGGCTGGATGTTGAGCCCGCCCGCGCCGGTGCCGAAATTGCTGGCCGCGCCACCGGCAGGGTGGGCGACGGCCACGGTCGGCGGCACGCCCCACGGCCATCCAGCCGCACCAGCCCCATTCAGCGCCGCATATCTCGCACCGCGCCGGCGAAGCTCTGCGCGTTGACGATTCCGGCCACCATGTGGTGGGTCAGCAAGGCGCCCGGGCGGAACTGGTCGGCCGCGCCGGCCTGGTTGCCGTTGGAGTTGCCGAGCGGGTCCTGCATGATGCCCGGGTTGCGCTCCAGCGCCGCGTTGCTGGGCATGAAAAGGGTGAGCTGCCAGGTCCCGCGCAGCCACTCCAACTCGCCCCCCGCTGCGCCAGGCTAAGGAAACAGGCGAAATCCGGCACGCTGGCCGGCAGCGTGGCGAGGTTGCCCATCGCTGCGACCTGCGCGCGCTGGATGGCGGGTGCTGCGAGTGTCGCGCCGAATACGGCGGTGGTACCGAAAAGGCTGCGGCGGGTAACCGGCATCGGGTGCCCTCCTGGACGATGGGGGCGGCGCTTCCGGGCCTCGCCGGCGGGCCGCTGGGGCCTGGCGCCGGCTGGGCTGTTCCGGGCCTGCAATGCGCCGCTTTTACCAGCGGTTGTGCGCCGGCTGGCCCTGTGTGGCAGGCTGGCCCCCGGCACTTGTCCGGCAAGGGGAGCGATTTCCTTGACCGAAGCCATGGAACCGAACTGAGGCGGAAGCGTTGTCGAGACATGACGGGCTGTGGAAGCCGGTCTTAATCAATCGGAGTTCCATCATGTTGAGCCAGCGCAAAATTCTGTCCGCCCTTGCTGTTCCCGCCCTGATGCTGGGCTTGGCGGCCTGTGACTCGACGAACAACTCGGCCACCCGCGCGGCGGACCGCGCCGCAGGCACCAACACCTCGGGCGCCTATCCGGCACAGTCCGACGGCACCCGCGCCAACCCCGCCGGCACCGAGACGACGCGCACGCTGGACCGTGCCGCCGGCACCAACACCTCGGGCGCCTATCCGGCGCAGTCCGACGGCACCCTCGCCAACCCGCCGGGCACCGGGGCGACGCGCACGCTGGACCGTGCCGCCGGCACCAATACCTCGGGCGCCTATCCGGCGCAGTCCGACGGCACCCGCGCCAACCCGCCGGGCACGGCGGCCGGCCGTGCTCTGGACCGCGCGCGCTAAGCCTGAAGCCTGACAGAGACAGGGCCGCCCGGCGTATCCGGGCGGCCCTTGTCATGTCCGGGCGTCATTTCCCCTGACCAGCCCTGTGCCGGGCCGGCCGGTTGGGCTTGGCTGCCAAGCTGGCCTTCCCGGCTCACGGCCCGCCCGGAACAGGGCGGGACCGCATGAAGCCACCGGCCTTCGGAAGCGCTACCGCGCCGGGGGCGTGGCGGCGGGCGGTAATGCCAGCCGCCTTCCGCCGGCCGGCGTGGGTTGCGGGTACCGCGTGGTGTCCCGCCCGAGGCGGGCCCGGGTGCCGGCCCTGCCCTCATGGCATTCCTGGAAGCGGTGCTGGCGGCTAGAGCAAGTTCCGTTCGCAGGGGCTCACGGCACCCGCTCCAGCCCGTTGTTTTTTAGTGTGATTCACGCTTTGCGCTGATTCCACCTGAAGCGATCACGCTCTAGGCTGGCGGAACAGCCCGCGCCGGCCTGCCCCGGCCGCGGCGCCGTGTTGAGGAGAAGCCCCCATGACCGACAAGCCCGCGACCGATGCGCCCATGGTTGACGCGGCCCCTGCCCCCGCAGACCCGCCACTCTGGTTCCAGGCGCATGTCTTCGTTTGCTGCAACCGCCGACCGGATGGCCACCGCCGGGGCTCCTGCGCCGCGCGGGGCAGCGAGAAGCTGAAGGACTACATGAAGGCCCGCGCCAAGGAACTCGGGCTGCGGGGCGTGCGGGTGAACACCGCCGGCTGCCTGGACCGGTGCGAATTCGGGCCCACCATCGTGGTCTACCCCGAGGGCATCTGGTACCGCGCGGAGACGAACGAGGATATTGACGAGATCCTGGCCGCGCATCTGGTGGAAGGCGGCCGCGTGCCGCGACTGATGCTGACGCAGCATCACGTACCGCCGGGCAAGGGATGACGGGGGGAGCGCCTTTCCTCCTTGCCACCGCCGTTGAATGCCGCAGGGCGCGGAGCGCGGTCCTTTAGGCCCCAGGCCCCAGGCCCCAGGCCCCAGGCCCCAGGCCCCAGGCCCCAGGCTCTAGGCTCTAGGCTCTAGGCTCTAGGCCCCAGGCCCCAGGCCCCAGGCTCTAGGCTCTAGGCTCCAGGCTCCAGGCTCCAGGCTCCAGGCTCAGGCTCAGGCTCAGGCTCAGGCTCAGGCTCAGGCACAGGCTCAGGCTCAGGCTCAGGTGCAGGCCCAGGTGCAGGTGGCTGGACGCGGCCCAGCCGGCCGCCGTTGCGTTTGGCGCCTGAAGTCCGAATAAAACAGCCAGCGGGTCCGGCTGGCTGCCCGCCCGCAGGGCCGGGACACCGGCATTTCTCGATCGGGGCGAATGACCACACCATGACCGACACCATCTTCGCTCTGGCCTCCGGCGCCGGCCGCGCCGCCATTGCCGTGCTGCGGCTTTCGGGCGCTGGTTGCGGCGGCGTGCTGCGCGGCTTGGCCGGCGCCCTGCCCGCCCCCCGCCAGGCCAGCCTTCGCCGCCTGCGTGCCCCCGGCGATGCCGAGGTGCTGGACGAGGCGCTGGTGCTCTGGTTCCCCGGCCCGCGCAGCTATACCGGCGAGGATTCAGCGGAACTGCACCTGCATGGCGGTCGGGCCGTGCTGGACGGGGTCAGCGTGGCCCTTCTGGCCCTGGGCGCTCGGCCGGCGGAGCCCGGCGAATTCACCCGCCGCGCCTTCCTGAACGGCCGGATGGACCTGACGGCCGCCGAAGGCATCGCCGACCTGATCGATGCCGAGACCGCCGCCCAGCGGCGGCAGGCGCTGCGGCAGGCGGGCGGTGCGCTGGCCGGGCGCTATGCCGGCTGGGCCACGCGCCTCACCCGGTTGCTGGCGCACCAGGAGGCCGCCATCGAATTCGCCGAGGACGGCCTGCCGAATACGCTGGAGGCGCAGATGCGCGAGGGCGCCGCGACCCTCGCCCGCGAGATCCGCGCGCATCTGGACGATGGCGGCCGGGGCGAGCGGCTACGGGAAGGATTATGGGCCGCCATCATCGGCGCGCCGAATGCCGGAAAAAGCTCGCTGTTGAACGCGCTGGCCGGACGGGATGCCGCCATCGTCTCCGCCCAGGCCGGCACCACCCGGGACGTGGTGGAGCTGCGGCTGGATTTCGGCGGCGTGCCGGTGCTGCTGGCCGATACCGCAGGGCTGCGCGAGGCCGCCGACGAGATCGAGGCGGAGGGCGTGCGGCGCGCCCGGCGGCGGGCGGAGGAAGCGGACCTGGTCATCGCTGTCTTCGCGGCTGACCGAGCGCCGGATGCCGAGACGCTGGCCCTGGTCGCGCCCGGCGTGGTGGTGGTGGCCAATAAGGCGGACCTCACGGCGGCGCCGGCCACGATCGGCGGGGTCGCGGCCCTGGGGGTCTCGGCCTGTACCGGTGAAGGGCTGCCGGCGCTGCGGGAGGCGCTGGGCGCGGCGGCGGCGGCA
>JAQGHX010000013.1 GCA_028288745.1 Roseomonas sp. | reverse complement strand
GCGGGAGTAAGTGTCTCCGTCGTTCCCGCGCGCCGGGGGGGGGGGCAGGCCCCTCCGGCGGCAGGGTTTCTCATTACGCGCGGCATGGCGAACACTATACCGCGCCGCGCCCGCCGGCCCTGACCGTGGGACGGCACCGGCTCAGTCGTAGGTGGCTCAGTCGTAGATACGGCCGTTCTTGACTGTGCCGGCGCGGCCGCCGAGCCAGCCGCACAGCGCGCCCAGCACCAGCACCACGAAGCTGATCAGCGATGCGCGCGAGATGACCTCGGTGGCCTTTTGCGCCGCCTGGGTCGCCTGGTCGCGCAGGCGCTGGGCGGTCTCGCGGTACTGCGTCTCGTACTGCGCAACCTGGGTGCGGGCTTCCTCGACCGGGATGGAGCGGGCACGGGCCAGGGCCTGGGCCGCGCGGTCGCGGGCCTGCTGCTGCTGCGCCTCGTCACCCGTCACCAGGGCCCGGACGGAGGAGACGGCGCTGTTACGCAACTCGGCGGGGTCGTTGCCGCCCGTCGTGTCGCGCATCTGCCGCTCGATATCGCTGAAGGGGTCGGCCTGGCTGGCCAGCGCGGGCATCGCGCCCCGCATCGCCATGCCGGCGCCCTGGCTCATGCCGCCCATCGTATCGGCCACGCCATGCAGCGCGCCGCCCACCAGGCCGGACACCGCGCCCGAGATCAGCGACAGGATGACCAGCGTGGTCGCGGCCCAGGCGGCCAGGCCGTGCAGCCCCGCGGTGCCGCCGACCGGCTGGGCCGACAGGCGCCCCGCCACCCAGCCACCGACGAAGGAGGCGATCAGCCCCGAGACGCCGTACCAGGCGGCGGCGGCGATCGAGAGGGTAGAGGCGTCCGGGCTCTCGCCGGTCGCGGGTTCCAGCGAGGCGACGCCAAGGCCAACGCCCAGCATGGTCAGCAATGCCTGCACCACCAGCGCCATGATGACACCGGCCAGTACCGCACCCCAGGACATGCGCCGCGCGGTGTCATGCCGCAGGTCGGCCGCCGGGTAGGGTGTCGCGTAGGGTTGCTGGCCGGCCTCGAAGCCGGGACGGGTATGGGGGGTTGTAAAGTCGCTCACAGCTCGTCTCCTGCCCAGCGGGCATCCGGCCGGGGCCGGGGTTGAACACCGAGTGGCAGCGCGCCCTGGGACAGGTCGGGCGCGGCTTGGCCATTCGCGGTTACAACGCCCAGCTTGACGAAAAGTGGCAGCAAAGAGACGCGGTTTCGTTGCATGCAACGAACGCGGGGTTTATCGCGCCGGCACCAGGACGAAGAGTTCAGACGGTTCCTTCATCGGCCCCGCGGCGGCGGCGGCTTCCGGCCCCCAGCCCCAGAACAGGTCGGCCCGCGCCGGGCCACGGATGGCTCCGCCGGTATCCTGCGCCATCACCAGCCGGCGTAACGGCTGACCCGTCAGCGGATGGCGGGTGACGATCCAGACCGGGCTGCCCAGCGGGATTTCCGTCCGGTCCACCGCGATGGAGCGCATCGGCGTCAGCGGCACGCCCTGGGCGCCTGTCGGGCCCTGGTCGGGGCGGGCGGGCACGGCGCGGAAAAAGACGTAGGAGGGATTTTCATCCATCAGGGCCCGGGCGCGCTCGGGGCTGGCGGCCGCCAGCCAGGCGCGGATGCTCTGCATCGAGACCTCGGCGCGCGGAAGCTCGCCCCGGTCGGCCAGGATGCGGCCGATGGGCACGTAGGCGCGGCCGTTCTGCCCGTCATAGCCCACGCGCCGCACGCCGCCATCCGGCAGCAGCACCCGGCCAGAGCCCTGGATTTGAAGGAAGAAGCGGTCCACCGGGTCGGCCAGCCAGAGCAGGGCGGGGCCGCCACCGGCCTCGATAGCGGCACGGTCCGGGTACGGGAGCAGTTTGCCGCCGGCCACACGCCCGGCTGTACGGCGGCCGCGCAGATCGGGCGCGAACAGGCCGAGATCAACCTCCACCAAGTCAGCCGGGCGGGTGTGCAGCGGCACGGGATATTCGGTGGAGGGCGAGGCGGCGCCGCGCAGTTCCGGCTCGTAATAGCCGGTCATCAGCCCCTTGCCGGCGGGGCGCAGGGTGAAGCGGGTCTCGAAGAAGGCACGGGCGGCGGCATCATCCCCGGGGGGGAGGGCGGCGGCCTCGGCGCAGAGGGCGGCAGGCAGGGCCGGGGGGCGGCAGCCAGCCAGGAAGGCTGGCACCGCCGCCACCAGTTCGTCCTGGCCCCAGCCGGGCAGTTCGGCGACATGGCGGGGCAGGGCCGTACAGGCCGCCAGCCCCAGCAACAGGGCGGCGGCGCAGGCGGCGCGGATCAAGCCAGTGCCCGCTTAAACGGCGCCGGTGCCAACCAGCTTCCAGGTCGGCTCCTGGTTCCGCAGGTCGCGCTGGAAAGTCCAGAGGTCGACGATCTCGGTCACGCCGTCATGGCCGGAGACCACCTGACCATCCGCCGCGGTGGTCATGTTGACCTGGTCGGAGACGATGCGGACCGTCACCTCGGCGATGCTGCCGCGCAGGTCACCGCCCTCGATCGCCATGTCCTGGACATTGCGGATCTCGGTGCGCTGCTTCTCGCCGGCTGCCTCGCGCGCCGCGATAGCCTGCTCGAAGCCCGCATAGGTATCGCCCGAGAGCAGGTTGCGCAGCGTATCGCGATCGCCATTGGCGAAGGCTTCCACGATCATGCGGAAGGCACCCTCGGCACCGCCCAGGAACAGGGCGGGATCGAAGGAGGGGTCCTGAGCGCGGATGCGCAGCAAGGCCTGCCCGGCCGCCGAGCGTGCATCCGGCACCCCGCGCGGGGCGGCAGCGGCGGCGGCATCCGGCACGGCCTGGGGCACCGGCCGCAGGTTGCCAGGCACCGCCTGCTCCTGCGGCGGGCGCTCGAAGCCCTGGCGCCGGCCCAGCACATTGCGCAGGCGCAGCACCAGGAAGGCCGCGATCATGGCAAATAGGATCAGATCGACCGGAAAGGCGCCCGACATTGCATTCTCCTCATGTTTCGTCACTTAGGGCGGGCACACCGCCCCCGCAACGCCAGTGGGGCCCGGAGAGCGCGGATTCGATCCTACAAAGTGTTTCCCGGCTCCGCGATCTGCTCTAGGGGCGGGGATCGGAGGAGCTGCCATGATCCTGCTGCGCCACGGCCAGAGCGAATTCAACCTGCACTTCACCGCGACACGGCGGGACCCCGGCATTGAGGACCCGAAACTGACCGAACTCGGCCATAGCCAGGCCGAGGCGGCGGCGGCGGCGCTGATCGCCGAGACCGGGGGCGATATCCGCCGGATCGTCGCCAGCCCCTATACCCGCGCCATGCAGACGGCGGCACCCCTGGCGAAGCGCCTGGGCCTGCCTGTGACCATCCAGCCCCTGGTGCGTGAGCGCTACGCCTTCGCCTGCGACATCGGCACGCCGCGCACCGCCCTGGCGCTGCACTGGCCGGACCACGACCTCTCCCATATCGACGAGGTCTGGTGGCCCGCCGTGGAGGAGCCCGCCGGCCAGGTGGAAGCCCGCGCCCGGCTGTTCCGCCAGGAAATGGCGGCGCTGGAGGACTGGGCGCATACCGTCGTCATCTCCCACTGGGGGTTCATCCTGTCCATGACGGGGCAGTCGGTCACCAACGGGCAGTGGCTGCGCTGCGACCCCACGCAGCCGGGGCCCGCGGTGATTTCCTGGAAGCATCCCTGATTCCCGGAATCGGCCGCGCCCCGCGCTGTGACACCGCCGCGCGGGCGTGCTACCCCGCGCGCCTGAGCCGCAACCGGGTTGGCCTTCGGCCCGCCCCTGGCCGAAAACCTATCTTCCGCATCCTCGCGAGGCCCGCATGTCCGAGACCCAGAACAACGCCCTGAACGGTGCCAATGGCGGCGCCAACCCGGCCGGGGGCCAGCCTGCCGGCCCGCTGATGATGAACCTGCAATACACCAAGGACCTCTCCTTCGAGGTGCCGGGCGCGCCGGAGATCTTCACCACGCTGCGCGAGCAGCCGCGCATCGACCTCTCGCTCGATGTGCAGGCCCGCCCGCTGCAGGAAGGCGGCAATGTCTACGAGGTGGCGCTGCAGATCCGCGCCGATGCCCAGACCCAGGACGGCGCCGGCGCCAGCCAGACCGCCTTTATCGCCGAGCTGGTCTATTGCGGCATCTTCACGCTGAACGTGGAGCCAAACATGGTGGAGCCGCTGCTGCTGGTGGAATGCCCGCGCCTGCTCTTCCCCTTCGCGCGCAACATCCTGGCCGACGTGACCCGCGACGGCGGCTTCCCCCCCGTGCTGCTCTCGCCCATCGACTTCGTGGCGCTGTGGCAGAGCCGCCGCGGCCAGCCGCAGGCGGGCGCGCCCGCCGCCAACGCCTGAGGCTCCGGTCCAAGGGGCGGCGCCCCTGGGCTTCTTTATGCGCCAGGACCGCGGCCGGGGCGTCATGCTGTTCGTGGCCGAAGGCGCAGCCCCGCGGCATGTCATCGGCCCTGTGCCGCATGCCGTGGCGAACGCCCATTCTTGAACCGGCGGCGGGGTCCGCTGTGGACTCCACCCCCGGCCGGGTTCCAAGAGCCAGAGCCCCGGCCACGCTCAACCCCAGCAGAGATCCCAGCCGACCATGCTGCGCAATATCCTGACCATCGGCGGCTGGACCTTCGCCAGCCGCATCCTGGGTTTCGCGCGGGACATGCTGATCGCGGCGACGCTGGGCGCCGGGCCGGTGGCCGACGCCTTCTTCCTGGCGCTGCGGCTGCCCAACATGTTCCGCCGCCTGTTCGGCGAGGGCGCCTTCAACGCCGCCTTCGTGCCCGCTTTCACCGCCACCCTCACGCTGGACGGCCCGGCCAAGGCGCGGGTGCTGGCGGCGCATATGTCCACGCTGATGACGCTGTGGCTCTCGCTGCTGGTGGTGGTGGGCATGATTTTCATGCCGCAGATCATGACGGTGCTCACCCCCGGCCTGCTGGACGAGCCGCTGCGCTTCGGCCTGGTGGTCGAGCTGTCGCGCATCACCTTTCCCTACCTGCTGTTCATCTGCCTGACCGCCCTGGTCTCCGGCGTGCTGAATGCCGCGGATAAGTTCGCGCTCGCGGCGGGGGCGCCGCTGCTGTTCAACCTCTGCGCCATCCTCTCGCTCTTCACGCTCACCCCCTTCGTGGCGACGCCTGCCCATGCGCTGGCCTGGGGCACCATGGCCTCGGGCGTGCTGCAACTGGCCGTGGTGGTCTGGGCCTGCCGCAAGGTGGGGCTGGGCTTTCCCATCCTGTCCTTCCCGCGCATCACCGCCGACGCGCGCCAGGTGCTGCGCCGCATGGTGCCCGGGGTGCTGGGGGCCAGCGTGACGCAGCTGAACCTGGCCATCGACATGTTCATCGCCTCCTGGCTGCCGGCGGGCGCCATCAGCTACCTGAACTATGCCGACCGGCTGGCGCAGTTGCCGCTGGGCGTGGTGGGGGCCGCGATGGGCACGGCGCTGCTGCCGGTGCTGTCGCGCCAGTTGCGCGGCGGCAAGCGGCTGGCGGCCCACCGCAGCATGAACCGCGCGATCGAGCTGTCCCTGGCGCTGACCCTGCCCGCCGCCATCGCGCTGATCGTCACGGCCCAGCCCATCATCGCCGTGCTGTTCCAGCGCGGCGCCTTCACCGCCGACAAGGTGGCCGAAACCGCGCCGGCGCTCGCCGCCTATGCTTTCGGCCTGCCCGCCTTCGTGCTGATCAAGTCCCTCGCCCCCGGCTTCTTCGCGCGGGGCGACACGGCCACACCGGTCAAGATCGGCATCGTGACCGTGGCCATCAACCTGAGCCTGAACCTGCTGCTGACCCCCACGCTACAGCATGTGGGCATCGCGCTGGCCACCTCGCTCTCCTCCTGGGCCAATGCGGGGATGCTCGCCCTGGTGCTGGCGCGGCGCGGGCAATGGGTGGCCGACCGAAAACTGCGCCGCAACGCCTGGCGCCTGCTGGGCGCGGCCGTGCTGATGGGCGCGGTGCTATGGGGGATTTCCGGCTTCGTCTTTCCCGCGACCGGGCTGTGGCGCTTCGCCGCGCTGGCGGCAATCGTGGGCACAGGGCTGGTGAGCTATTTCGGGGCGACGCTGCTGCTGGGCGCCTTCGACCTGCGCGACCTGCTGCGCCGCCGCCGCGTGGCAGCTTAAAGGGGCCGAGGTGGGGCCAGGGGCGCTGCCCCTGGGACCCCGCCGGGGTGGAAAGTCCACCCCGGACCCCGCTTTGAATTTAGGTTTGGGAAATTCAGGTTTAGGCTATCAGGCTGGAGCGCTGCGCCGCTTAAAGATTGTAATAAACGGCCGCGCGAGTTGAACCTCGCAGTCGAGGGGGCCCCCTCCCTCGCACTCGAAAATCTTGATCCTTAAACTGATAGCGGGGTCTGGGGTGGTCTCACCACCCCAGCGGGGTCCAGAGGCAGCGCCCCTGGCCTGAACCCATCACCCCAAAAGCACCCCATGCTGCCGCAGGAAATCCAACAGCGGCAGCATCGGCAGTCCCAGGATGGCTGCGTGCTCGCCCTCCACGGCGCGGAACAGGTGCATCCCCAGCCCCTCCAGCCGGTAGGCGCCGACCGAATGGGCCACGGCCTCGCCTTCCGCCGCCAGGTAGGCGTCCAGGAAGTCCTCGGAAAAATCGCGCATCGACAGGCGCGAGGTTGCCGCGTGGTGCCAGACGCGCGCCCCGTGCCGCCAGCACACCACGGCGGAGACCAGCTCGTGGGTGCGCCCGCGCAGGGCCTGCAACTGGGCGCGGGCGCCGGGCAGCCCCTCGGGCTTGTCGAACCAGCGGCCATCGCAGACCAGCAGGGAATCGGCGCCGATCACCAGCGCCTCCGGGTCCTCGCGCAGCATCCGGCGGGCGATGCGCCCGGCCTTGGCATCGGCCAGCAGGGTGGCGGCATCGGCGGGGGGCAGGCCCTCGGCCTGGGCGGCCTCCTTCAGGGCGGCTTCGTCCACGGCGGGTGAATGCGCGGTGAAGCGCAGGCCGGCGGCCGTCATCAGCCCCACCCGTGTGGCGGAGGAGGAGGCCAGTACCAGCGGCGGCGCGCCAGGCGCCATCACCGTCATACGCCGATGCTCCCGGGCGTGGGGCAGGAGCCGCCGCGGCGGGTGTGCCAGGCTTCCATCAGTTGCAGCACCGTCGCCGCCGTCTCCTCAATCGAGCGGCGGGTGACGTCGATCACCGGCCAGCCGCGGCTGGTGCAGAGCCGGCGGGCGGCCAGGATCTCGGCCTTCACCGCCTCATGGTCGATATAGCTGTTGGTGTCCTGCCGTACGCCGCCGACGCCGATGATCTTCAGCCGGTGCCGGCGGATATCGATCAGCGCCGGCACGTCGATGGTCAGGCCGATCACCGGGCAGGGGGGGTTCTCCAGCTCGGCCGGCAGCGGCGCGCCGGGCACGATGGGCACGTTGGCCGCCTTGATGCCCCGGTTGGCCAGGTAGAAGCAGGTCGGCGTCTTGCTGCTGCGGGAGACGCCGACCATCACGCAATCGGCTTCCTCGATGCCCGCCACGCCCTGGCCGTCATCATGCGCCAGCACGTAGTGCATGGCGTCGATCCGGCGGAAATAATCGGCGTCCATCACGTGCTGGGCGGCGCGCTTCTCGCGCGCCTGCTCGCCGATCTGGGCCTGCAGCAGGTCCATGATGGGGTCCAGCACCGAGAGGCAGGTGACGCCCATCTGCTTGCAGACCTCCTCCAGCGAATGGCGCAGCGAGCGGTCCACCAGCGTGAACAGCACCGGCCCCGGCTCGGCCTTGATGCCCTCCAGCACCTGGTCGAGCTGGAAGCGCGACCGTACCAGCGACCAGCGGTGGTGGATCACGTGCGGGTCCGGAAAGCGCGACAGCGTGGCGCGGGCCATCGAGTTCAGGGTCTCGCCCGTGCTGTCGGAGACGAGATGGAGATTGAAGGGGCGGTTCGGCATCGTTCCCCGGCTACGCGAGCGGTGTGGAAGAGCGGGGATGGATGTGGGTTTTGGGGAAAACCGCAAGCCTTTGATCGGCACCTGGGTGAATCGGGGATGGAAAGCACATTTTCCGCCACCTGGGGGTTTTTCGTGGGAACGGTCGGTTCGAATCACGGATTACGGCCTCAACCCGGCGGATAAGCTGGGTTTTCTGCCCCGCCGCCTCTGTGCATGACACTGTGGATGAAATGCGCCGCCCGCTGCGTCCCCCTTATCCACAGGCCATACTAACCCTCCCACTTTCCTTAAAGACTCTTTTTCTATGAAAGGGGGGCATGGACACTGTGCAAAAGCCCCTGCTGCGCGCCCTTTCCGGGGAAGCCGTCTGGCCCCCACCCTTCTGGCTGATGCGCCAGGCGGGCCGCTACCTGCCGGAATACCGGCAACTGCGTGCCCAGGCGGGCGATTTCATCGCCCTCTGCACCAACCCGGTGCTGGCGGCCGAGGTCACGCTGCAGCCGCTGCGGCGCTTCGGGATGGATGGCGCCATCCTGTTCAGCGACATCCTGATGCTGCCCTGGGCCATGGGGCAGGGCCTGCGCTATGCCGAGGGCGAGGGGCCGCTGCTGGACCCCATCCGCGATGCTGGGGGCCTCGCGGCCCTCGACCCCGGCGCCATGCGGGCGCGCATCGCGCCGATTATCGAGACCGTGGCGCGGGTGAAGGCCGGGCTGGCCCAGGAAGCCCCGAAAGCGGCGTTGATCGGTTTCGCCGGAAGTCCTTTCACGGTCGCCTGCTACATGGTGGAAGGCAAAGGCGGGGGCGAGTTCGCCAATGCGCGCCGCATGGCCTATGCCGACCCCGTGCTGTTCGGCCGCATCATCCGCCTGCTGGTGGACAGCACCGTGGATTACCTGCTGGCCCAGGCCGAGGCCGGCGCCGAGGCCCTGATGCTGTTCGACAGCTGGGCCGGCCTGATGCCGCCCGGCCAGTTCCGCCGCTGGAGCATCGAGCCCACGGCGGCCATCGTGCGCGGCATCCGCAAGGTGCTGCCCGATATCCCGCTGATCGGCTTCCCGCGCCTGGCCGGGCCGCTGCTGCCGGAATACGCGCAGCGCACCGGCGTCTCGACCGTGGGGATGGATACCGGGATGGACCCGCGCTGGGCCGCGGCGAATGTGCCGGCCGGGTTCGGCCTGCAAGGCAATCTGGACCCGCAGGCACTGGTGGCCGGCGGCGCGGCGCTGGAAGCCGAGGCACGCTCGATCCTGGCGGCGATGCGCGGGCGGCCCTTCGTGTTCAACCTGGGCCACGGCATCGTGCCGCCGACCCCGCCGGACCATGTGGCGGCGCTGGCGCGGGTGATCCGGATGGGGTGAGGAGGCACGCCCTGTTCCACCGGGCCAGAAGGGATTGCCCCTTCCGGAGTTCTGCCCTGGGGTGACGAGTGTTACCCCACTCGCCGGCTTCAGCCGTTTTGGATGCGGGGGGAGGCCCAGCCACCCCACGCCCGGCAATTCAGTGGCCCTTTAACATCATCAAGGCCTTGCCTTGAAAGCCCCCGCCCAAACCGGCAGCGGGGTCCGGGGTGGACTTTCCACCCCGGCGGGGTCCAGGGGGCAGCGCCCCTGCCTGGCCCCTTTTAATGCCGAGCCCGTATCCCCGCTGGATTGCGGGTGGCGTTGAAGTCTTCCGCGAAAATATCCCGGCCCTTGGTTTCCGGCACGAAGAAGGTGCCGATGACCACGGTGACGAGGGCGATGACCACCGGGTACCAGAGGCCGTAATAGACATCGCCGGTCTGCGCGATCATGGCGAAAGCCGTGGCCGGCAGCAGGCCACCGAACCAGCCGTTTCCGATATGGTAGGGCAGCGACATGGAGGTGTAGCGGATGCGGGTCGGGAAGAGTTCGACCAGGGCCGCCGCGATCGGGCCGTAGACCATGGTCACGTAGATGACCAGGATGGTCAGGACCAGAATCGAGATCGCCGTCTGCTCGCGGAACAGGTCGAATGGGTGGTTCATCTTGACGACGGAGGGGTTGGATGCCGCCGGGTAGCCCGCCGCGGTGATGGTGGTGCCCAGCGTCTGCGCAAAGTTCGGTGCATTGGCCGGCAGGGTGGTCTGGCCGACGCGGACCGTGGCGACGCTGCCGGCGGGCGCGTTCTCGACCGTGTAATTGACCGAGAGGCGGGCCAGCGACGACTTGGCGATGTCGCAGCTATTGGTGAAGCGCGCGGTGCCCACCGGGTTGAACTGGAAGGAGCAGTCGGCCGGGTCGGCCTGCACCACCACGGTGATGTCGCGATGGGCGGCGTGCAGGGCCGGGTTGGCTTCGGCGCTCAGCAGCTTGAACAGCGGGAAGTAGGTCAGCGCCGCCAGCAGGCAGCCGCCGAGGATGATCGGCTTGCGCCCGATCTTGTCCGAGAGCCAGCCGAACAGCACGAAGCCGCCGGAGCCGAGCAGCAGCCCCCAGGCGATCAGCAGGTTGGCGGTATAGCCGTCCACCTTGAGGATCGAGTTGATGAAGAACAGCGCGTAGAACTGCCCGGTGTACCAGACCACCGCCTGCCCGGCGACGAGGCCGAACAGCGCCAGGATGGCCACCTTGGCGTTCTTCCACTGGCCAAAGGCTTCCGTCAGCGGCGCCTTGGAGCCGGTGCCCTCTTCCTTCATCTTCCTGAAGGCCGGGCTTTCCTCCAGCTGCATCCGGATCCAGACGGAGACGCCGAGCAGCAGGATCGAGACCAGGAACGGGATGCGCCAGCCCCAGTCGAGGAAGGCTTCCTCCCCCAGCGCCGAGCGGGCGAACAGGATGACCAGCAGGGACAGGAACAGGCCGCCCGTCGCGGTGACCTGGATGAAGCTGGTGTAGAAGCCGCGGCGGCCCTGGGGCGCGTGCTCGGCCACATCGGTCGCGGCGCCGCCGTATTCGCCGCCCAGCGCCAGGCCCTGGAGGCAGCGCAGCACGATCAGGATGATGGCGGCGGAAATGCCGATCTGGTCCGAGGTGGGCAGGATACCGACGATGAAGGTCGAGGCGCCCATGATCAGGATGGTGATCAGGAAGGTGTATTTGCGCCCCACGAGGTCGCCCAGCCGCCCGAAGACCAGGGCGCCGAAGGGCCGCACCAGGAAGCCGGCCGCGAAGGCCAGCAGCGCGAAGATATTGCGCGTGCCCTCGGGGAACTGGCTGAAGAACTTGGCGCCGATGACGGCGGCGAGCGAGCCGTACAGATAGAAATCGTACCACTCGAACACGGTGCCGAGGGAGGAGGCGATAATGACCTTCCGTTCCCCCCGCGTCATGGCCCGGTTCGCGGCGCCGGGCATTGGAATTGCGGATGCCATTTGTCGAACGAGTCCCTGCCCTGTCCCGGTGCCGTCGGCCCAGGATTCTGTTGACGGTCTTTATTGACGAGCCCGCATCTGCGGCGGGTTAGCGGCCTTTCCGACCGGTAGCGGGGCAGTCGGGCCTGGGCGGAGTGTGCCGATGCCGGCCGGGCCGCGAAATCATGGATGCGGATCGAAACGAATTATCACAATAAAATGATAATGAGGCACGGGCCGGATATTGCCCGCCCGCCAGTGGACCTTTTCAGCCGCTGCCAAGGGCCGGGAAGGGCTGAATCCCTATGATTCCGCTTCAGGCACCCGCAACGCTTCCCCAGCGGGCAAGTTGGCCCATATGACTGGTATCGAATGCCCGATCGTGACGGGCCGGCATGAAAGGGGGATGCATTCCCTTCGCGCAGGCGTCAGCATGACGGGACAAGGGGGCCGCCATGGATACGCTCCGCAATATCGCAGACCATACGATCCGGCGTGGCATGGGCTGTGCCGCCTTCGGGATCGCGCTGGTCATGCTGTTGCTCGCCGCCCGGCCGATGCTGGCGATGCAGAGCGGCGCGCTCATGACAGCGGCGCTCTGGCTCGGCATGTGGGCCGCGGCGCTGCGTGTACCACGCATGGATCTGCGCCAGACCCGCTTATGGCCTGCGCTGGCGGGTGAGGGCGGGCGCCGCCTGCGGGGGCCGGATGGCCGCCGGCAAATGGCCGCCATCCTCGCTGAGCGCCTGATGTGGCATGCCGACCGCGCGGGCATGGTGGCGCTGAGCCTTGGTGGTGTCACCCTGGCCATGTTCGGCTATCGCTTGCTGCCCGGCTGAGGCCGCGCTTCGCCGCTCCACCCCGCCGGGCGCCGGCCGGCGCTGCCTCTGCCGTTGGTTGACGCACGCCGCCACGATGCTGATGGTGCGGCGGGACCAGTCTGGAAGGGGCAAAGAACCATGAGCCAACCGCTCGCGATCATGCCCGATGCACCGTCCGGCGGTGCCCTGGCGGAAGAGCTCGTCCCGTCTGTCTCGCTGTCCTACCGCCTCGACGAATCGGTCGGCCACCTGCTGCGCCGGGCGCACCAGCGGCATGCGGCGCTGTTCCAGGAGCGTGGCGCCGCCGGCGGGCTTACCTCGGCGCAATTCGCGACGCTGCTGAAGCTGGCCGAGCTTGGCCGCGCCACGCAGAACGCGCTGGGCCGCGCCGTGGCGCTGGACCCCGCCACCATCCAAGGCATCGTGACCCGCCTGCGCGACCGCGGCCTGGTGGAAGTCGGGAGCGACCCGATGGACCGGCGCACCCTGGTGCTCTCCCTGGCCCCCGCAGGCTCCGCTGCCCTGGCCGATGCGGTGCACCAGGGCAGCTACGCCAACCAGCGGCTGCTCGCCCCGCTCTCTCCCGAGGAACGGCGGATGTTGATCCGCCTGCTGCGGCGTCTTCTGGCCTGAGCGGTTTCGGCCTAGAATGGCCGCCATGACCCAGACCACGGATTTCGGCTTCCGTACCGTAGACCGCGAGAGCAAAACCTCGATGGTGCGGGAGGTGTTCAACAGCGTCGCGCCCAAATACGACGTGATGAACGACCTGATGTCGCTTGGCCTGCACCGGGCCTGGAAGCGGGCCTTCGTCGCCGCCATCGGCGCCGGGGCCGGCGATACGCTGCTGGACCTGGCCTCCGGCACCGGCGATGTCGCCTTCCTGGCCAAGAAGCGCGGCGCCGGAAAGGTCATCCTGGCCGATATCAACGCCGCCATGCTGGGCGTGGGCCAGGGCCGCGCGCTGCAGAAGGGCCTGGCCGAGGGCCTCACCTTCCTCTGCTGCGACGCCGAAAAAATTCCGCTGCCCCCGGGCAGCGTCGAGCGCGTCTCGATGGCCTTCGGCCTGCGCAACTGCACCGACAAGGACGCGGTGCTGCGCGAGGGCTTCCGGGTGCTGCGGCCGGGCGGGCGGATGTGCGTGCTGGAATTCTCCACCCTGGAGGTGGAGGCCCTGAAACCGGTCTACGACGCCTGGTCCTTCAAGGTGCTGCCGGCCATTGGCGCCCGCATCGCCAATGATGCCGACAGCTACCAGTACCTGGCCGAGAGCATCCGCATGTTCCCCGACCAGGCGACGCTGGCGGGCATGATGGAGAAGGCCGGGTTCGAGCGGGTGAAGTGGCAGAACCTCTCGGGCGGGATCGTGGCGATCCATTCCGGCTGGAAGTTCTGAAGGGCACGACAGGCCAGGGGCGCTGTCCCTGGACCCCGCTGCCGGTTAAGCTAAAGCATTCGTGTACCGGCCGGCGTGTACCGGCCGGTCAGCCCGCGCGGCCTTCCATAAAAAAATCTGAGGCAGCGGCGCCTGCCCTCTCAGCCCTGCTGAAACTCACAGCGGGGTCCGGGGTGGACTTTCCACCCCGGCCTTAAGCCTTCCGCCTCAGCGCTTCGCCTCGATCGCGTCCCAGATCGCCTTTTCCAGCTGCACCCCGTCGAAGCGGGCGATTTCCTGCAGGCCGGTGGGCGAGGTGACGTTGATCTCGGTCAGGTAGTCCCCGATCACGTCGATGCCGACGAAGATCAGCCCGCGTTCCTTCAGGGCCGGTCCGATGCGGGCGCAGATTTCCTTGTCCCGCGCGGTCAGCGCGATCCGCTCCGGGCGGCCGCCGACATGCATGTTGCTGCGGCTCTCGCCGGCCGCCGGCACGCGGTTGATGGCGCCCATCGGCACGCCGTCCACCAGGATGATACGTTTGTCGCCCTCGCGCACCGCCGGGACGTATTGCTGGATCATCAGCGGCTCGCGCGATTTCTCGGCGTAGAGTTCCAGCAGCGAGTTGAGATTGCCGTCCTCCGGGCGCAGGTGGAACACCCCGGCGCCGCCATTGCCGAACAGCGGCTTGACGATGATGTCGCCATGCTTCTCGCGGAACTTGCGCACTTCCAGCGGGTCATGGGTGATCATGGTGTCCGGCATCAGGTCCGGGAACTGCATCACGAACAGCTTTTCGGGCGCGTTGCGCACGCTGGCCGGGTCGTTCACCACCAGGGTCCTGGGGTGGATCATCTCCAGGATATGGGTGGCCGTGATATAGGCCATGTCGAAGGGCGGGTCCTGGCGCATCAGCACCACGTCCATGGTCGAGAGATCGACCTCCCGCGCCTCGCCCAGGGTGAAGTGGTTGCCCTTCTCGCGGCGCACTTCCACCGGCTGCAGGCGGGCCAGCACGCGGCCGGCGGTCAGGGTCAGGTCCTTGACGTGGTAGTGCCAGAGGACGTGGCCCCGGGCCTGGGCTTCCAGCATGAGAACAAAGGTGCTGTCGCCGTCGATATTGATGCTCTGGATCGGGTCCATCTGGACCGCGACCTGCAAGGCACGCGTCATGGGGTGGTCCTCGTGAATACGGGTCGGGTGAAGTGGTGGCATCGCGCGCGGCGGAATGCCAGGGGGGCGCATCCCGTACTGGCGGCGGCGGGTGGGATGGGCGACACAGGGGGCGAACCGAGGGGGTGACGATGGGCGCGCGTCTGGTGCCGGAACTGGTCTGTACGGATATCGCGCGCAGCCTGGGCTTCTATACCGGGGTGCTGGGCTTCACCGTCCGCTATGCCCGCGCCGGGGAACGCTTCGCCTATCTGGAGCGGGAAGGGGCGGAACTGATGCCGGAACAGCCCACCGGCCGCGCTTTCCTGGCCGCCGAGCCCGCCTTCCCCTATGGCCGGGGCATGAACCTGCAGATCGAGGCCAGCGACGTGGACGCCTTGCACGGCAGCGCCCTGCGGGCCGGCGCCACACTGTCCCTGCCGATGGAGGAGACCTGGTACCGCCGTGGGGACGAGGCAGCCGGCAACCGGCAGTTCATCGTGATGGACCCGGATGGCTACCTGCTGCGCATCTTCCAGGATTTGGGCGCGAGGCCGTTCCAGGGCGGGCCATCCTCCGGCACCCCGGTTCACCGGCCGCGCCCGGAAGGCGAATGGAATCGGCCATGACGCCGGATATCAGCATAGGCGGCACGGGCATGGATGAGACCGGCATGGATGGGGCCAGCATGGAAGAAATGGGCCGCGCCCTCACCGGCCAGGCACGGCTGGCGGGGGTGCTGGGCTGGCCCGTCTCCCATTCGCGCTCGCCCCGCCTGCATGGCTTCTGGCTGCGCCGGCACGGTATCGACGGCGCCTACCTGCCGCTGCCCGTGGCACCGGGCGATTTCGCCGCCGCCGTGCGGGCCCTGGTGACGCTCGGTTTCCGCGGCGCCAATGTCACCATCCCGCACAAGGAAGCCGCTTTCGCGCTCTGCGACGTGGTGGATGCCACCGCCGCCCGCATGGGCGCCGTGAACACGCTGGTCTTCCGCGACGGGCGCATCCTGGGCTCCAACACCGATGGTTTCGGCTTCCTGGAAAGCCTGCATGAGCAGGCGCCGGGCTGGGCGGCGGCCGATGGCCCCGCCGTGCTGCTGGGGGCGGGGGGCGCGGCGCGTGCCATCGCCGCCGCGCTGCTGGGGGCGGGCTGCCCGGCGCTGACCATCGTCAACCGCGACGCTGGCCGTGCCGAGGCCCTGGCGGAAGCCCTGGGCGGCCCCGTGCGGGTGGCGGCCACCGCGCCGCTGGACGGCGCCGCGCTGCTGGTGAACAGCACCAGCCTGGGCATGGTGGGCCAGCCGCCGCTGGCGATCGACCTCTCCCCCCTGCCGCCCCACGCGGTGGTGGCCGACGCGGTCTATGTGCCGCTGGAAACCCCGCTGCTGGCGGCGGCGCGCGCGCGCGGGCTGCGCGGGGTGGACGGGCTGGGCATGCTGCTGCACCAGGCCCGCCCCGGCTTCGCCGCATGGTTCGGCGCCGAGCCGGTGGTGGATGCCGCGCTGCGCCGCTTCGTCGCCGCCGGCATCCCCCGCAGCGCATGATACAGGCAACATGGAGCGCGCGGGCCGGAAGAGAGCGCGGGTGAAGATCCTTGGCCTCACCGGCGGCATTGGCATGGGCAAGTCCACCGCCGCCAACATCTTCCGCCGCCGCCATGTCCCGGTCTTCGACGCCGATGCCACGGTGCATGCCCTGCAGGCGCGTGGCGGCCGGGCCGTGGCGCCGGTCGGCGCCGCCTTTCCGGGCAGCATCCGCGACGGCGCGGTGGACCGCGAGGCGCTGCGCCGCGCCGTGCTGGGCCACCCCCCCGCGCTGAAGCGGCTGGAACGCATCGTCCACCCCCTGGTGCGGACCGAGGAGCGCCGCTTCCTCGCCGCCGCGCGCCGGCGGCGGCGGCCCCTGGTGCTGCTCGACATCCCGCTGCTGTTCGAAACCGGTGGCGAGCGGCGCTGCGACATGGTGCTGGTGGTCTCCGCCCCCGCCGCCGTGCAGCGGGCGCGGGTGCTGAAGCGCCCGGGCATGACGCCAGGGCGCCTCGACGCCATCCTCGCCCGCCAGATGCCCGACCCGCTGCGCCGCGCGCGCGCCGACCACGTGGTGCGCACCGGCCAGTCGCGCCACGCCACCCGCCGCCAGATCCTGACCCTGCTGGAGACGCTCCGATGAGCCGTGCCCTGGTGCTCGACACCGAAACCACCGGCCTTGACCCCGCGACCGGCGACCGCGTGCTGGAAGTGGCGGTGGTGGAACTGCTGAACCTGGTGCCCACCGGCCGGCACTTCCATCGCCTGATCGACCCCGAGCGGGACGTGCCGGAGGAAGCCGCCCGCATCCACGGCTTCACCCGCGACATGCTGGCCGGCAAACCCAAATTCGCCGAGATCCTGCCCGGCCTGCTGGAGTTCCTGGGCGACGACCCGGTCATCGCCCATAACGCGGCCTTCGACTTCAACTTCCTGGACCACGAGTTCAGGCGTGCCGGCGCCGCCCCCATCCCGCGCAGCCGGATGGTCGATACGCTGGTGATGGCCAAGAAGCGTTTCCCCGGCCTGCCCAACAGTCTGGACGCGCTGTGCCGGCGCTACGGCATCGACAACACGATGCGCACCTCGCACAACGCGCTGCTGGACGTGCAACTGCTGTCCCAGGTTTATCTGGAACTGATGGGCGGCAAGCAGCCGGGCTTCGAGCTGGCCTCCAGCCGCATGGAGAGCACGCCGCGCGCCGTGCTGCTGGACCAGGTGCCGGTGGATCGCGTCCCCCACCCGATCACGGTCTCGGCCGGGGAACTGGCGGCGCATGCGGCCTTCCTGGGCAAGCTGAAGGATCCGGTCTGGGCCACGATGGCGGAGCCGGCCGCGCCCCCGGGCCCCGCGGGGGGCTGACAAGGCGGCGGCGGGAAACACGACCGCCATGGCAAGGGAATGGCGGAGGGCACGGCGCCGGGACAGGTGGCGGGAACCTGACATTCAGCCAGGTGCCTTCAAACGGCGCCGCGCCCGGTTGCGAACGCGGCCTTATCCGGCCGGCGGCCGGCAACATGCCTGTGGGTGCCGGAGCCGGCCCTGACGTGAAAACCCGGTCAGAACGTCCGGGGCGGGTGGACACCGGCCCCGCCTGCCTCTTGGATATCGTTATGCCAAGGGAAGGAACGACAATGCCCGCCATCACGAGCGCCCGCCCAGGACAGCAGCAGGGCAGGGACGACCGGCCATGAGCGCGAAGCCCCATGTGGGACTGATCGGTGTCGGGCTGATGGGCCACGGCATCGCGGCGAATATCCTGAAGAACGGCTATCCGCTGAGCTTCCTCGACCACCCCGGCAACCAGCCGGTCGCGGACCTGGTGGCACAGGGCGCCGTCGCGCGGGCCTCGGGCGCCGAGCTTGCCGCGCAGTGCGATATCGTCCTCCTGTGCGTCACCGGCACGCCGCAGGTCGAGGATGCCCTGTTCCGGCCCGAAGGTGTCCTGGCGGGCATGAAGCCCGGCACGATCGTGATCGACTGCTCGACCGCCATCCCCGCCTCGACCCGCGCGATCGCGGCGCGCATCGTCGCGGCCGGCGGGCGGTTCCTGGACGCGGCCATGACGCGCACGCCGAAGGAAGCGGCGGAGGGGCGGCTCAACCTGATCGTCGGTGGCCCGGACGAGCTTCTGCGGGACGTCCTGCCGCTGCTGCGGAGCTTCGCCGAGAACATCACGCATGCCGGGCCGGCCGGTGCCGGGCACCAGCTCAAGCTGCTCCACAATTTCGTCTCGCTCGGTTTCTCGGCCGTGCTGGCCGAAGCCGGGGCGGCGGCGCGGCGCGCGGGTGTCCCGGCCGGCGTCTTCGCCGAGGTGCTGGGCAAGGGCGGCGGCGGCGGCGTGATCCTCGAGCGCATGAAGCCGTTCCTGCTCGCCGACGATGCGTCCGGCTTCACCTTCACCCTGTCCAACGCGCTTAAGGACCTGACCTACTACACGGCGATGACGCAGGAGCTGGGGGCCGCCAGTGGCGTGGCGCAGGCGGCGCGGGCGCTCTACGCCGACGCCGTCGGCCAGGGCCACGAGGCGCGGCCGATTCCGGAACTGATCGCCATTCTGGCAGATGGCGGGGCATCGCGGCCGGGCTGAGAGGACGGAGGCCCGCGCCGGCCATCGGGCCGGGCGGGCACCGCGCGAAGCCGGTTCGCCGGGCAGGCGCCGCCGTGGTGCCGGGCGCGCATCACGGCGCAGCGGGTGAATGCCGGCGGAGGCCCGGTGGCAGGCGCGCTGCCCTGCGGCCCGTGCCGGCGGGGTCGTTGTTGTCCTGGAGCGTGACCGCTTCAGGTGAAAACAACATGCCGGAGCGGGTGCGGTGAGCCCCTGCGAACGGAACCTGCTCTAGAAAACGTTCCGGCCGGTCAGGCCAACGACGATGGTGCGCAGCATGATGCGGAGATCGAGCCAGATGGACCAGTGGGTGATGTAGTAAAGGTCCATCTCGATGCTCTTGCGCGCATTGTCCGCCGAGCGCAGCGCGTTGCTGCGCATGCCATTGGCCTGCGCGTAGCCGGTCAGGCCCGGCTTGATGCGGTGCCGCACCGCGTAGCGCCGGACCATCTCGGAAAAGCGTTCCTGCCCCACCAGCATATTGGCGACATAGGGGCGCGGCCCCACGATCGACATGTCGCCGCGCAGCACGTTCAGCAATTGCGGGATCTCGTCGATCGAAAGCCGCCGCAGGATTCCGCCGATCCGGGTGATGCGCGGGTTGTGCCGGCTGTTGGTGCCGACCGAGCCATCGTCGGCCGGGTCCACCGTCATGGTGCGGAACTTGTAGATGGAGAAGGATTTCTGCCCCAGCCCGGTGCGCGGCTGGCGGAACAGCGCCGGCCCGGGGCTGTCCAGCCTGATGGCCAGCGCGACCAGCAGCAGCAGCGGGCTGAGCAGCAGCAGCGCCACGGAGGCGACGATGTAATCCTCCGCGGCCTTCATCACACCCTGGCTGCCCTTGAAGGGCCGGTAGGTCACCTGCAGCGTCGACAGGCCAGCGACGGGCGCAATGCGCGCGAAGCTGGGGCGCACCCCGGCTTCCTCGAAGGGAATGACGACATCGGCGGCGATCCATTCGACCGCCTCGATCAGGCGGAAGATCTCCGGCGCCTTGCCCCATCCCTCGGCCAGCACGATGAGGTCGATGGTATTGTCCTGAGCATAGAGCGCCAGGTCCTCGAGCCCGCCGGAGACGGGAATGCCGCAGAGTTCCCGCACGGAGCCGTCATCCGTGGTGCCGCGATACAGCCCCACCACTTCGTAGTCAGAGGCGTTGCCGCCGGTCAGGCCCCGCAACGCGGCCTCGCCCACCGCGTTGGCGCCGATCACCACGGTCTTGCGCCGCAGCAACTGGCGCCACCCGACGATGCGGATGATGACATGCTGCGCCTGCCGGTTGCCGAGCAGCAGCGCGAATTGCAGGGCCTGCCAGGACAGCGCCCAACGCGCGGTCAGCTCGAAATCCTGCAGGCAGGCACGTGTCACCAGCAGCATCGCCGCCGCACTGGCGATGCTGCCGGCGACGAGATGCCCGAACTGCCTCCAGAAGGTGACGTAGTTCTCAACGCGGTACGCCTGGATGGCGCTGAGGACGGACACGAAGGTCCAGATCCCCACCAGCATCACCACGATGCGCTGCTCCCAGCCCAGCGGCTGCGGCCAGAAGGCGGCGGCCAGCAGCGTGGCCAGCACGATCATCGCGACATCCGAGGCGCGGACGCACCGGTTCAGCAAGCCGTGCGTCCACCGGAAGGTGGAAAGGCGGGGCGTATCCTGCCCCGCCGGGGCGGCAGCGGCGGGGCGCGCCGACATCGTGGTGTCGGCCTGGGACGATGATGTCATGGCTGGGCGCGTCTCTGGCAGGGCAGGGCGCATCGGATGGTCCTGGCTGTTCAACGGCTGGTGGTCAGGGAGTGCCGCCGTTCCCGCACGGCCTTACGTGGAGCCACGGGTAGGATACCGTCTTTTTCACGTATCTGGCCGCTCACAGCCCCTCCCCGGGCGCTTCGCGCCATCATTCGCAGCCTGCGGCCGCGGCGGGCTGCCGCAGCGGTCGTTACGACGCACTTGCGAAAGACAATATCGCTTCTCTACAGGTGTTCTCTCCAGGCGGATATATATTTAATCCAGTGCATGATCCGCACTGGCCGGCGCGCGAGCGGGCCCTATCATGCGCCGCAGAAAAGCTTTCGCGGAACAGGTCTCAATGAGCGCTTTGCCGTCTCTTGACAGTAGCAGCGCCCCATCTTCCGAATATCTTCTCTCCATCCGCTTCGATGACGTGACGCTGGACCAGGCCGTGACGCTGCTGGCGGAACGCGACCCGATGGCGCCCTTCGTCTATGTCGTCACCCCGAATGCCGATCACTGGATCCGGCTTCAGCGGCAACCCGCCCTGCGCCCTCTCTATGAGCCGGCCTGGCTTTCCCTCTGCGACAGCCGGGTGATCCAGTTGCTGGCCGGCTGGCGTGGCGTGCGGCTGGAGATCGCGCCAGGCTCCGACCTGACGCAGCGCCTGTTCGACGAAGTCGTCGGGCCGGAGACGCCGGTGGCCATCATCGGCGTTTCAGAGGAGATGGTGGCGTCGCTGCGCGCCCGCTACGGCCTGCGCCGCGTGGCGCACCACAATCCGCCCATGGGTTTCATCCGCGACCCCGCGGCGGTCCAGGCCTGCGTGGATTTCGTGCTGGCGCATCCCTCCCGCTTCATCCTGCTCTGCGTCGGCTCCCCGCAGCAGGAGAAGCTGGCGGCCGCCATCATCGCGGCGGGCGGCGCCACGGGGGTGGGGCTGTGCGTCGGCGCCTCCGTGGAATTCGTGGTGGGGGCGAAGCGCCGCGCGCCGCCCTGGATGCAGCGGGCGCATCTGGAATGGCTGCACCGGCTGGCCAGCGAGCCCGGGCGCTTGTGGAAGCGCTACCTGCTGGAGGCGCCCCGGCTGGTCTGGCTGATGATGAAAGTGCCGCGCGGCGGGGGCTGAGGCCCTGGTTCCGCGCGGGCACGGGGCAATGGCGGCAGGATCAGCGCGGCGGTGCCGCGCGGAGCGCGCCGGCGATGGCATGCCAGGCGGGCTTCGGCCGGAATTCGTTGTCATAGGGGTGCGGGCGCACGGGCAGCCCGTCCTCGCGCCGGGCGAAGCGGCTGTCATTCATCCAGGTATAGCGGTCGCTGATGCCCCAGAGCACGACCAGCTTCACGGCGGGCTCCGCCAGCACCGCCTCCAGGAAACCGCGATAGGTGCGGGCCACCGCCGCGTCGCGCGCGGCGATGCCGGCGGGCAGGCCCCGGTCGGTGACGTCCAGCTCCGTCACATAGCAATCGAGCCCCAGGCCAGCGACGCGGCGGATGAAGCGGCGCAGCACCGCCGGGTCGAAATCCGCCGATGCCGCCGCCGCCAGATGCGCCTGGATGCCGATTGCATGGACCGGCACGCCCCGGCGCAGCATACCTTCCAGCAGGGCGAGCAGCGCGGTGCGGCGGGCCTCTTGCTCCGCGGTCGCCAGTTCCAGCCCATATTCGTTCAGGGTCAGCCGCGCGGCGGGGTCGGCCGCGGCCGCCAGGCGGAAGGAGAGGTCGATATAATCCGGCCCCAGGGCCCGCAGGAACGGCGAGGCCCGCAGCCCGTCCGGCCGCCCGTCCCAGGGCTCGACCGGTTCGTTCACGACGTCCCAGGAATGCAGGCGCCCGGCATAGCGGCCCGCCACGGTGCCGATATGCCGCCGCAGCAGGGCGTGCATGCCCGCCGCATCGGCGGGGCCATCGCCGAACCATGCCGGCAGCGCCCCGTGCCAGACCAGGGCATGGCCCCGCGCAGCCTGCCCGCGCTGTTCCGCGAAGCGCAGCATGGCATCGGCCCCGGAGAAGTCGAATGCCCCGGCGGAAGGGCGCAGGGCGGGCCACTTGAACTCGAAGCCCGGCACGATCATGGCCATGTCGTCCGTGGCGATGCGCAGCATCTCGGGCGATTCCTCCACTTGGCCACGGGTGAGGGTGGAGCCGAAGATGACCCCCCGTTGCGCCGCCAGGGCGCCCAGCCCCGCCGCCGAAGCCCTGGCCGTGCTGGCCGTGCTGGCCGGAACAAGGGCCAGGGGCGTCGCCAGCAACTGGCGCCGTGTCGGGCGTGGTTGTCTCATGTGCATGTCTTTCCCAGGGCCGGTGGCCGGGCCCTTTGTCCTTGCCGCTGCGAGCAAGATCGGCCAGTTACGCTCCGCGTATCTTAAAATGAGCAAGATGTCCGCCCTGTTCCCGATGACCAGCGGCCATCCCGAAGGGCCGGGCCTCCCCAGCAGGCCATATCAGCCCCGGAACGGCCAATGAGCCGGGCGGGCGGCGGGCGTGGCATCGTCACCTGGAGCGTCAGCCCCTCCCACGATTATGTGGCGCCGCTCGACGGATTGCGCGCCGTCTCCATCGTGCTGGTGGTCCTGGGCCATTTCGGGCTGGGGGCGCTGTTCCCGGGCACATTCGGCGTCACGGTGTTCTTTTTCATCTCGGGCTTCCTGATCACGCGGCAATTGCTGGCGGAACAGAATGAAACCGGGCGCATCCATCTTGGCGCCTTCCTCATCCGCCGTATGCTGCGGCTGTGGCCCGCGCTGATCGTCGTCGTGCCCGTGGCGGCCATCATTAATGTCCTGGCCGGCGGCACCACGACCACCAGCCAGGTCATGGCCGGGCTGTTCTATTTCACGAATTATCTGGCGCAGGTCCAGCATTACAACACCGGGCCCGGCGGCATGGACAATCCGCTGATGGTGCTGTGGTCGATCGCGGTGGAGCAGCATTTCTACCTGATCTTCCCCTTCGTCCTACTGACGATGCGGAACCGGCCCCGGCTGGTCGCGGCGCTCCTCGCCATCATCCTGGGCATCACGGCCTGGCGGTACGATGTGGCCGGCCGCTGCGTCGCCCTCGGCCCGGCCTGCACGGAAGGGCTGGGCGCGTTCCGCACGGCCTTCTCGACCGAGATGCGCCTGGATTCCATTCTCTACGGCTCACTGATGGCGATCCTGCTCGGCACGGGCGCGGCACCCGTGTTGCTGAGGCTGTTCAACGCGCCGTCCACCCTGGTGGCGGCCATCGCCGTCGTGTTGCTGAGCCTGCTGATCCGCGACCCGGTCTTCCGCTCCGGGCTGCGCTACACGGTGCAGGGGGTCTCGCTGTTCCTCGGTGTGGGCTGCGTCCTTTTTGGCCGGCCCTATGCCTGGGCAAGGCGCCTGCTGGGCTCGCGGCCGACCGTCCTGCTCGGGCGCTGGAGCTATTCGCTCTATCTGTGGCACCTCGTCGTGCTGGCCGGCGCCCTGCCGCTGCTGCCGCCGGACCTGTGGCGGCCGGCCATCCTGGAGATGCGCCCGGGCCTGCTCTGGCTGGCGGTGGTGCTTCCCCTGCTCACCGCGGCCTCGGTCCTCCTCGCGATCGCCTCCTACCACTTGGTCGAGCGGCCGCCGCAGCAGTTGCGCCGCTACCTCTTGCAGCCCGCATCCTGATGGGTGGCACGGTGCGCCGGATCTGGCGAGGCGGGCCATGGTTCGCGCTGATGCCGCTGTTCTTCCAGATCTTCCACTACAAGGTGGAGGCCGGGCCGCTCTACGCGCTCTCGAAAGGCTGGCCGCTCGTGGCCGCGCCGCTCACCCTCTACGGCATGTTGCGGCTGCGGCTGCCCGATGGCCCGCTCTATCTGCTGCTGATGGCCTATACACTCGGCCTCACGCCCTTCCTGTCATTGCTCTACCTGCCCAACGGCCTGATCGACGCGCTGCTTTCCTCGATCAAGGCCTGGCCGCTGACCTACTATTTTTCCGTCGCGGCCGTGCTGACCCTGGTCCGCCCGTCCGAACGCGCCCTGGCGCGGGGCGTCATCTCCTTCGGCGTGGCGACCTATATCGTGATGCTGGTGCTCTGGATGGTGGTGCCGGCGGACCGCTTCCAGCCTGTCGCCTCCGGCGCCAACCTGTTCTCCTGGGACGAGGGGCGCGGCATGTATATCCGCATGCCCATGATGCTGGCGGAACTGTCGCTGTTCTGGCTGGGCGAGCGCTTCATCCGGGAAAAGCGGCTGTGGCAGTTGCTGCTGCTGCTGGGCGCCATCGTTTCCATGGTGGCCATCTACAAGGCCCGGCTGCCGACCGGCGTTTCCATCATCATCCTCGGCCTGATCGTGCTGGCGCGGATACCGGCGAACTGGCGCTGGGGGCTGGGTGCCCTCGCCATGCTGCCGGCGGTGATGGCTGCGATGATCGTCGCGCCGGGGGTGCCGGAACTGCTGGGGCGGATTTTCGACGAATCCCTGTTCATCCGGCTTCGCTCGGTCGTCATCGCCTGGGATTGGATCACCGGCGACCCGTTCAAACTGCTCCTCGGCTCGGGTTCCATTTCCTCTTTTTCCAGCCTCACGCTGGCGGATTTCTTCGGCAACGCCGATTTCTGGCTGACCGATATCGGCTGGCTGGGCGTGCTGATGGAATACGGGCTGATCGGGACGGCGCTGATCGTCGCCGTGCATGTCCGCGCGCTGCTCACGGCGCGCTCGGTGCGGAACGGCAGTGCCTTCCGCTCCGCGCTCGGCGACTACGTGGTGTTCGAGCTCCTGTGCTCAGCGGTCTATTCCGTGATGTACGCGCCGGGGCCGGTGGTGACGGTCGCCGCCATCGCCTGGTGGCTGCGGGTCCGGGATGAGGCCGGCCTCACCGCGGACGAGCCGGGCTGGCGGCCGGCGCGCGCGGCTCCGGCCGCCATCGAGGTGCCGGCCTGGGCCCATGGGCGGATAGCCCGGCCCTCACCCGCCACGCCGGCCCCCGGCGGGGGCTGAGGCTCCGGCGCGCGGCGTTACCGGCGAAGCCTGCCATGCCCCAGGGCGCGCAGGCCCCGCAGCACCCCGAGGGTCAGCAGCGCCACCTGCACCAGCCCGCCCAGGATGGTCGCCACCAGGGCGCCGGGCGGGGCCAGCAGCCACAGCAGCGGCGGCATGGCCACCGCGCTGGTCACCGCCCCGCCGATTTCCGCCATGGCCAGGGACCGCAGGCGCGCCAGGGATTGCAGCCCCGCCAGCCCCGCGACCCAGAAGCAGCTGATCGCCATCACGACGGCCCAGAGCAGCACCACCTTTTCCAGTCCCTCGTAGCGGCCGGCATAAATCCAGGCGCTGATCCAGGGCCACAGCGCGGCAACGGCCCCGCCCAGCAGCAGGGTGATCACCGCCGGTGCCGCCGCCCCCAGGGCCAGCAGCCGCAGGAAGCCACGCGTGTCGCCGGCATGGCGCCGGGCCGCCAGGGGGCCGCGCGCGGCGGAGCCGAAGGCGCCGGCCAGCAGGGTGGCCGGACGCAGCATGGTCTGCGCCGCCGTCAGCGTCGCCAGCGCCGCCGCGCCGAACCAGGCGAAGACCAGGAAGATGTACAGCCGCGTGAAGACCTCGTTGGCCATGCCGGCCAGCAGCGCCCAGCCGGAGCGCCGCGCCAGCACCCGCCAGCGCCGCCGGGCGCCGGGCCCGAAATCCGCCGCCGCCCCGCCGCAAAGCCGCAGGATGACGGCCGCGCCGACAACCCCCTGCGCCAGCCCGTTGAGCAGCAGCAGCACCGGGACCGAGGGGGCCTGGCCGAGCCATGCCTCCACCGCCAGCCCGGCGAAGACCGCCACGAAGGGCGCGGCCGAGACGGTGGTGGCCGAGGCCATCGCCCCGCGCGCCGTGGCCACCGCGCGGGCATGCAGGCCGATGACGGTGCCCGGCACGAACAGCGCCGCCGCCCAGAGGCCCAGCGGGTGCCCCAGCGCCGGCACCGCCGCCAGCGTCAGCAACCCGGCGAGCGTGGCCAGCGTGAGATTGGCCGAGAGGATGGCCCGTTCCGTCGCGTACCGCCCGGCCGCGGGCGGCAGGCGGTAGATATGCACCGAGGTGAAGGCCGTGATGAACGTGCCCACCACCAGCGCGGAATTGGTCCAGAAGACATAGGCGCCCAGTTGCTCCGCCGTGCCACGGCGGATCAGCCAGAGCGTGGCGCCCAGGGACAGTGCCGCGGTCAGCCCCTGGTCGGCGAAGGCCAGGACATAGCGCAGCCCGCCGGTGCGGAAGACGCGGCCGGTCAGGGCGCCGTTCCCCCCGCCGCCCAGCCCTTCGATGCGACCGGGCTCTTCGATACGGCAGGGACCTTCGATACGGCATGGGCCTGTGGCGCTACCGGCGCGCGCGCCGGCTGGCGGCTTGCCCGCATGGTCAGTTGCCGCTGCCGGGATTGTTGCGGTTGATGGTGTAGGAGAAGGAGCGCGAGAACGGAACGATCCGGTTGATCGCCTGATCCACCCACAGGCCCACCTCGCCCAGCCGCGTGCGCGGCACGAAGACGATGTCGCCGGAGGCCAGCGGCACGTCGCCGGAGAAATCGGCGCCCGACATGAAGGCCCTGAGGTTGACGGTGCGCAGCATCGGCCGGTCCTCGGGCGAGCGGCGGATCAGCACCACCTGGTCCATGCGGGCGGCTTCGTCGATGCCGCCGGCACGGGTGATGATCTCGGCGATGCCCTGCCGCCCCGCCAGCGGATAGGCGCCCGCGCGCTGGACCGAGCCGCCGACATACACGACGGCCGAGCCCGCTTCCTCCAGCCCCGTGGTGACGATCGGGTTGGTCAGCACCCGGCGCGAGGCGGCGCCCACGGCGCGTTCCAGTTCCTCCGTGGTGAGGCCGGCGGCCTGCACCCGGCCGGCGACGCGCAGGGACACCGTGCCGTCCGGAGCGACCAGCGCCGTCTCGTTCACCTCGGGGGTCAGGAGGAACTGGACCTTCACACGGTCGCCCGAGCCGAAGCGGTAGGAAGCGGGCGCGTCGGTCCATTCCGCGAAGCCCTCCGGCATGCGTTCCTGCACCTGGATCGACTGGGTGGTGCTGAAATTATCCGTCCCCGAGGTGCAGGCGGCGAGGGGCAGGAGGGTGGACAGAAGCAAGGCGGGCAGGATCGGGCGCATCAGGATACCAAACGGGCCAGGTGGCGCGGCAGGACCCGCCGCTCGCTGCTCATGACGAAACCGACGAGGCGGCCGCCGGCTGCCAGGACGGCATTGCGGGCGGCGCGGGCGATGCCCTTGTCGGTCCGCTCCGCGCGCAGGGCGAGCAGGTTGACATCCACCATCGCGGTCAGGCGGCGCATGGCGTAGCTGCCCGCGTCGGTGGGGCCCACCAGCACCACCACGTCCAGATCCCGCCGCAGCCGGTCCAGCAGGGCCTGGACGCGGTCGAGGCCGGCATGCGGGTCGCCCAGCGGGCTGGACCGCGCCTCGTAGGCGACCCAGAGATTGGGAATGATGGAGTTGAAGGCCAGCAGCTTCTCCGGGTCCTCGGGCTCGTGCACGGGGTAGGACTTCAGGGCGGTCATGAAGTGCTGGCCATCGGTCTCCAGGTCCACCAGCAGGGTGCGCAGGCCGCGCGCGCGCGCGATTTCCACGGCCAGGGCCATGGCGGCGGCACCGCGGCCGTCATCCGCCCCCGTCGCCACGAACTGGATGAGGGAGAGCCGTTCGCCGCTCGCCCGCGCATCCAGCAGCATGGCGGCCAGGTCGGTCACCGGCGGGGTCGGCGCGCCACCGGCCATCCTGGCCCCGGGCGGGATGGAGGCGAGGCCGGGCAGGCCCAGCCCGCGCGCGGCCTCGTCGGTGGTGGCGAAGGTGCGCCGGAACAGGGTGAGCAGGATGGCCGCCGCCGCCGCCGCCACGGCGGCGCCGAACAGGCCGGCCACGATGAGGGCGGCGCGGATGTCGCGTGGCCGCGCCGCTGCTGCCGGCGGCTGCGCGACGATGACGGAGGGGGAGCGGGAGCGCTGCGCGTCCTCGGAGATGCGCGCGCCGGTCTCGCGGTTGGCGATCTGGCGGAAGGACGTCTCCATCGCGTCGCGCCGCCGGCCCAGGTCGCGCAGCGTCGCCTCGGCCTGCAGAAGCTGGCTGCCCCGGGCCTGCGCCTCGGTGGCCTGTTTCTCCAGCTCCGCCATCTGCCGGCCGGTGGCATCGGACTCCACCTCCAGCGACGCGATCTGCAGGGAGAGCTGCTCGACGGCCGGGTTGCGCACCTCGCGCACCGTCTCGAACCGGTTGCTGCGGTTGCTGGCGATGTTCTGCCGCAGGGTGGCGATCCGCTGGTCCAGCTCCCGCAGGGGCGGCCAGTCAGTGGCGTATTGCGCGGCCATCCGGCGCCGTTCCAGCAGCAGCCGGGTCAGCTCGTTGCGGCTATCGTCGTTCGGGGCGAGGTTGGTGGTCTCCGCCGCCGCGACGACGCGGGCGGGGCGTTCGTTCAGGCGCGCCCGCGCGGCCTGGAGCTGGGCGTCGGTCGTGGCCTTGCGCTCGCGCAGGGCGTCGATGCGTGCCGTGGTGCTGGCGATGCGGGTGCTGGCGATCTGGATGTCCTGGGGCAGGTCCAGGATGCGCGCGTCGGCGCGCAGCTTCGCGATCTGCTCGTCCAGGCTGTGCAGGACCACGGCCATGCGGTCGGTCTCGGCCGACAGAAGCTGAGCGTCGGTCTGGGAGAAAATCTCCCGGCGGTGCGCCGCATAAGCCGCGAAAACAGCCTGCAACGCCGCGATCGAGCGCTGCGGGTCGCTCAGCGAGGCACTGACGCGCAGCAGGTTCGAGGTGTTGGAGGACAGCGCCAGGAGCGCGCTGCGCAGCCGCTGCGCCGCCTGCGGCACCGATTCCTGCGCGGGCGGCAGGAGGCCGAACAGCCGCCGCTCGCCCTCCTCGGGGAAGATCGTGCCGGGGGGGACGGATGCGACGGCCCGGCGCAGCACGACATCGGAGAGCAGCATCTCCACTTCCGACTGCACCATCTTCGGCGTGTCGATGCTGACCACGGTGGGGCCGGTGCCGGTCAGGTCCGGTGCGCCGGTGCTCTCCCGGCTCACCCGCACCAGCAGCAGGCCTTCGGCGGGCCAGCGCACGGGCATCAGTGCCGCCGCGGCTACCGCGGCCGCCGCCGGCAGCAGGAAGGCCAGCAGGATCAGCCGCTTGCGAACGAAGACAGTGGTCAGGACATCGCGTGGCGACAACGACATCGCCGGATCGGCTGGCGGTACCTGGGGCAGGGGCGGGAAGGGTTCGGCGAGAATGGCACGCTGGGGGGCGGCCGGAACCAGGTTCATGAGGATCTCAGGCTCATGGGACCAGCGCCCATGGGCGGATCGTAAGCCGGTGCCACATGTGTCGGGAAATTTGGACCACCCAGATCAGCACCCTGGAAAATGTCCGGACATGGCCTGCCCTGACAGAGCTTGGTTAACATGCCCCCCGACCCCTGCAAATCGGCAATTGTGCCTCAGCCGCCTCTGTCTTTGGGATGTGCCCCGCTTTCGCCGCCGGCCGGGGCCGCCCTGGTCGCGGCGCGGGCAAGATGCGAAGCTTGCCGGCATGACCGACTCTGTTCTCGTGCTTGGCGCCGGTGGTTTCATCGGAAACCACGTATTGACCGGCCTGGCCCGCGCGGGCCTTCCCGTCATCGCTGGCATCCGCCGGCGGGCGCCGGCCGCTCCGGTGCCGTCCCGCCAGGTCGATGCCGGCGACGCCGGCTCGCTCGCGGCGGCCATGGAGGGGGTTGGGGCGGTCGTGAACTGCGTCGCGTCCGGGCCCGGTGCCATGGTGGAGGGCGCGCGCCTGCTGGCCGCCGCCGCCGGCCCGCGCCGCATCGTCCATCTCAGCAGCATGGCGGTCTATGGCGCCGCCACCGGGCTGGTGGACGAGGACGCGCCCCTCCGCCCCGAAGGCGCCTATGGGGAAGGCAAGGCGGCGGCCGAGGCGGTGCTGCGCGCCCATGCCGCGCAGGGCGGGGAGGTGGTCATGCTGCGCCCCGGCTGTGTCCATGGCCCCGGCTCCGAAAGCTGGACGGCGCGGCCGGCGCGGCTGCTCCGCGCGGGGCGGCTCGGCGATCTCGGCGCCGCGGGCGACGGGGCCTGCAACCTGACGGCGGTGGCCGACCTCGCCGCGGCAACGGCGGCGGCGCTGCGCCTGCCGGAGGCCAGGGGGCAGGCCTACAATATCTCGGACCCCGGCCCGATGGACTGGAACGCCTATTTCAGAGGCCTCGCCCGTGCCATCGGCGCCATCCCGCTGCACCGCATCGGCGGCCGGCGGCTGCGGGCGGAGGCGCTGGCGGCCTACCCCCTGAAGGTGCTGGAAGCCCTCGGGCGCAAGGCCCGGCTGCGGGTGCCCGACCCGCTCCCGCCCTCCCTGCTGCGGCTGTTCCGGCAGGACATCGTGCTGGACCACCGGCGGGCGGATGCGGAACTCGGCTTCAAACGGACCCCCCCCGCCATCGCCCTGGCGGAGGCTGCCGCCTGGTTCCTGAAGGCCGGTAAAGCCGTTTCATAATCTGACAGGCCGGGATGGCGGACCGGCCCTCCATCCCGGCGCGGTGTTCAGCCGCCCGGCTGGCCGGCCACCTTAAGGTCCGGCCCTGTCCCGGCCGGCATCGCCGCCATGTCCTGCTTCAGCCGCGCGGCCAGCCGCAGGGCCAGCGCCACCACCGTCAGCGTCGGGTTGGCCTGGCTCGATGTCGGGAAGACCGCGGCGCTCGCGATCCAGAGGTTGGCCATGCCGTGCACCCGGCAATCGGCATCCACCACGCCCGTCGCCGGGGTCGCGCCCATGCGCGTGGTGCCGATGTGATGGCCGCCATAGGCACCGTCGCGCAGCATGTCGTAGGCGATTTCCTCCGGGTCGGCTTCCAGCGAGCCCTTGCCCCAGCGCGCCAGTTCCTCGGCCAGCAGCCGGAAGCTCACCTGGGCGGTGCGGATGTCGCCTTCCGTCCAGCGCCAGTCCACCCGTAGCCGCGGCATGCCCAGCGCGTCGCTTGCCTCGGCCAGGGTCACGCGGCTCGCGGGGTTGGGCTCCTGCTCGCCATGGAAGTCGATGGAATAGACGTTGCCGGGGGGGCGCACGATGACGGAGGGGAATTTCCGTTCCGCCAGCCGCCGCTTGCGCAGCATGGTCCAGGCGAAATCCGTGGCGCTGAAGGGGTCGGACGCCAGGTTGCGCAGGTGCCGCAGGGTGGTGCGGAACTCCATCCCCTCCGGCCCCGCGAGCCGTTTGCGGTATTCGTAGGGCAGCAGCCGCCGCGCCAGGTACAGGCCCGAGAGCACGCTGCTGCCATGGGCGGGGTCGGGGATGCGCGGGAAATGCAGGCGCATCACCGCGTTGCCGACCCCGTGCTTCTCCTGCGCCGCTTCCGTCAGGTGCAGGCGGCGGCGGATATAGGTGCCGTCCCCGGCCACCTCGTAGCCCGGCTGCACCATCTCGCGCGGCAGGTCCAGCCGCAGCCGGCCGGACGTGCCGGCGATGTGGCACATGTAGTACCGGCCGACCAGGCCACGGGCATTGCCCACCCCGTCCTCATGGCCCGGCCCGCGCGAGGCGAGCAGCAGCCGCGGCGTTTCCAGCCCCCCCGTGGCCAGCACCACCTGTGCCGCCGAGACGCTCGCCTCGCGCCCGGTCAGGGTGCGCAGAAGCAGCCTTCGCACCCGCCCGCCTTCCGGCGCGGGCTCGATCGCGGTGCAGTTCGCGCCCAGCAGCACGCGCAGGCTCTCGCTCGCCGCCAGGCGGTGGCTGTAGCGCGCGGCGAAGTTGGTGGGCAGCGAGAAGCGCTCGATCCCGTCGGCCGAGAAGTCGCGCGGCGCGAAGCCGCCGATCATCGGGCGCATGCCGCCGGGCATGGCGCTGCTGGCGCTGTAGTCGAACTCCCCGGCCTCGCAGAGCATGTTGGCCGCCGGGTACCAGGGTGCCAGCGTCTCCGGCCCGATGGGCCAGCCCGAATGGGGCATCCAGGGGCGCGCGCGGAAATCCACCGGGTCGAGCGGAATGCAGCGGCCGCCCCAGAGGGTGGTCGAGCCGCCGAACTGCCGCTGGCGGTAGGTATCGGGTGGCGAATGCAGCGCGGGGTCCACGACCTCGCCCGCGTAGAGCGCCTGGGAGGCGGCATGCGGCGCGTGCTGGCCGGATTCGACCAGCAGGACCCGTGCCGGGCCGCGCAGGAATTGCAGGGCGATCGCGATGCCCGCCGCGCCGCCCCCGACGATGCAGAGATCGGCTTCCAGGGATGCGCCGTGTTCGAGCGTTTCGGCATCAAGGATCATGCCGGCAGGGAGCACCCATCGGTATGGGAAGAAAAGAGATCTGTTTAATTTTTACGCATCACGATACGTATTCAAC
This sequence comes from Roseomonas sp., assembly GCA_028288745.1. Classification (GTDB taxonomy): domain Bacteria; phylum Pseudomonadota; class Alphaproteobacteria; order Acetobacterales; family Acetobacteraceae; genus Pseudoroseomonas. The sequence goes on along the minus strand of JAQGHX010000013.1, from coordinate 9,112 downwards.
ATGGAATTGCGTCGTGCTGCCGCCCAGTTTGTCCGCGATCGCCCTTATCTCTGGGATGCCCTGCATCCCCCTTATGACTGGGTCCGCCAGCAGATCCGCGACGCGCGGATCAAGCGCCTTTTCTCCGACCGGCTCGCGCCCAACGACGAATCCGCCCAGGCTCTGCTGTCCGACGCGATCGCGCGTGGCGGCCCGGCCGGCATCGGCAAGATCGGCGGGCTGGAGGGGGAGGCCGCGGGCTTCTATCTCGGCCCGCGCAAGCGCGGGGAGAGCTACCCCAATCGCCTGCGGGCGCAGATGTCCCTCAATGTCGGCCTCTTCCCGGTCGATGACGCCTCGCTGGACCGTTTCTGCGCGGCCCTGATCGAGGCGGCGTCGCAACTCGATATCATGGGCGTCATGGGCTATACCGGCGAGCCCGACGTGCTGCTGAACCACGCCACCCACGCGCGGCTGATTTCCCTGAAGGCGCTCGACCCCTGGTATTTCGATGCGCCCTGGTCGCGCCAGCTGGCCGGCAAGCGCGTGACCGTCGTCTCGCCCTTCGCGCGCACCATCGCCACCCAGTACCAGCGCCGGGCCGAGATCTGGCCGGGCCGCGACGTGCTGCCGGAGTTCCAGCTCCGCACCGTCTCCATGCCGCTCTCGCCCGGCCTGGTGAAGCCGGAGGAAGCGAACTGGGAAGAGCGGCTGGAACGCGTCAAGACGGCGGTGGAAGCCGAGCCCTATGACGTGCTGCTGGTGGGTGCCGGCGGCATTTCCCTGCTGCTGGCCGCGCATGCGAAGCAGACCGGGCGCGTGGGCTTCCATATGGGCGGGCCAACGCAGGTGCTCTTCGGCATCCGTGGCCGCCGCTGGGACAATGAGGAATTCTTCCAGAAGGCGATGACGCCGGCCTGGACCCGCCCGAGCGGCGAGGAAGCCCCGCCGGCGGCCCAGCAGATCGAGCGCGGCTGCTACTGGTAGCAGCCTCTTCCGGCGCTGGGGGCACCTGGGCCCCGGGCCGGGCTCTCAGCTCAGAGCCCGTTTGAGAAATCTGACGGGTCGGGCCAAGCCGCCGACAAAGCTGGCGCGGAAATCCCGGCCGCGGCCTCAGCCACCAGAATTCTCAAACGAGATCTCGGCCCCGCGGTCCGATTTTTTCCTGCACGACTTCCACGGCGCGTGCGAAGGCGGCATCGGCGTCCAGGCTGGTGGTGTCGATCAGCACGGCATCCTCGGCCGGCTTCATGGGCGCCACGGCGCGGGCGGCGTCCTGCGCATCGCGCGCGCGCAGCTCCGCCAGCACCTGCGCCGGCTCGGCGACGGCGCCACCGGCGGTGAGCTCCAGGAAGCGGCGCCGGGCGCGCTCCTCCGCGCTCGCGGTGATGAAGAGCTTCACCTGCGCGTCGGGGAAGACGACAGTGCCGATGTCGCGCCCGTCCAGCACCGCGCCATGGGCGCGGCCGAAATCGCGCTGCCAGTCCAGCAGCGCCGCGCGCACGCCGGCCTGAGCGGCCACGGCGCTGGCGGCAGCGGCGGCTTCCGCGCTGCGCAGGTCGGGGCGGTCGAGATCGGCGGGGGACAGGGCGCGGGCGGTGGCCTCGGCCACGGCGGGGTCGCGCAGGTCGGCACCGGCATCCAGCACGCGGCGGCCGACGGCGCGGTAGAGCAGTCCGGTATCCAGGTAGGGCAGGCCGAGATGCGCCGCCAGCCGGCGGGCCAGGGTGCCCTTGCCGGCAGCCGCCGGGCCATCCACCGCGATGACAGGGGCCGCGGCCGTGGCGGCCATTGCGGCGCAGGCGGTCATGCCGGCCCGATCGGCTGCCCGCCCGCCGCGTGGTTCAGCAGCGCGGCGAAGCCGGGGAAGGACGTGTCGATGAAGCGGCCGTCATCGACCGTCACGCCGGCCTCCGAGGCGAGGCCCAGCACCAGCGCGCTCATGGCGATGCGGTGGTCCATATGGGTGGTGACATGCCCGCCGCCGGCGGGCGGGCGGCCGTTGCGGTGCAGGATCAGGTCGTCGCCCTCCACTTCGCTGGCCACGCCATTGGCGTCCAACAGGGCGATGGTCGCGGCCAAACGGTCGCTTTCCTTGACCCGCAATTCCTTCAGGCCGCGGAAGCGGCTGGTGCCGCTGGCGAAGGCGGCGGCCACGGCGAGGATCGGGTATTCGTCGATCATCGAGGGCGCGCGCTCGGGCGGCACGTCCACGCCGCGCAGCGGGCCATGGGTGGCGGTGATGTCGCCCACCGGCTCGCCGCCCTCCAGGCGCTCGTTGGTGATGACGAGGTCGGCGCCCATCTCGCGCAGCGTGGTGAACAGGCCGGTGCGCAGCGGGTTCAGCCCCACGCCCTCGACCGTCAGGCGGGAGCCCGGCACCAGCAGGGCCGCGACCAGCGGAAACGCGGCGGAGGAGGGGTCGGCCGGCACGCGCACGGGCGCCGCGACCAGTTCCGGCTGGCCGTCCAACTCGATGACGCGGCCATGGCCCTGGTGCTCGACCCGCACGGTGGCGCCAAAATGGCGCAGCATGTTCTCAGTGTGGTCGCGGGTGGCCTCGGGCTCTTCCACCCGGGTGGTGCCGCGTGCGCAGAGCCCGGCCAGCAGCACGGCCGACTTCACCTGGGCGGAGGCGACGGGCAGGCGGTAATCCAGCGGCAGCGGGTCGGCCGCGCCCTCGATCGCCAGCGGCAGGCGGCCGCCGGCGCGGCCGGTGAAGCGCGCGCCGCTGGCCGAGAGCGGGTCCATGACCCGCTTCATGGGGCGGGAGCGCAGCGAGGCATCGCCGGTCAGCACGGCAAAGACAGGGTGGCCCGCGATCAGCCCGCAGATCAGCCGCGCGGCGGTGCCGGAATTGCCCATGTCGAGCACATCGGCCGGCTCGACCAGCCCGCCGACGCCACGCCCGGCCACCTGCCAGTGGCCATCGCCCAGCCGGTCCACCGTGGCGCCGAGGGCACGCATGGCACTGGCGGTGCGCAGCACGTCCTCGCCTTCCAGCAGCCCGGTGATCTCGGTACGGCCGACGGCGAGCGCGCCGAACATCAGCGCGCGGTGGCTGATGGACTTGTCGCCGGCCACGCGGATGCGGCCGGTCAGGCCATGGGCAGGGCGGGTGGCGCGGAGAGGTTGGGCAATCGTATCGTGTTCCACAGCCGCAGGGTTTGACATGGCCCAGGGTGCGTGGCAATGCGCGCCCTTGTTTCCGGCCGCCCGATGGCTCTCCGCCGGGTAGCCGCCCCTTCATTTTCTGCGGGAATTCCACGCTGATGGCCAAGCCCGAGCTGGGTGTGAAGCGCACCTGTGTCGCCTGCGGAGCCAAATTCTACGATTTGGGAAAGCAGCCGGCGGTGTGCCCGAAATGCGGTACCGACCAGCCCGCCGAGCAGCCCCGGGCGCGCCGCGTCGCGCTGCCGCCGGAGGAAAAGGTGAAGAAGCGCCCGCCGGTCGCCGATACGGACACGGATGACGTGGAAGTCGAGGATGCCGACGCGGACGAGACCTTGGAAGACGCCGAGGAACTGGACGACGCCGAGGACGATATCGAAGTCGAGGTCGAAGTGGACCGCGACGAAGAGGGCTGAGGGACAGGCCGGGGGTGCTGCCCCCGGAACCCCGCCGGGGCGGTTGAACCGCCCCGGGCCCCCGCATGGGGCCGGAATGCCAAGCGCGGCGAGGGCGGTGCCTCCGGCCGGAGATGCAGCCCGCGCGGCCCTTGTATGGATCCATCAGGCCCGTGCGTCGCTTTGGCCCGGGGGGCGGCGCCAATCCGGGATGGCCGCGCGGCTTACCGCCCCTTGTGGGTGGCAAGCCCGCGTGGTTCTCAGTCCGCGAGAACCGCCGCCGCCAGGGCGGCATCCGGCGAGAGCCGCCCGTCATACAACGCGCGCCCGATGATGGTGCCGGCCACGGTGCCGGCGGCCTTCAGCGCCACGATATCCTCCACCCCCGCGACCCCGCCCGAGGCGATGACCGGCGTGGTCAGCCGCGCGCCCAGCGCCGCCGTGGCGGCCGCGTTCACGCCGCCCAGCATACCGTCGCGGTCGATATCGGTGTGGATGATGGCCGCCGCCCCCGCATCCTCGAAGGACAGGGCGAGGTCGAGCGCGGAGATGTCGCTGGTCTCGGCCCAGCCCTCGGTCGCCACCATGCCGTCGCGCGCGTCGATGCCAACGGCGATCTGGCCGGGAAAGGCGCGGCAGGCGGCACGGGCAAAGGCGGGGTCCTTCACCGCCGCCGAGCCCAGGATCACGCGGGCGACGCCCCGGTTCAGCCAGGCCTCCACCGTCGCCATGTCGCGGATGCCGCCGCCGAGCTGCACGGGGCAGGAGGTGCTGGCCAGGATGCGCGCCACGGCTTCCACATTGGCGGGCCTGCCGGCGAAGGCGCCGTCCAGGTCCACCACATGCAGCCAGGAAAAGCCCTGGGTGGCGAAGGCGGCGGCCTGGGCGCCGGGGTCCTCGGCATAGGTGGTGGCCTGGTCCATGTCGCCGCGCTTCAGGCGCACGACCTGCCCGCCCTTGAGGTCGATGGCGGGGTAGAGGGTGAAGGCCAAGGCGGTCAGCCCTTCTCGGTTGGGGCGCTGATATCGATCGCGCGGCCGCGCATCGGCTCCAGCAGCTTGTAGTAATAGTGGCCGGAGACGGTGGCGCCGCGCACCCGCGCATAGGCCGGATGGGTGCCCCAGCGGATATAGCCCAGGCTCTCGAACAGCGTGATGGCGGTGGTCTGGGTGTCGCGCACGTCCAGGTTCAGCACCCGGTGGCCCAGCGCGCTGGCGCGTTCCTCCACCCGCCGCACCAGCAGGCGGGCGAGGCCGTGGCCGCGCGCATAGGGCGCGATATAGGCATGGGTGAGCTGAGCGCCGAAGGACTGCGCCTCGTTGTTGCGGGGCGGGCGCAGCAACTGGGCGGAACCCACCGGCACGCCGTCCAGCTTGGCCAGGAACAACTCGCAGGCCGGCACCAGCAGTACGCCGCGAAAGTGCCGGGCCAGGGCCTCGCGCCCCTGCGGGTCGATCCAGCCGAAGCCGCCGCCCTCGATGATGGCGGCGTCCGTCGCCTCGCAGAGGTCGGCGAGGTCGCCATCGTCCAGGCGCTCGATCCGTTCGACGGACAGGGTATGGGTAGAGGCAGTGGTCATGGGCGCCAGGCCAGGAAGTTGGCCAACATACGCAGGCCGACGAACTGGCTCTTCTCGACGTGAAACTGTGTCCCGAACATATTGTCGCGGCCGATGGCGGCGACAACCGGGCCGCCATAATCCGCCGTGGCCAGGATCTCGCCCGGCCGGCCGCCGGACAGCGCGTAGGAATGTACGAAATAGGCGTGTTCGCCGGGCTCGATGCCGGCCAGCACGGGGTGGCAGCCGGGGGCGAAGCGCAGCCCGTTCCAGCCCATCTGCGGCAATGGCAGCGGCTCGCCCGCGGCATCGCGCGGGTCCATCGGCGCCATGTCGCCGGCGATCCAGCCGAGGCCGGGGGTCGTGCCATGTTCCAGCCCGCGTTCCACCATCAGCTGCATGCCCACGCAGATGCCGAGGAAGGGGATGCCACGGCGCGTGACGGCCTCGTCCACCGCCTCGACCATGCCGGGCATGGCGTCCAGCCCCCGCCGACAGGCGGCGAAGGCGCCCTGGCCGGGCATGACGATGGCATCCGCCGCCGCCACGGCTTCCGCCCGGGTCTCCACCGCGATCTCGGCATGGCCGCCGCCTTCGGCCGCCGCGCGCCGCAGCGCCCGCAGGACCGAGGCCAGGTTGCCCGAACCGGGGTCCACCACCGCGACCTTCATGCGTGCAGGCCTTTCGCCAGGGAGGGGCGGGCATCGAGCGCGCGCAGCAGCGCGGCCTCGGCATCGCGGGCCATCACCACGCCGGCGACGGGCAGGCCATGCCGGGCCAGGGTCCAGCGCCGCAGGTTCTGTGCCTCGAACCCGACCAGGAGCTGCGCGGCCAGGCTGGCGAAGGGCAGCACGGGGCCGGGCAGCAGGAAAGCCATCAGCACCGCGAGCGCGACATACAGCGCCAGCACCAGCCACAGCCGGTGCGCCAGGAACCACAGCGGCGGAACCAGGGCCGCGAGGATGGAGAAGCCCTCCGGCACCAGCACCGGGCCGCGCGGGGCGGGAGCCTTTGCCCGGGCCGCCGTGGCCGGCATGGTGGAGGGGACGGAGGTGCGGGTCTGCGGGGCGGGGGGCGGCGCGTGGATGGTGAAGCTGCGCATTACGCCTCCAGCACGCCCTTGGTGGAGGGGATGGCGCCGGCCGCGCGCGGGTCCATCTCGACCGCCATGCGCAGCGCGCGGGCGAGGGCCTTAAAGCAGCCCTCCGCGATATGGTGGGCGTTGGTGCCGGCCTTCTGGGTCACGTGCAGCGTCAGCCCGGCATTCATGGCGAAGGCACGGAAGAATTCCTCGAACAGCTCGGTATCCATCTCGCCCACCTTGTCGCGCGGGAAGCTGGCGGACCATGCCAGGAAGGGCCGGCCGGAAATGTCGATCGCGGCTTCCACCAGCGCCTCGTCCATCGGCACCAGCGCCTGGCCGTAGCGGCGGATGCCGCGCTTGTCGCCCAGCGCGCGCTTCACCGCCTGGCCCAGTACGATGCCCACATCCTCGGTGGTGTGGTGGAAGTCGATATGCAGGTCGCCCTTCGCCACGATCTCCATGTCGATCAGGCTGTGGCGGCACAGCGCCGTCAGCATGTGGTCGAGGAAGCCGATGCCCGTCGCGATCCGCCCCTCCCCGCTGCCATCGAGGTCGAGGCGGACACGGATGTCCGTCTCGCTGGTGGCGCGGGCGATCTCGGCGCTGCGGGGGGCAGCCGGGCTGGAAGCAGGGGGCCGGGGCGCGGAGGGGCTGGGGGCGGGCTGCATGGGCGCTTCCTAGACCGCTGCGGAAGGCTTCGCCAGGGGCCAGCGAGCTACAGCCCGCGCAGCCATGCCAGGAGAAGCCCGGCCACGCGCGGCCATTCGGGTTCCAGCATCATCAGGTGCCCCATCTCCGGCAGAAAGCGGGCGCTGGTGCCGTGCCACATGGCGCAGCGCTGCACCGCGTCGGGCGGGATCAACCGGTCCTCGCCGGCGCCCAGCACCAGCACCGGGCGGCCATGCATCCAGCCATGCGGCACCGGCTGGGGCCCCTGCGCCTCCATCAGCGCGGCGCGGGATTCGCCACCCATCAGCGCCAGATAGCGGCGCGCCTCGGCGGGCGGCATGCCGGAGCCGAACAGCGTGGTCACCAGCCCCGGGTCGGCCTGGCCGACCGGCTGGTCCATCCGCGTGGCTTCCGACCACAGGCTGGGGTCCGCGAAGGCGAGGCGGGTGCTGGAGAACCAGAGCCCCTCGGGCGGCACGGGGGCCAGGAGGGCGGCGCCACGCACCGCGGGTTCCAGCAGCAGGCGCTGCGCCACCAGCGCCCCAAGCGAATGCCCCACCAGCACCACCGGCCCGCCGGCCCGCGCGATGGCGGCACGGGCCTGCGCCACATAGGCGCCAAGCCCCGCCGGGTTGTTCTCCGGTCCGCGCTCGAATTGCAGGGCCTGCCCGGCGAAGCCTGCCTCGGCGCAGGTTTCGGCGAAACCGTCCTGCCAGATCCAGGCGCCACAGGCGGCGCCGTGCAGGAACAGCAACTGGGGGGTCTCGGCCCGGCTGCCGAGACCGGTACGGGGAAAGGGACTATCGGGCATCAGGAGGCTGAAGAGATGCGCATGTTATCCCACACTAGGCGCGTGCGGGCCGCCGCCGCCAGCGCCAAGCACCCTGACCTGTCATGCACGCATGTCATTCACGCGGCCAATGACGGACGTTCCGCAGCGCCATTTCCCTTTGGCGGCCCCGCACCCCACCTTCCATGCAGCAGAAGGCACCGCCCCATGACCGATACCGCAACCTCCGCCCCCCTCTTCGCCGCCAGCGTCACCCTGGCCGTGCGCGACCTGGCCGGCATTGCTGACTTCTACGGGCGGTTGCTGGGGCTGCGCCCGTTGCCCGGCGCGCCGGAAGGGCGGCTGACGCTGGCCGCCGGCGACCGGCCGCTGCTGCACCTGGCGCACGCGCCCGGCGCCCGGCCGGAAAGCGGCCGCGAGCCCGGCCTGTTTCACACCGCCTTCCTGTTGCCGGACCGCGTGGCGCTCGCCGCCTGGCTGCACCACGCGGCGGCGGCGGGCGTCACGCTGCAAGGCGCCTCCGATCACGGGGTGAGCGAGGCGCTCTACCTGTCCGACCCGGAGGGCAACGGCATCGAGGTCTATGCCGACCGCCCGCGCGACGTCTGGCCGCGCGCGGCGGAAGGGCAGGGCATCGCCATGTTCACCCGGCGGCTGGACCTGCGCGCGCTGATGGCCATCGCGCCCGGCCCGGCGCTCTCCCCCGAAGCCACGGTCATCGGCCATGTCCACCTGCGCGCCAATGACGTGCCGGCGGCCGAGGCCTTCTACCGGGGGCTCGGCATGGCGGTGATGCAGCACATGCCGCAGGCCTCGTTCCTCTCCAGCGGGGGCTACCACCACCACATCGCGGCCAATGGCTGGGCCAGCAGCGGCGCGCCCCGGCGCCCGCCCGGGCTGACCGGCCTGCTGGAAGTAGAACTGCGCGCGGCGGATGCGGCCACCTTCGGGCGCGTGGCCACCGCCCTGCGCGCCAGCGGCACCGTGCTGGAGGACAGGCCGGGCAGCCTGCGCGCCGAAGACCCGGCGGGGAATGCGATCCGCCTTTCCCTGGCGGCTTGAACGTGGGGTGAGGGCAGGCCAGGGGTGCTGCCCCTGGGGCCCGCACCCCCACTGGAAAATTGAGGATAGCCTTTCAGGCCAGGGCGCGGCGCGGGCTGAATGTCGGCATGCGCGCTGCGCCCTGAATGGCGCCGGCTTGCTCTGGCTGGCCGGTTTGACGGTGGCACGGGCGGCTTTCAGACGACCGGCATGAACGCGGGCCTATCCCGCCGCGAACACCGTCAGCGCGACACATTCCGCCAGCACGGCGCCGGCCCCCAGCACGTCGCCGGTCTGGCCGCCGATCTGCCGCCGCGCCAGCCCGGCCAGCAACAGGCAGGACAGCGCTGCCGCCAGGGTGGCGGCCAGGGTGGCGGGCCAGGGCAGCAGCAGGGCCGCCGGCAGCAGCGCCAGGGCCAGCCCCA
>JAQGHX010000116.1 GCA_028288745.1 Roseomonas sp. | reverse complement strand
GCGACCGGGCTGCCCGGGCGCACGCGCTGCACGCCCTCGACCACAACCTGCTCCCCTTCCTTCAGGCCGTCCTCGATGAGGGCGGTCTCGGGGGTGGACTGGCTGCTGATGCGGATGCCACGGCGCTCGGGCTTGTTCTCGGCACCGATGACATAGACGAAATCGCCGCGCTGGTCCGTCAGCACCGCGGCGCGGGAGACGGCCAGCATCTGCACCGGCTCCACCGCTTCCAGCAGCACGTTCACGAATTCGTTGGCGACCAGTTCGCGCCCCTCGCCCTGCGAGACGGGCAGCGGCGGATTGGGCATGCTGCCACGCAGCGCGATGCTATCGGTCTGGCTGCCGACATCGATATCCACGAAGTCCAGCTTGCCGGTCTGGCCATAGAGGGTGCCGTCCGGCAGGCGCACGCGCACCGACACGGCGTTCAGCCCGCCACGCGCGCCGTAGCGCGAGCGCAGTTCCAGCATCGTGCGCACGGGGACGGTGAAGGACACGTACATCGGGTCCTGGCTGACGATGGTGGCCAGCGTGCCCGAGGATGGCGTGACCACGTTGCCCGGCGTCACCGCCGCGCGGCCGATGCGGCCGGAGATCGGGGCGCGGATCTCGGTATAATCGAGACTGATCTGGGCCTGCTGTTGCTGAGCCTGGGCGGAAAGCACCTGGGCCTGGGCGCTGCGGGCGGCGGCTGTCGCGGCATCGACCGTGGAGCGCTGGCCGGCCGGGGTGCTGAGCAACGACTGCGCGCGGCCCAGGGTCAGGTTGGCGTTCTGCAACTGCGCCTGTGCCTCGGCCACCGCCGCGCGGGCGATCTGGAGCTGCGCCTCGAAGGGCGGGCGTTCCAGGCGGAATAGCAGGTCGCCCTGCTTCACCTCGGCGCCTTCGTCGAACAGGCGCTCCTGCAGGAAGGCGGTGACGCGGGACACCAGGTCAACCCGGTCGGTGGCCTCGATCCGCCCGATGAATTCATCGGTTCGCGTCACGGCCTGCCGGACGACCGCAGTAGTGCCCACGGCTGGAGGGGGCCCTCCGGGCTGCTGCGCCAGGGCACCGGCGGGTAGCAAAAAAGGCACGCCAAAGAAGGCCAGAAGGCCGAGATGGGCCATCCCGCGACGGGTGGGGAACGACATGAAGCCTCCAGGAACAGCGATGCCTGCGTCCCGGCAGGCTTGAATATATACGTGGCGGTATGTATATAAATGCGGCTTGACCGCACGCAAGAGGATTGATGGCGCGACGCACAAAACAGGAAGCCGACGAGACGCGCGAGGCTCTTTTGAATGCAGCGGAGCGGGTTTTCCTGAAGCGGGGCGTGGCCCGGGCCTCGCTCGACGAAGTGGCGAGGGTGGCGGGCTGCACGCGCGGCGCGGTGCATTGGCATTTCGGCGACAAGCTGGGCCTGTTCCTCGCATTGGACGAACGCCTCTTTCTCTTCCAGGACGAGTTGCGGCAGGCCCTGATGGCGGACGGCGAATGTATGAAGCTGTCACGCTTCGCCGAGGTGATCCTGGTTTGTATCGCCCGCCTCGAGCATGACGAGGGCCGCCGCCGCCTGTTGACCGTCATGTGGCAGCGTTGTGAATACGTGGACGAGATGGCCCCGGCGCTGGAACGCCGCCGCAGGGCCGATGTTGCAATCAGCGACGTGTTCCGCCAGTGCTTTGAACAGGCGATGGAGCGGGGCGAACTCGCGCCTTACTGGCAGCCAAGCCAGGCGGCATTGTTCCTGCATGCGCTGATGGTCGGGTTCCTGACAGAATGGCTGCGCAGCGATGCCGCATTCTCCCTCTCCGACCAGGTAAGGGGGGGGCTGAAGATGTTTTTCTCTTGCCTGAGCGGCATCCCCCCGTCCAACGCCCAGCCCACCGTTTTCGCGACTGCATGAGGAGTGGCCCGATGGTGGCTCGCCCGATCCTGATCTGTATGCTGCTGCCCCTGCTCGCCGCCTGCGGTCCCACAGCGCGGGCGCCGGACGGGGTGCTGGGTGCGCGCGGCTCCACGGTCGATGCCGTGCGCGGCGCGGCCGCCGGCGACGACGTGCTGCGGCCCGAGCCGGGCAATATCTGGTCGGAGGGTCTGGCGCCCTCCCAACCGCTTCCCAATCGTTGATCCGCTCCGCCGATCCGCCGGGTCTGAAGGAAAGAGTATCCATGAAGAAGCTGTTATCGGCGTCGGGCGTTTTGGCGCTGGTGTTGGTGTCGGGCGGCGCGCGGGGGCAGAGCCTGCAGGACGCGCTGAGCCAGGCTTATGCGAACAACCCGACGTTGCAGACGGCGCGGGCGCAGTTGCGGGTGGTGGATGAGAATGTGCCGCAGGCGCTGGCGGGCTGGCGGCCGAGCGTGACGCTGTCGGGCAGTGCCGGGTACAACCAGGGCACGGCGCGCTCGCGCGGGCTGTATGCCGATACGGACCGGCCGATCGGGCAGGTGGCGGCGACGATCAACCAGCCCTTGTACAATGGTGGCCGGACGGGGGCGGGGACGCGGCGGGCGGAGAGCCAGGTGCTGGCGCAGCGGGCGCGGCTGCTGGCGACCGAGCAGCAGGTGCTGTCGGACACGGTGGCGGCTTATGTGGCGGTGATCCGGGACCAGGAGACGCTGCGGCTGAACGTGAACAACGTGCAGGTGCTGCAGCGGCAGTTGGAGGCGACGAACGAGCGCTTCCGGGTGGGCGAGATCACGCGCACGGACGTGGCGCAGGCGGAGAGCCGGCTGGCGGGCGCGCGCGCCACGCGGGCGAATGCGGAGGGCACGCTGCAGACCGGCCGGGCGACCTTCGCGCGGCTGGTGGGCACGCCGCCGGAGCGTCTGGCGGCGCCGCAGCCGCTGAGTGCGGCGGTGGGCAGCGCGCGCGAGGCGGCGGATCTGGCGGCGGTGAACAACCCGGTGGTGGTGGCGGCGCTGTTCGACGAGGCGGCGGGGCGGGAGCAGATCGACGTGCAGATGTCGGCGCTGCTGCCGGTGGTGGGGCTGCAGGCGCAGACCTTCCGGTCGGACAACTCGCAGCAGGCGCATACGCGGGCGACGGGCGAGACGATCACGGCGACGCTGTCGGTGCCGCTGTACCAGGGGGGCGCGGAGCATTCGGCGGTGCGGCAGGCGCGGCAGGACGCGCAGCGGCTGCGGCAGGTGATTGACGACCAGCGGCGGGCGGCGATGCAGCAGGCGACGCAGGCGTGGGAGACGCTGACGGCGGCGCGGGCGCAGGTGGCGAGCGTGCGGTCGCAGATCCGGGCGTCCGAGATCGCGCTGGACGGGGTGCAGCGGGAGGCGGTGGTGGGCAGCCGGACGACGCTGGACGTGCTGAACGCGGAGCAGGAGCTGCTGAACGCGCGGGTGAGCCTGGTGCAGGCGCTGGCGAATGTGGTGACGGGCAGCTACTCGCTGGCGGGCGCGGTGGGCCGGCTGACGGCGCGTGATCTGGCGCTGCCGGTGCCGCTCTATGACATGGAACGCTACTACCGCGCCGTCCGCGGCAAATGGTTCGG
>JAQGHX010000083.1 GCA_028288745.1 Roseomonas sp. | reverse complement strand
ACCGCCCCCACCGACACCGCCGAGACCGGCCGCCCCGGCGCCCTGATGCCGGCCGAGGAACTGCGCGCCCGTGTCGCCGCCCTGCGCCCCAGGCCCTGGGCGCCGGACCGCGCCGCCGCGCTGGCGGGGTTCCTGGCCTGGCACCAGGCCAATCCCGGCCCCCTCGCCAGCGTCTGGCTGGCCGACGGGGTGGAGCATCAGGCGGAGGGCGATGCGGCCCCAGCCCTTGCCGCCGCGCTGTCGGCGGCGGGGCCGCTGACCCTGGCGCGCGCCGAATCCCGCCCCGCCCGGCTGCTTCTGCCACCACACGCCGAGCCGGAGCGCCTGCTGCTGTCACTGCGCCAGACCCCGGCGCCGACGGATGCCACGGCCACCATCCTGGCCCGCACCGGCGATGGCCGGGCGCTCGCCAGCGCCGCCATCCCGCTGCGGGCGGGCGCCACCGCCGGGGAGGCAGCGCTGGAACTGCCGCTGGAGATCCGCAACCAGGTGGCCCGGCTGGACATCGAGGGCAGCGAGGGTGCCGGCAGCGCCGTGCTGCTGGACGAACGCTTCCGCCGCCGCCCGGTCGGCCTGATCGGCCCCGCCGAGGCCGGCACCGACACACCCCTGATCGGCGCGCTGTACTATCTGGAACGCGCGCTCTCCCCCACCGCCGAGCTGCGCGCCGGGGGGATCGAGCAGTTGCTGTCCCGCCAGCTTTCCGTGCTGATCCTCGCCGACCGTCCGGTCACGGATGGGCGGGAGCGGGAGGCGCTGAGCCGCTGGTTGCAGGAAGGCGGCACGCTGATCCGCTTCGCCGGCCCGCGCCTCGCCGAGAATCCAGACCCGCTGCTGCCCGTCCGCCTGCGCGGGGGCGAACGGCAACTGGGCGGCGCCCTGTCATGGGAGCAGCCGCAGCATCTGGCGGCCTTCCCCGACACCTCGCCCTTCGCCGGGCTGGTGCCGCCGCCCGAGGTCACAGTCTCCGCCCAGGTCCTGGCCGACCCGGACCCGCGCCTGTCGGAGAAAAGCTGGGCACGGCTGGCCGATGGCACCCCGCTGGTGACGGCCGAGACGCGCGGCGCCGGGCGCATCGTGCTGTTCCATGTCACCGCCAACGCGGAATGGTCCAACCTGCCGCTTTCCGGCCTGTTCCCGGACATGCTGCGGCGGGTGGTGGCATTGTCCTCCGGCGTGGCGGGGGCGGAAGGCAGCGCGGCGCTGGCCCCGATCGAGACGATGGACGGTTTCGGCCGGCTGGGCCCGGCGCCCGGCGGCACGGCGGCCATCGCCGCCAATGCCTTCGCCGATACCGTGCCCGGCCCCCGCCACTCGCCCGGCTGGTACGGCGTGCCGGGCGAAGGCGGCGAGCGCCGGGCGCTGAACCTGTCCGCCAGCCTGCCCGCGCCGCGCCCCATGGCGGCACCCCCGGCCGGCACGCGGCTGGTGGCCATTGGCGGCGTGCCGGCGGAACGCGACCTCGGGCCCTGGCTGCTGGGCGCGGCGCTGCTGCTGCTGGCGGTGGACCTGCTGCTCTCGCTGGGGCAGCGTGGGCTGCTGGCGCGGCCGGCCCGGCTGGCCATGCTGGCGCTGCTGCTGGCCGCGCCCCTGGCGGCCCATGCGCAGGATGGGGCGCAGGACGGGGCGCTGCCGCTGGTCACCCGCATCGGCTTCGTCACCACCGAGGATCCGGCGGCGGATGAGACGGTGCGGCAGGGGCTGGCCGGCCTGTCGGATTACGTCAACCGCCGCACCGCGGCGGCCCTGGGCGAGCCCGCCGCGGTGCGGCCGGGGCAGGATGACCTGTCCATCCTGCCCCTGCTCTACTGGGCCGTGCTGCCCGACGCGCAGCCCCCCGGCCCCGCCGCCGTCACCGCCTTGAACGACAACAAGCGCGACGGCGGCATCATCCTGTTCGACACGCGCGACGAAGGCTCGGGCGAAGGCTTCGCCCCCGGCGCGCGGGAGGCGCTGCGGCGGCTGACGCAGAACCTCGCGGTCCCGCCGCTGATGCCCGTGACCTCCGAGCATGTGCTGACCCGCAGCTTCTACCTGCTGCAGGACCTGCCGGGCCGTTTCGCCGGCGGGCAGGTCTGGGTATCGCGGGAACAGGACCGGGCGAATGATAGCGTCAGCCCCGTGATCATCGGCGGCAACGACTGGGCGGGGGCCTGGGCGGTGGATGGGCGTGGCGGCAACCCCTACGCCGCCATCCCCGGCGGCGCGCGGCAGCGCACGCTGGCCTACCGTTTCGGCGCCAATCTCGTGATGTACGCGCTGACCGGCAACTACAAGGGCGACCAGGTGCACGTGCCCGCCATCCTGGAAAGGCTCGGCAACTGATGCAGAGCGCCATCTCCGGCCTCGACTTCGCGCCGATCCTGCCGCTCTGGCTGCTGGGGGGGCTGGGCCTGCTGGCCCTGCTGGCGCTGGTCCCGGCCCTGTGGCGCCGCGCGCGGGGCGTCTGGTGGCGGGCGCTGTCCTTCGCGCTGCTGCTGCTGGCTCTGGCCAACCCCCGGCTGGTCGAGGAATCGCGGGAAACCCGGCCCGACATCGCCCTGCTGGTGCAGGACCGCAGCGGCAGCGCCCGCATCGGCACCCGCGGCGCCGAGATGGATGCCGCCCGCGCGGCGCTGGAGGCCGAGGCCGCGCGCTTCCCCGACCTGGAGTTACGCACCCTCGACGTGCCGGAAGGCGGCAACCAGGGCACCCGCCTGATGACCGCCATCGACCGCGCGCTGGCCGATATCCCGCGCGCCCGGCTGGCCGGCATCCTGGCCCTGACCGACGGGCAGGCGCATGACGTGCCGGCGGCGCCTTCGTTCGACGCGCCCTTCCACACCATCCTGCCCGGCGGCCCCGGGGGCGTGGACCGGCGCGTCCGGCTGATCGAGGCGCCGGGCTTCGGCATCGTCGGCCGCAGCGTGGAGCTGCGGGTGGCGGTGGAGGACCTGGGCGCGCGCCCGAGCGAGACCGGCGGCGCCGTGCGCCTGACCATCCGCCGCGACGGCGCCGCGCCGCGTATCGAAAGCGTCCCGCTGGGCCGCGAGCACCGCATCAACGTGCCGGTCGAGCGCGGCGGGCCCTCCGTGGTGGAGATCGCGGCCGACGAGCGGCCAGGCGAGGTTTCCACCGTCAACAACCGCGCCGTCGTCACCATCAACGGCGTGCGGGACCGGCTGCGGGTGCTGCTGGTTTCGGGCGAGCCGCATTCGGGCGAGCGTACCTGGCGCCGGTTGCTGAAGGCCGATCCGAATGTGGACCTGGTCCACTTCACCATCCTGCGCCCGCCCGAGAAGGACGACCTGACGCCGCTGAACGAGCTGGCGCTGATCGCCTTCCCGGTGCGGGAGCTGTTCCAGGTCAAGCTGCGCGACTTCGACCTGATCGTCTTCGACCGTTTCGCCAACCGGGGCATCCTGCCGCCCGTCTACCTGCGCAACATCGCCGAATACGTGCGGGGCGGCGGCGCGCTGCTGCTGTCGGTCGGGCCGGAATTCCTGGGGCCGACCAGCCTGGCCTCCACCCCGCTCGGCGCGGTGCTGCCGGCCCGGCCGCTCTCCGGCACCGGCGGGCTGGCTGAGGGCGCCTTCCGCCCGCGCGTCACCGAGGCGGGCGCCCGCCACCCGGTGACCCAGGGCCTGGCCGGGGCCAATGCCGGCGATGCCGCGCCCGCCTGGGGCCGCTGGTACCGCCACCTGCGCGCCGACACGCAAAGCGGCACCACGGTGATGGACAGCCCCGATGGCGCCCCCCTGCTGCAACTGGACCGGGTGGGCGACGGCCGGGTGGCGCTGCTGCTCTCGGACCAGATCTGGCTCTGGTCCCGCGGCCATGACGGCGGCGGCCCGCAGGCGGAGCTGCTGCGCCGCGCCGCCCACTGGCTGATGAAGGAACCCGAGCTGGAGGAGGAGGACCTGACGGCGCGGGTGGAGGACGGCACCCTGACCGTCACCCGCCGCAGCGTTGAGGCCGGGCCGCCACCCGAGCTGACCGTCACCGCGCCCGATGGCACCGTCACGCGCCGGACGGCGCAGGCGGAGGGCGGCGGCCGTGCCGTGCTGGCGCTGCCGGCCGGCCAGCCCGGTGTCTGGCAGGCCAGCGACGGGCGCCGCACCGCCTTCGCCGCCGCCAGCGCCGCCAACCCGCTGGAGATCGCCGACCTGCGCGCCGACCCCGTCCGGCTGGCCCCGGTCACGGCCGCCACCGCCGGCGGCGTGCGCTGGCTGGGGAATGCCGCCACCGCCGAGGTGCCGGAGTTGCGCCGCGTGGCGGCCGGGCGGGACATGGCGGGCGGCTCCGGCCATGGCTGGCTGGGGCTGCGGCGCAACCAGGACCATGTGGTCACCGGGATCGATGCCCTGCCACTGCTGCCGCCCTGGCTGGCGCTGCCGCTGGTGCTCGGCGTGGCGCTGCTGGCCTGGCGGCGGGAGGGACGCTGAGCCCGCGCGCCTGCCTCTTTGCAGCCATCATTCCGCCTTCCTATGTAGGGAGTGGAGGAATATCGCCATGCGTATGAGAACAGCATCGCTGCTGTTGCCGCTTCTGCTCGCTGCCTGCGCGGTGGGGCCGACCCTGGAGCAGCGCCTGGCTACCTATGTCGGCCGCAGCGAAGGTGACCTGGTCGCTGAACTCGGCGTGCCGCTGCGCAGCTATGACACCGATGGCCGCCGCTTCCTGCAGTTCGAGCGCGTGAGCACCATCGCCCTGCAGCCCGAGCCCTATTCCGGCTTCGGCTATGGCCGCTACCGCCCCTGGATGATGCCGGCGCCGGCTTATGCCCAGGTGCGCTGCGACCTCACCTTCGCGCTGCGTGACCACCGGGTGGAGAGCTTCACCATGAACGGCCAGGGCTGCGGCTGAGGCCATGATGCGCCACCGACACAGGATCGTGGCCACCAAAGTCCCGTTCCGGTTTCCCTCGCCGCCGCTTTCGCATTAGAAGATGCCGCCATGCGCCGCCCCATCTCCGTTGCCCGCCTCATCCCCCTCGCCGCCCTCGTGGCGCCCTTGCTGCTGAGCATGCCGGTGGCGGCGCAGGTGCCCCGCGGGCCCTTGACGCCGAACAGCGCGGCCGGCCCGAACACGCCGCCGCCCGCCCTGCCGGGGCTGGCCAGCCGCAACCCGGCACCGGCCATCCCGCCGGACGCGAACTTCAACAATCTCGGTCCCAACGAGGCGCTGTTCGACTCCATCAACCGTGGCGACCTTGGCGCCGCGCGGGACGCGGTGTCGCGTGGCGCCGACCTGGAGTCGCACAATGTGCTGGGGCTGACGCCGCTTGAGGCGGCCGTCGACCAGGGGCGGAACGATATCGCCTTCTTCCTGCTCTCGGCTCGTGGGCCGGGCCGGGCATCGGCCTCCCCCATGCCGCCGCCACCGCCGCTGCCGGGCACGGGCCGCACCGCCGGCACGGAACCGCCGCGCCGCGCCGCGCCAGC
>JAQGHX010000072.1 GCA_028288745.1 Roseomonas sp. | reverse complement strand
CGGCCGGCCACCCGCATTGGGGCTCAGGTGCGCGGGATTTGTCAGACGTTGCACCAGGGACGCCTGGGGATGACGGGGTAAAGCTTCAGACGCGCGGGCATCACCATCGCCGGTGTCGAATTGATGCGGCGTATCCGCCAAGGTCAGCATGATCTGGGATGTCTGGGCGTTCAGGGCTGCGCTCCGGCCGCCATCTGGCCGCGGTGCTGACGGCATGAACGAAGCACAGCGCCCGGGCAGCGCTTAATCGTTCCAGAAATTTGCACCGGAGCCGCCGGCGTCACCCAATCGCCGACGACGTTTTGGCCGTTCGGAGCTCGGGCTGCCTGCTGCGAATCATCCTCACCCGAGGTCACAGATGAGATGCGCCATCCGCTACATTCTCGCCTTCTGTCAGGCGCTGTAGTGGCGCGTCTCCCCGGTGGCCTAGTCAAGCGGGCTGATGCCCGCCACCCGTACGATCTCCCGCCACTTGGCAATATCCTCTCGGTAGAACTTTTCGAATTCATCGCGGGAGATACGAACTGGCGTCCAGCCGAGCCCGTGCAGCTTCTTGATTACCTCCGGGTCACGATTCACCTCATTGAGCGTGTCATGGAGGCGTTCCACGATCGGCATGGGCACACCGGCGGGGACATAGACACCGAAATGGCTGTTCTCCTGGTACTCCGGTAACCCTGCCTCGCGCGTGGTTGGCACATTGGGATAGGCGGGCAGGCGTTCCTGCCCGGTGACGGCCAGGAACCGTATTCTGGGATCCTCGGCGATTGCGCTGAGCGGCGCGGCGTCGACGATGATGAAGTCGGTCTCGCCAGCCAACAGCGCGGTCGAGGCCTGACCAGCGCCGGAATACCTGACGATCTCGAAGTTCAGCTTGTTCTGGAGGCGGAATACCTCGATGGCCAGTTGCGTACCGACCGCCGCAGCCGCCGCGTTGAACTTGCCGGGATTGTCTCGCAGCAGAACGATAAGGCCCCGTAGGTCCTCCACCGGCATCTTGCCGCGGTTGATCGCGACGACGAACTGCGCTTCCCCAAGCTTGGCAACGAGGCGGATATCCTTAAAGGGATCATAAGGAAGATTACGAAAGACTGCCGGGTTCTGCGTGGTCGCGATGGAGCAGAACAGGATGGTATAGCCATCTGGCTTGGCTAGCAGCGCCGCCTGGATGCCGATGTTGCCCCCTGCGCCCGCTCGGTTCTCCACCACCACCGGCTGGCCGAGCGCGCGGCCCAGGTGATCGGCATAGAGCCGCGCCAGGATGTCGCTGGCACCGCCCGGCGAGAAGGGGACGATGCCGCGCAGCACACGGTCGGGATAGGCCGCTTGGGCACGGGCGGCACCGCCCCCAATTCCGGCGGCGAGGCCGGCGAGGAGCAAGGGGCGTCGGCCCGTCGGCCCGATGAATGAAGCCATGGTTTCCTCCTTTTGCGCCGGGCAGCTTATGAGATGCTGCTTCCGGATGACGGTGTCAGGACAGATAGGGCGATTCCCGCAGCTGCACATCGAGTTCCGGGATCTCCAGCCCGGCGAGATCCTGCGCGAAGGCCTTCAGCAAGGCTTCGGACGGCATGAGGTAGGGCCGCCGTGGCCCGGCATCGCCGCCGGGGAGACGCAGCACGCGCATCGCCATCTTCAGCCAACGCGGGCTGGCGCCATGGCGGGCGGTCAACTGGCTGAAGCGCTTGATCCGGCCGTAATGCAGGCCCAGCTCCGCCGAGGGGCCGCCGGCGCAGAGCGCGATATAACGGGCATGGGTCGCGGGCAGAATATTCGCCTCTGCCCCCAGCAGCCCATGTGCCCCAAGTGCCAGCGCGTTCAGCGAGCCAGAGATCGGGGCATAGAACCGCACCGGCCGCCGGAGATCGGCCTGGATACGCAGCATGTAGTCGTCGGTCTGCAAGGCAAGGTTGATCGCCTCGACCTGGGAATAGCGATTGCACAGCCGCGCCACCGTCCTCGGATCCGGCGCATAGCCCAGGATCGGGTTAGGCGCGAGGGCAACGGGATGGCGTAGCTGCGGCAGTAACTCGTCGTGATAGCGCTCGAATTCTTCGTCGGTCGGCACATAGCCATGCAAGGCGCTGGGGCCATAGACATTCACCAGCTCGACGCCGGCCTCGATCGCCAACAAGCTGTGTTCCAGTGTGAGTTGCGCGGTGTGTTGCTCCGGCGGGTTGGCATAGACCGGCACCTTCCCACGGCCGCAGGCGACGCCAGCGGCATAGACTTGGCGCAGCTCGGGATGGCTGAGCGCATGGCCCTCGCCGGATCCGCCACTGGCCAAATAGAGGCCATGGCCTTGCTCGATGAGTCGTTGCAGGTAGTGCCGCAGGCCATCCTCGTCGACCGCGCCATCGGCGGTGAAGACAGTGGCCGTGCGGCAGATCAGGGTCAGCGCCATGGATCCTCCCGTGCTCTGTCGCCTTCACGCGGCGACGTTCTGACACAGGTGCGCTGACCTGGCAGGCGGGTCCAATACTTACAGGGACCGCTTACCATGCCCTGTCGGCATGTCTCAGCTCTTGCCGAAATCGGGATGCAAGCGGAGCGACTCAGCCAAGCCCTCGTTCCTCACCAGGGCCACGGCTTCCTCACGCAGGATCTCGAGTATCCGCTGAACCGCCAGCCGTTGCCGGCGTTCGGCATGGAGTGCCAGATCCAATCGCCACAGGATGCCGCGTCCGGCGAGCGGCGTCGCTTTTAGCTGACCCCGGCCGACCTCCTCAGCCACCACATAGGGGTTCAGCAGAGTCGCCCCATGACCGGCGCGCACCAGCGCCTTCAGCAGCGTGAGGCTATCCACCTCCAGCCGCGGCACGATGCTGAGGTGGCGCAAGGCAAAGGCGGCATCAATGGTCTGCCGCAGCGTATGGTCCTGGCTGGCCAGGATCAGGGGGTGCCGCGCGACCTCGGCCAGGGTGATGCTGGCGTATGCCGGTTGCTCGCTGACGGCCTGCACGAAGGCCATGCGGCTGACCAGGAAGGGCAGCACGGCGACCCCGGGGGAAGCTGTCGCATTGTTCATGATCGCCAAGTCCAGGTGGCCGGCCAGCAGCAGGTCGGTGAGTTGACCGCTGAGCCCTTCGATGACCCGGATGCCGACCAGCGGGCAGGCGATCGCGAAGCGATGCAGGACCTGCGGCAGTAGTAAGCTACCGAGCGCGCCCGGCACGCCGACGGTTACCGTCCCTGTGGCGATGCCCGCATTGCGGCGGATCAGTTCCCGTAGCGCGCCATGGCGTTCGAGCAGTGCCTCGGCTTCCACCTTCAGCAGGGCGCCGGCTTCGGTCAGGCCGACGCCGCGGCGATGCCGCAGTAGCAGCGGTGCGCCCACCTCGGCCTCCAGCTTCACCATCTGCCGCCCCAGTGCAGGCTGCGCCATCCTGAGCTCCAGCGCAGCGCGGGAGATGTTCCTGCACCGCGCGACCACCACGAAGCTGCGCAGCAAGCGCAAGTCCATCCGACACCTCTCTGACTGCCTGTTTGAGCGGTCCTCAGCCGCGCATCCCCATCTCCTAAGGTGACACCGAGAATCGCCTGGCGGGGCGGAAGGGGGGGAGAGAGACGTGGATGCAGCGACATCGGGCGCGCCATGCGGCGCACCTGAAGAGATAGTATCGTGGCACGCCGTGCACGAGGTGGCGGGCTGGCTGGAGCGGGCCGATCCGCCCCAAAGTGAGAATGCCACTCCGAACCTGGCCGTGGTGCAGGCGACCGCGTGGCACCTGCCGCCCCGCGATCAGAGAACCGTAGTTAGCCAAACAGATGTGGCGATCCCCCCAGGCGAAGCGTGAGTTCAAGGGCGGCCTCCCGGACCGCGACTTGGTGCGAGGGATGGCGGCGCGTCATCGGCATGATCAGCGTCAGCGCGCCAACCAGTTGCCCGGCGGCGTCGAAGACCGGGGAGGATGCCCCCGCCAGGTCTGGTACCCGATCTGCGCTGACCATGATGGATTTGTCACGGCGGATGCGGTCGTAGATCTCGCCCTCGGCGCCGCTGAATGCCATCAGCACCCGCCCGCCTGATCCCCGATCGAGCGGAAAGAGGTCGCCGACACGGCCGTGGTCTCGCAAGGGCTGGGGTGAATCAACCCGGTACAGGCAGAGCCGTTGCTCTCCCTGACGCACATGCAAGGCAGCGCTCTCCTGGGTTTCCACGCTCAGGCGCCGGAGGATGGGCATCACTACCTCCCCCAGGCTGAACGATGCGGCGTATACGGCCTGGAGCCGGCTGATCTCGCTGCTCAGCGCATAACCTTGCCCGCGCTTCTGCAAGAATCCGGCATGCACCAGCGATGCCAGCAGCCGCAGCGCCGTGCTTTTGACAAGGCCCGTCCTGGCCGCGAGCTCCGTGAGGGTCAGCACACCATCCCCCTGGCGGAAAGCCTTGAGCAGCAGCAGCGCCCGGTCGACAGCCGCGACACCCCCTTCGGCTGCGGCCTGGGGGAGCTGGCGTGTCTGATAACGGGGCATGGCGGACCTCCTCGGGCAGCTTTCCGGTTGACAGGACGCGGTGACCCTTATTCTATCGTTAGAAACCGAATTCTATTCAATAGAACGATACCGGCAAACCGGGGCGAAGGAGGGAAGGAAGACAGATGGATGTCCTGGTCAGCGAGGTCGGCCCGCGGGATGGCTTGCAAAGCATCGGCCGCACCATGCCCACCGAGGCGAAGCAACGCTGGGTGCGCGCGCTGGCCGCCGCCGGCCTGCGTGAGATCGAGGTCGGGTCCTTCGTGCATCCGAAGCTACTGCCGCAGATGGCCGATGCCGCCGAGGTGGTCCGGGATGCGCTGCGGATTCCTGGCCTGACGGTGCTGGCGCTGGCGCCGAACATGAAGGGGGTGATGCGGGCGGTGGAGGCTGGTACGCCCAAAATCACCATGCCGGTCTCGGCCTCCCACGCGCATAGCCTCGCTAATATCCGGATGAGCTGCGACGAGGCCATCGAGGAGGTGGCCCGGGTCTGCGCCTGGCGGGACAGCCTGCCGGAAGGGCAGCGGCCGGAGATCGAGATCGGCATCTCCACCGCCTTTGGCTGCACCATCCAGGGGATCGTCGAGGAAAGCTGGGTGTTCACCATGGCCGAGCGGCTGGCGCGGGCAGGCGCGGACAGCATCGGCCTGTCGGATGGCGTCGGCTACGCGAACCCGGTGCAGGTGAAGCGCATGTTCACGCGCCTCCGCGCCGGGCTGGGCGACCGCGCGGGCGGCGCGCATCTGCACAATACGCGGGGCCAGGGGCTGGCCAATGTCGTCGCCGCGCTGGAAGCTGGGGTCACGACCTTTGACTCCTCGCAGGGCGGCATTGGCGGCTGTCCCTACTCGCCGGGTGCCACCGGCAACATTGTCACCGAGGATCTGGTCTGGATGCTGGAGGCCATGGGCCTCGACACTGGCATCGACCTCGACCTCCTGGCCGAGGCGCGGCGCGTGCTGGCGGACGGCCTGCCGGGCGAGGCGCTCTATGGCTACCTGCCGGATGTCGGGGTGGAGAAGGGCTTCCACTACGCCCGGCGCGGGAAGGCCCCGGAGGGCACTGGCCGGTCGCGCGGCGCATCCGCCTGCCAGCCGACAGGCGCGGCGGAGGTGCTCGCCGGATAGCTCATCCGGCACCGGAGACGGCCAGCAACCCCGGCAGAGGGTGGCGGCGGGAGAAAGGGAAGAGAGATGATGGGATGGTATCCTACGGCGGCCTGGCGCCGGCGGGCGGTGATGCTGGCCGGCTTGGCCGCGATGGCTGTTCCGGCCACCGCGCGGGCGGCGGAATTGCCGAACAAGCCGATCAAGCTGCTGGTGATCGCCTCGGCCGGCGGCCCGACCGATCTGGTGGCGCGCCTGTTGGCCGATAGCCTGAGTCGCCGGCTGCCGCAGCGCGTCGTGGTGGAGAATCGCACGGGCGCGGGCGGCAATATCGCCGCCTCGGCCGTGGCGCATGCGGAGCCTGATGGCGCCACGCTGCTCTTCACCAATACCAGCCACGCGGTGAACCGGGTTCTCTACAGCAAGCTGGATTACGACCCGGTCGCGGATCTGGTGCCGGTGACGGTGGTGGCCGAAAGCCCGATGGTGTTGCTGGTGCCACCAAACGCACCGGATCGCACCCTGGCCGATCTGGTGGCGCGGGCGAAGCGTGAGCCGGGCCGGCTGCGCTATGCCAGCGCGGGTAATGGCGGCGCGCTGCAACTGGTCAGCCTGCTGTTCCTGAAGGCCGCAGGGCTGAGGATGGAGGAGGTAGCCTATCGCGGCAGCGCGCCCGCTGTGCTGGACCTCGCCGCCGGGCGCATCGACATGCTCTACGACGCCGGCATCACCGCCTTCGCGACCGCGCAGGGCGGGCAAGGGCGGGCGCTGGCCGTTTCCGCCCCCACCCGCAGCCCGGTCGCGCCGGAGGTGCCGACGGTGGCCGAGGCAGGCTGGCCCGCGGGTACCTTCAGCGTTTGGCAGGTGATAATGGCCCCCTCCCGCACGCCGCCGGCGGTCCTCGCGGCGTTGCAGGCAGCATCGGCGGCCGTGTTGGCAGAGGAGACGGTGCGCAAGCAACTCGCCACCCTGGGCGTGGACCGTATCGTGGGTAATACGCCAGCCGAGGCGCGGGACTATGTGGCGGCCGAGGTGACGCGCTGGGAAGGCGTGCTGCGCGAGGCGGGGATCTCGGCGCAATGATGGGCCTCTTTCCGCCACCCGTTATCACGGGCTGCACAGTCTTCGCCGAGATGCCGGCAGCACTGCGCCGCCCGGTGGTTAGCGAATGGTCGCGCGCTAATAAGCGCGGTATGCCGGTGGACAGCTTCCTGGAAGGGCCGTGCTTCGATGCGCGGGGCCGATTGCATGTCACGGATATCCCTCATGGGCGGATCTTCCGCGTCGAGGGCGGCGAATGGCATTGCGTTGCCGAATATGATGGCGAACCGAACGGGCTGGCCCTGGCGCCGGATGGCCGCCTTTACATCGCCGACTACAAGAATGGCATCCTGGCGCTGGATGTGGGGACAGGCCAGGTCACCCCGGTGCTGACGCGCTGCAATAGCGAGCGCTTCAAGGGCGTCAACGACCTGACCTTCGCCAGCAATGGCGATCTCTTCTTCACCGATCAGGGGCAGACCGGGCTGCACGACCCCACCGGGCGGGTGTTCCGCCTGACGCGGGAGGGGCGGCTGGACTGCCTGATCAACAATGGCCCGAGCCCGAATGGCCTCGCCCTCTCGCCGGAGGAGGACGTGCTCTACGTCGCCATGACGCGCGACAACGCAGTGTGGCGCGTGCCGCTGTTGCCGCAGGGCGGCACGGCCAAGGTACACCGCTTCGCATCCTTCCATGGTGCGACAGGGCCGGATGGCATGGCCGTCGACGCGGCGGGCAACCTGCTGGTGGCGCATGCCGGGCTTGGTCATGTGCTTGTACTGGGCGGGCAAGGGCAATTGATCGCCGCGCTGCGCTCCTGCCGCGGCAGCTTCACCACCAACCTCGCCTTCCGGCCGGAAGGCGGCGTCGTGATCACCGATTCCACCACGGGAACCATCCTGCAGGCGGCCTGGGACCATCCAGCCGCCCAGTCCAGGGAGAGAACAGCATGAGCGATTTACCGGATAGCGTCGACATCACCGAGGAGGGCCCGCGCGAGGGCTTCCAGATCGAGCCTGGGCCGATCACGACGGAGCGCAAGATCGCGTTGATTGACGCGCTTTCGGCCACCGGGCTGAAGCGCATTCAGGTGGCGTCCTTCGTCAACCCAAAGATGGTGCCCGGCTGGGCGGATGCCGAGGCGGTGGTGGCCGGCTTCACCCCACGCCCGGGCGTCGAATACATCGCGCTGTGGTTCAATCCGGCGGGGTTGCAGCGGACTCTGGCTTTCAGCGACCGGCTGGCGGTGAAAGGCTCGATCACCGTCAGCGCCTCCGAGGCCTTCTCGCTGCATAATCTCAATCGCGATCACGCGGGGCAGCTGGAGGCGATGCGCAAGCATGTCGCGGCGCATCAGGCGGCGGGCGTGGCGGTGAACCGGATCAGCCTGATGGCCTCCTTCGGCTGCAATTTCTCCGGCGATGTCTCCGTCCCGCAGGCGCTTTCCGCCTTGGCGAGCGCCATGGCGCTGGCGGATGAGACTGGCTGCACCATCGAGAAGATCGCCATTGCGGATTCCATGGGCTGGGCCAATCCGGCCCATGTGGAACGCCTGGTCGGCGCGGTGCGGGAACGCTATCCGGACCACCGCATCGGGCTGCATCTGCATGACACGCGGGGCATGGCGGTGGCCTGTGCCCATGCCGGACTGCGCCTCGGCATAAGGGAGTTCGACGCGACGGCGGGCGGCCTGGGCGGCTGCCCCTTCGCGGCGCATCCGGGCGCACCGGGCAATATCGCCACGGAGGAGCTGGTATTCCTCTGCGAGGAGCTGGGCGTGCGCACGGGCGTCGATATCGAGGCGCTGCTCGCGGCCTCCGCTCTGGCGGAGGAGATCGTCGGCCATCAGCTGCCCAGCGCCATGCTGCGCGGTGGCGGGCTTGGCCCCTACCGGGCGAAGGCGCGAGCGGCATGAGCACGGAACGCGATCCCCTGCCGCTCGACGGCATCCGTGTCGTCGAATTCTCCCACATGGTCATGGGGCCGAGTTGCGGGCTGGTGCTGGCTGATCTCGGTGCCGAGGTTATCAAGGTTGAGCCGCCGGGCACTGGCGACCGCACCCGCATCCTGACCAGCTCCGGCACCGGCTTCTTCGCCGCCTTCTCCCGCATCAAAAAGAGCGTGCAAGTCGACATCAAGGACCCGGAGGATCTGGCGACGCTGCTGCGGCTGATCGACACCGCCGATGTGGTCATCGAGAACTTCAGGCCCGGCGGGTTGGAGGCGCAGGGGCTGGGTTATGCGGCGCTCTCGGCACGCAATCCGCGGCTGGTCTATTGCTCGCTGAAGGGCTTTCTCACGGGCCCCTATGAGAACCGGACCGCCTTGGACGAGGTGGTGCAGATGATGAGCGGCCTGGCTTATATGACCGGGCCGGAAGGGCGGCCGCTGCGGGCCGGCGCGCCGGTCAATGACATGATGGGCGGGTTGTTCGGCTCGGTCGCGATCATGGCGGCGCTGCGGCAACGGGAGACGACGGGGCGCGGGCAGCATGTGCAGTCCGGCCTCTTCGAGACCTCCGCCTATCTGGTCTCCACCCACATGCTGCAGCAGGCGATCTCCGGGGCGGAGCCGGCGCCAATGCCTGCCGGCAAGCGGGCCTGGGGTGTCTATGACATCTTCGAATCCAGTGACGGCGTGCAGCTCTTTGTCGGCGTGGTGACCGACCGCCAGTGGCAGATCTTCACCGGGCGGCTGGATGAGCCGGAACTGCGCGACTCGCGCTGGGCCACCAACACGCTGCGCTCCCAGGGGCGGGCGGAGCTGATCCCGCTGGTGACGCGGCTGCTGCGGAAGCATTCCCTCGCTGAGTTGGAAGCGATGTGCGGGGCGGCGGGGCTGCCCTTCGCGCGCATCACCAAGCCGTGGGATCTGTTTGACGACCCTCATATGTGCCATGCGGGTGGCCTGGTGCCCTTGCGCCTGCCGGATGGCAAGGAAACGGCGACGCCGGCCCTGCCGATCCAGTTCGGCGATGCCCGCCTCGGCAAGCGGAGCGACCCGCCGGCGGCGGGGGCCCATACCGAGGAAGTTCTCGGCCCGTTCAGAAAGATTCCAGACGCGGCGGAATAAGCCACGCGGCTGAGGACAACGTCAACGACCCGCCAGGCATGAACCGGCGGGCGCAGGGGGAGAGAACTAGAATGCGTATCCATCTGAGTCGGCGGAGCCTGCTCGGCGCCGGGATCGCGCTGGCAACACCGTTCCTGGCGGGGCAGGCACGGGCGGCGGCGTGGCCTGAGCGGCCGCTCCGCCTGATCATACCCTATCCTCCGGCGGGCGGCACCGACGCCATCTCGCGGGAGGTGGCGCACCGCATAACGGAAATCGCCGGCTGGACGGTGGTGACGGAGAACCGGTCGGGCGCTGGTGGCAATATCGGGCTGGACCTCGTCGCCAAATCCGACCCGGATGGCTACACCATCGGCATGGGCCAGACGGCGAACCTTGCCATCAACCCAAGCCTTTACCCGACCATGCCCTTCAATCCGCTGCGAGACCTGGCTCCGGTCTCCACGGTGGCGCAGCAGCCGAACCTGCTGATCGTGCGCAAGGACGCGCCATGGAAGGACCTGGAGGCGCTGATCACCGATGCGCGCAAGCGGCCTGGCGCCCTGAATGTCGGCCATTCGGGCGCGGGGACAACCGGGCATCTCTCCGGCGAGATGTTCGCCGCGCAGGCGGGTATCGAGATGGTGGTGGTGCCCTATGTCGGGGCGGCGCCCGTGCTGACGGATCTTCTCGCCGGGCGGATCGACCTGTTCTTCGTAAATCCGCTGGCAGCGCGGGGCGTATTGGAAGCGGGGTCGATGCGCGTGCTGGCGGTGACCTCGCCCCAGCGGATGCGCGCCATGCCCGCCATCCCGACCGTCGCCGAGCTCGGCTTCCCCGGATATGAGGCGGTCAACTGGACCGGGGTGGTGGCGCCCGCCAATACGCCTGCCGCGCAGATCATGGCACTGAACAAGGTGATCCGGCAGGTCCTCCAGCACCCCGCCGTCGTTGCCAGGTTGGCGGCCGAGGGTAGTGAGCCACTGGGCTCGGCGCCGGAAGAGTTCGCGGCCTTCCTCCGCACCGAGAACGTCAAATGGGGGCGTGTGGTGAAGGAGGCGAAGGTCGTCGTGAACTGAGCGGGCGGGGGGAGCCCGAGACCATGCGGGCTCCCCCCGGTGTTCCTCCGCTGGGATGACGCGGCCAGGCCTACAACTGCGCCCATTCTTCCGCCCTATTCCGGCTCTCCGCCTCAAGCCTCGCCGGCGCATCATGCGGCTCGCGCGGCACAACGAAGAGGCGCTTCGCATTGCTCATAGCCTCGCCGCACTGCCGCCACTCCACTGGCGAGAGTGGCGGCGGGGGGACGCTCGTGGACAGGCCGCACCGGCATGCACCGCCTGCGCCTACTTGCAGCATCTCCGCCTCGCCGGGCATCGTCGGATGAGCCGGGGAAAAATGCCGACCCCGACGCCGGGGCGCCACCCTATTCCAAGCCTACGCTCAGCAAAGATGGCGTGGATCTGCGCCGAGACCGCCCGGTAGACCTCAAAGCGGGGCCGGACAAAGACCAGCTCCGGGCATTGCCGGCGGGCGAGCACAGACGGCATGGCCGAGCTGCACGCCAAAGCGCCGGGCCTCATAATTGGCGGCGGCCAGCACGCCGCGCTCGGCCGAGCCGCCCACCGCGACCGGCTGTCCGCGCAGTTCGGGATGATCGCGCTGCTCCAGCGTGGCAAAGAAGGCGTTCCTGTCGCCATGGATGATCTCGCGGATCGGGGCAGCCGGGAGAGCGGCGGCCAGGGCAGGAGTGTCGTCCTCGGTCATGCGCCTGTCCTCCTGCCGTTAGCTTCTTTCGGCGCGCCGATCGGGTCGGCCAGCCCGGCGAAGATAGGGTTGAACACGCCCATGCGGCTCCAGCGGATGACGCGGTTGGAGAGGGTCTTGTGCGGGCCGTGGTCGGCGGGCGCATCACGCCAACGCAAGCCGTTCCGGATGACGTGCAGGATGCCGCTGACGACGCGCTGGTCATCCACTCGCGGCACTCCATGCGAGAGCGGGAAGTAGGGCGCGATCCGCTGGATCTGCGCCT